>MIEI01000078.1 GCA_002095305.1 Pantoea brenneri
CAGCGCTGCTGATAAAAATCGGTATAGGCTTTGGCCTCGGCTTCGCGGTTCAGCACTTTACCGAGCAGGGTGATGCCCGGCACCGTGTTCTGCTTCGGCTGCAGCTCATCGTCGAGGAACAGCACCGGAATATGCAGATTTTTTAACGTTGCCAGCACGCCCGATTGGGTCAGCGCCGGTTTAGCACGCAGCTGAGCAATCATCAGATCGGGCTGTTTCGCCAGCACGCTCTCCAGATCAACCTGCCCCTGATCGTTAAAGCCCATGTCAACGATGGAAGAAGCCTGCGGCCAGCGCTGCTTCAGCAGATCCCAGGTCTGGGTATCCTGCTTTTTGGGCAGGTTATTCCACGCCACCACCCGCTGGAACGGATTTTGTCGGTCCAGCAAGGCCAGCGCCAGAATGTCGCGTCCATCCTGCAAAATCACATGCTGCGGCTCTTTTTGCAGCGTAATGGTTTGCCCATCAAGATCGGTCACCGTGATCGGATACGCAGTGGCCGCGCAGGCGGTTGACAACAAAATTGTGGTGGCAGCAAGCAGCCTGGTTTTCATTTTTCAGCACCCGGTTAAGGAATAATAATTATTCGCGTTAACTCTAACATGCTAATAAGTAACAAAAGTAAACCATTGCTGAATAGATACGTCAGCCCGGAGGCCGCTGAGCATGCAGAAGCGCGGTGAGAAGATATTGATTAGCGCCTGCCTGATGGGCTTTCGGGTGCGCTACAACGGCAGTGACAAAAAGCAGGTGCTGGCCGCGCTGACGCAGTGGCAGCGCGAGCAGCGGCTGGTGCTGCACTGCCCTGAGCTTGCTGCCGGTTTACCCACTCCGCGCCTGCCGGCTGAGATTGTCGGCGGCAGCGGTGCCGATGTGCTGGCGGGACGGGCCAGGGTAGTGGAATCAGACGGACGGGATATGACGCAGACTTATCTGCTCGCCGCGTGGCTGGCACTCGAGACCGCGCAGCAGCAAGGATGCCGCTTTGCCCTGCTCAGCGATGGCAGCCCGACCTGCGGCAGTCAGGCCATATACGACGGCAGCTTCAGCGGCCAGCGTCAGCCCGGTGCGGGTGTCGCCGCCGCCCTGTTACGCCAGCACAACATTGCGGTGTACGCTGAACAGCAGGCGGGCGAACTGCTGGCCCACCTCAACCGGATTGCGCCGCGGCTACCCGGTTAAACCGCTCAGTGCGCCAGTGAGTAGAAGATGGCAGAGATGGCGATCAGGCCGGTCAGCAGCACAAACAGGTTACTGATTTTGCCACTGTACTGACGCATCGCCGGGACTTTCTGAATCGCGTACATCGGCATCAGGAACAGGATCATCGCAATCACCGGGCCACCGAGCGTCTCAATCATCCCGAGAATATTGGGATCGAGGGTCGCCACCAGCCAGGTAGTCAGCAACATAAACAGTGAGGTCAGGCGGTTCAGCCGGGCGGGCGCGATCTGTTTGCCGCGGCTGCGCAGCGCCTTATTTACCATGCCGTTAAAGCCTTCACGCGCGCCAAGATAGTGCCCGAGAAACGATTTGGTGATCGCCACAATCGCAATTATCGGGCCAAGCCAGGCGATGACCGGCACCTGAAAGTGGTTAGCCAGATAGGAAAGAATGGTGATGTTCTGCGCCTTGGCCGCGTGCAGGTCGGCGGGCGACAGGCTCAGCACGCAGCTGAAGACAAAAAACATCACCGTCACCACCATCAGCAGATGGGCACAGGCCAGAATGCGGGAACACTTTTTCTCTGCCGCCTCGCCATACTCTTCACGCTTCGCCACGGCAAACGACGAGATGATCGGCGAGTGATTGAAGGAGAAGACCATCACCGGGATCGCCAGCCACAGCGTCATCCATAAACCGTTGCCGCCAGGCGCAGCGCTGCTCAGCGTGGTCAGCGCGGCGCCGTGCCAGTGCGGGATCAGATAGCAGGCCATCAGCATCAATACCGCCACAAACGGATAAACCAGCACGCTCATCGCTTTGACGATCATCTGCTCACCAAAACGCACAATCATCATCAGGCCGACAATCAGCAACAGCGACAGCAGGATGCGCGGTGGCGGCACCAGTCCCAGCTGATTGACCATCAGGCTCTCAACCGTGTTGGTAATGGCAACGCTGTACATCAGCAGAATCGGGTAGATGGCAAAGAAGTAGAGCAGCGTAATCAGCTTACCGGCGCCGGTGCCAAAATGCTCTTCGACCACGTCGGTGATGTCGCCCGCCGGATTTTTTCCGGAGAGCACAAAGCGCGTCAGGGCGCGGTGCGCAAAGAAGGTCAGCGGAAAAGCCAGTATCGCCATAATGATCAGCGGGATCAGTCCACCCACGCCAGCATTAATCGGCAGAAACAGTACGCCGGCACCAATCGCGGTGCCGTATAAGCCCAGCATCCATAGGGTATCGGTTTTACGCCATGCCGTATCGACGTCACTTTCAAGCGCGCCCAGCGTGCCTGTTTGCGTGGTTTTCATCTGCCCTTCCCGTTTAAAAGCCGCCAGTCATCTGACTGCCAGAGCAGAAAGCGCCAGCTTGCCGCGTCCGCTCCGGGCCAGACATCACTGCGTCAGCTTGTTTGCCAGGATGGCTTCCTGACCCGCTGACGCACAGGTAATCGATTGCGTGCGCCTCTTTTTACACTACCTGACGATAAAAGTTCAAGTTATGCGGATTAATGCGCATAAATCGCTGAAAAAACCGTCAGGTTGTGCGCCACGTCACTGCCCGATAATGCCACTTTTACGCCGCTTTTACCGCACTGACGTCGCCGGGCGGCGCGATGAGTGAGCCTGCCGGGCTACGCTTTGGCTATGCTTGAGGCATCGGCTGACACACGACACAGGAGAACAGAATGAAAATTGCCTGCCTTGGATGGGGATCGCTGATTTGGAAATCGGGTGCGTTGCCGGTGGCCAGCCCCTGGCATTGTGATGGCCCGCGGGTGCCGATTGAATTTGTCCGCATCAGTGAAGGCGGTGAACTGGCAACGGCCATCTGCCTCAATGCCACACCGGTACCGGTGTTGTGGGCCTGGCTGAATACCGCCTCACTGGAGACCGCCTGTCGCGCGCTGCGTGAGCGGGAAGGCATTCCGGACAGCCGGGAGGATGGGCTAGGCATTCTGACGGTCACCGACACGTCGGCGGGACCGCTGGCGGACTGGGCGCGTGCCAGAGGCATTGAAGGCCTGATCTGGACCGCATTACCCGCCTGCATGGCGGGCGTTGAAGGCCGTATTCCTGCCTTGATGAGGCAGTGGCATACCTGCAGCGGCTGGAGGGTGACACGCGTGAACATGCGCGTCGCTACATTGAACAGGTGCCGGCCCAAATCGACACTGCTTACCGACGGGCATTTGCCGCCCTGCCCGGCTGGCAGCGTATCATTCCGGACTGATCGGCCATCTCCCGGCGCAATCTGTCACCTTATCAACCAGGCTGGTCCGTTTCATCTGAGCCTGCCGCTCTGCTTACTGCCTGCAGGCTGGCTACACTTCAGGCAGGTTTCGGTTTCAGGTTTCCTGAATCTCTCCGCTTTGTCGCCGCGTGCCAGCACATGGCCACAGTCCACTAATCCGCAGGAGTGCAACAGATGAAAGCATTAACCTATCACGGTCCGCATAAAGTCAGCGTTGATAACGTGCCCGATCCGGGACTTGAAGCCGCCGATGACATCATTTTGCGCGTCACCGCCACCGCCATTTGTGGCTCCGACCTGCACCTCTATCGCGGCAAGATCCCCGGTACCGGCCATGGCGATATTTTCGGTCATGAGTTTATGGGTGAAGTGGTGGAAACAGGCAGCGCCGTCACGGCCGTCGCCAAAGGCGATCGGGTGGTGATCCCGTTTGTTATCGCCTGTGGCGACTGTTTCTTCTGCCATCTGCATCAGTACGCTGCCTGCGAAACCACCAACAGCGGTCGGGGCGCCATTCTCAATCGTAAAAACATCACCCCGCCCGCAGCGCTGTTTGGTTTCAGCAAACTGTATGGCGGCGTGCCGGGCGGACAGGCGGAATATGTCCGGGTGCCGAAAGCCAATACCGGCCCGTTCAAAGTGCCGACACTGTTGTCGGATGAGAAAGTGCTGTTCCTCTCCGATATCCTGCCTACCGCGTGGCAGGCGGTTAAAAATGCCGAAGTTAAACCGGGCTCCAGCGTGGCGATTTTTGGTGCCGGTCCGGTGGGATTACTCAGCGCCGCCTGTGCCCGCCTGGAAGGTGCCGAACAGATCTACATGATCGACCATAACGACTATCGCCTGAACTTTGCCCGCGATCGCTACGGGGTGATTCCGATCAACTTCGATCAGATCAACGACCCGGCCGGCTGGATCATCGAGCACAGCGAAGGCCACCGTGGCGTTGATGCGGTGATTGATGCGGTCGGGTTTGAGGCCAAAGGCAGCCTGACGGAAACCGTGCTTAGCAATCTCAAGCTGGAAGGCAGCAGCGGTAAGGCGCTGCGTCAGTGTATTGCGGCGGTGCGTCGTGGCGGGATCGTCAGCGTGCCGGGTGTCTACGCTGGCTTTATTCACGGCTTCCTGTTCGGCGATGCGTTTGATAAAGGACTGACCTTTAAGATGGGCCAGACCCACGTTCACGCCTACCTGCCGGACCTGCTTAAACTGATCGAACAGGGTCACCTTAAGCCGGAAGAGATTGTTACCCATCATCTGCCGCTGGAAGACGCCGCCCGGGGTTATGAGATTTTTGAGAAGCGACAGGAAGAGTGCCGCAAAGTGATTCTGGTGCCCGGCATGACGGCTACTCAGGCCACACTGTAACCTGTACGCCTCGGCGCACCGGCTGCTTTCTCCGCCGGTTGCGCCGGACGCTACATCCGCCACGGCTTGCATTGCAGGCTGACCCGCCGCTCCGGCCGCTCCTGCAGATGTTCATCCGGGGTATCGGCGGTATCCGCCAGGCTCCCCTGCTCCAGTAACCGTGCGCTGTGTGTGTGAGGATGACTCTCGCTCATCAGCTGCTGTGAAAACGCGCCAAACGATAACAGCAAAAACAGTAACGCACTGGCCAGCCTGATGCGCATCGGTGACTCCTGCAGAGGGATGGAGGTCGCTATGCTGCCCGAATCTGTTTGATTTTCTGTCAGTGGCAGGCAAAGTTATGTGGTAACCGGAAACACCTCGCGACCGGTTTAACCGCCGTTCAACCACAGTAGATCCAGCAAAAACGTACCCTCAGCACCTGTTTCGCTGCGGTTCAGATCAGTGGCTGTAGCCCGACAGCGGCTAAATAAAGTCCCAGCCCATAAACCAGATGAGTCACAGCGCTATTCAGCCTGGCTTTGCCAGGCACGGGCGTCTTCGATGCGGCAATCCCCCACCCGAGGGCGGGTTGCATGATGAAAAAGGGAGCCATCAGGCTAAGAAGACCGCTTATCACTGCGCTTAATAGATCGGGATGTTCTGGCCACTGCTGGCCTCGCCATAACAGTGGAATAAAGGCAAAGGCCATTCCTGTGAGGTAGTGGACGGCCCATCCTGTAAAGGTTTCGCCTTTGACTGCAGGCGTATCGTGAATGGTGTGGTGAAAGTAACGTCCTTTACTCATCCACAGTATCCAGCGGCCAACGAGGGCGTAATTAAGGGAAGGTACCGCGAACAGGTAGCGTCGGGCCAGGCTCCAGCCATCCATAATCAGGGTCGCCAGCAGCCCGGTAAGCAGTATCTCAGTCACGTGAATTCTCCTGTGATAATCGTTAGATGGTATGCTGATTCAAAGGATGCAACGTGAAGTGAGGTTTAAGTCAATGATAAAAGAACTCGATATTGCTGATGTCGCCGATCGCAGCGGGCTTGCGCCTTCAGCGCTGCGTTTTTATGAAAAGAAGGGGCTGATCAAATCGATTGGCCGCAAAGGATTACGTCGGCAATACTGCGCCAGCGTGCTTGAAAAACTGGCGCTGATCACACTGGGCCGCAGCGCCGGTTTTACTCTGGATGAGATTGCCAGTCTGTTTGATGCACAGGGTAAACTCTCGCTGGATCGACTCTTGCTCATCGCTAAAGCCGACGAGATCGATAACACGATTCGTCAGTTGAAAAAGGTCCGTGATGGTTTGAGACACGTCGCGCACTGTCCTGCCAGCGATCACCTGCTATGCCCGGAATTTCAGAAAATTGTCCGGCGTATGCAATCCCGGTCAGATCGCACAACGGGTTATCACTCCAATTCACCCGCAGCCCTGACCTGACCTGACCTGACCTGACCTGACGCCCGTCGTCAGTGCAGGCGGCGGGTTTGCAGCGCAACCGACCAGCGCTGGCGCTGGCAACGCGGGCAGACCGCTTGCTGCTGACCGGCGATCTGCTGCGTCTGGCCGCAGTGGGTACAGGCATAGAGTCCGCTGTGCGGCACGGTATCGAAATCCTGGCGGTGTTCGGGCGGTAATACGCTTAAACCGGCACGCATCTCATCGTCGTTGTAAAAGTAGATGCTCAGCTGACCATCTACTTCCACCAGCGCCAGCCGGATCTGCCCCAGATGCTCTACCCCACTCTGTCGCAACTCCATGTAGAACTCATCTTCCGAAATGTTCAGATGATCGAGACTCTCCAGCACATACAGCCCCTGTTTGATCAGCGTAATCACATCGCCCTGAATCAGACGTGAAAAGCGCGGGCTGCGCGCAGTCAGCATGGTGGTCAGCCGGTAGAGCGTCAGCAACACCACAAACACCATGATCACCGGCAACACCGGCACATCGTCATAGAAGGTGACATCACCTGAGGCGGACCCGAGCGTCAGAATGACCACCAGTTCGAACAGCGACAGCTGACGCACTCCGCGGCGACCCGAGACTTTCAAAAAGGTGAACACCACCAGATAAGCGATCAGCACCCGCGCTACCACCTCAAACAGAAAAGTGGCGGGTTGATCGTTGAGTAAGAAACGGTGCCAGTCGAATGAGAACATAAGCTGTGAAACATCCTGTCAGTCAAAAGGAGCCGCGATGCCGTGGCCGGTCGGTTAACCGCCTGCCGATCGAGGCCAGTGATAAATTAATCTTGCTGGTGGAAGATGAAAAGGCAAGCGAAGCAGCACCTTCCCCGGCCGCTGAGTCTGCCCGCTTTGCATCTCATGGAAAAGGTTCACAAAGCTTAAAATCGCCCGTTACCGGTGACGTTTCGCTTATCGTCTTACGCTAAATTTCAAAGCTTAAATTTTCCTGATTTATAATGGCTATATTCTGCCGCTGTGCTTTTTCTTTTTACATCAATACATTGCGAAGAACCTCGCCTTACCTATACTTTCCAGTAAGGCTTCCATAACCCTCAGTAACACTACGAGAAGCCAGCAGTTTTCCCGCCGATAGCGCTGCGTGTTGTTACCCGCTATCCCTCACTCGTCGTCAATGCGTCAGGCCCTGCTGCCTGCAACGCTGCGTCGGCTGATTCTGGCAAGGAGCGCCCGCCAGTGCAGAGTGGCCACACCGGCCAGTCTGTTTTACATACTGCCCCCCTCACCTGACCCGTTCTGCTACGGCTTGTCAGCGGGATAAGTGTTGCTGTTTTACGGGAGATGCCATGACCCCCTTTACCAGTTTCTGGCAGGCCGGCTATGAAGGTGCCGATCACATCAATCCTGCGGGCGTCGCGCTGTCGATGAACGACCTGAACCAGCATCAGGCGCGTGCGGCAGAGGATTATGCCGCGCTGGCACCGTTCGCTATCCGAACCGTGCGCGAAAGCGTCGGCTGGCGACTGTGCGAACGGGATGGCCGCTATGACTTTTCAACCGTCGCCGCCCGGATGCAGGCGGCCCAACAACAGGGCATCCAGCTAAGCTGGACCTTCTGCCATTACGGCTGGCCCGACGACCTGAGCCTGTTTGACCACGACTTTGTCAGCCGTTTCGCCGCCTTTTGCGGCGCGCTGGCGCGCTTTCTGGCTCCCTGGTATCACAGCGCACCGGTCTATTCGCCGATGAATGAAATCTCTTTTCTCAGCTGGGGTATCTCGGTTGGCGTATTTGCCTGCGCCAGTTGCCCACAACCGGATTGCGCCGATGCCGCTAAACAGCAGCTGGTGCGGGCCACGCTGGCGGCCTGCGATGCGATCTGGCAGGCCGATCCGCGGGCGCGTCTGCTGCATTGCGATCCGCTGATCCATATCGTGCCCGATCCGGCCGATCCCGACAGCGTTCAGACCGCCGCGCTGATGCGTGAAACCCAGTATCAGGCGTGGGACATGCTGAGCGGCAGGCTGCATCCCGAACTCGGAGGTGCAGAACGTTATCTCGACCTGATCGGCGTGAATTACTACCACGATAATCAGTGGGAGCAGGGATCGAATCAGCGCCTCTATTGGCACCTTGGCGATCCCCGTCGAGCGCCGTTACATCAGCTGCTCCGGCAGGTGTCTCAGCGCTATCAGCGCCCGCTGCTGCTGGCGGAAACCAGCCACGTCGGCAGCGGACGCGGTGCCTGGATCGGCCAGATTGGCGCCCAGGTCGCGCAGGCGCTGCTGGCGGGCGTCGACCTGCTCGGCATCTGCCTCTATCCCATCCTTGATCGGCCTTTATGGGAGCACCCCACCTTCTGGACCCGCAGCGGCCTGTGGGATCTCGATTGGCTGGGACCCGATCCTTACGCCCGCCAGTTACAGCACCCTTACGCTGACGCTTTGCGCCAGGCGCAGCAATCCTTGCAACACATCCAACTATCACAACGGCATTGTCAGGAGTCCGCTATGAACAACCCACCAGTACTCATTGTTTTCAGCCATTTACGTTGGGGCTTTGTTTTTCAGCGTCCGCAGCAGTTGCTGACGCGCCTGGCGCAGCACTATCGGGTGCTGTTTGTCGAAGAGCCGGTCTGGCAGGCCGGGCCGCCAGGACTGCATCAGAGTCAGCCGGCCGCCAATATTACGGTGATCCAGCCGCATACCGATATTCAGGCTGCCGGGTTTCACGACAGCCAGATCGCCCCGCTGCAACTGCTGCTGGCTCCGCTGATGGACGAAGATCAACAACCGCTGGTGTGGTTTTATACGCCGATGGCGCTGCCGTTGCTGACGCCGTTTAATCCGTCGCTGGTAATTTACGACTGCATGGATGAGCTTTCTGCCTTTCACAATGCTCCGCGCCAGCTTCAGCAGCGCGAGTCAGCGCTGATGACCCGCGCCGATCTGGTGTTTACCGGCGGCTCCAGCCTGTATGAAGCCAAACGTGATAAACATCCGCAGGTGTACTGCTTCCCGAGCAGCGTGGATGCCGTCCATTTTGAGCAGGCGCGCGATCGCAGCAACCGCCATCCGTTGCAGGATTCGATTCCCGCCCGGCGTCTTGGCTACTATGGCGTGCTGGATGAGCGCATCGATCTGCCGCTGATCGCCGCGCTGGCTGACAGTCATCCCGACTGGCAGATTATTATGGTCGGCCCGGTGGTGAAAATAGATCCGGCCAGCCTGCCGCAGCGTGCCAATATTCACTGGCTCGGCCAGCAGCCTTATCAGGCGCTGCCGCAGTTCCTCGCGGGCTGGGATGTCTGCCTGATGCCGTTCGCGCTCAACGCCTCGACCCGCTACATTTCGCCGACCAAAGTGCTGGAGTATATGGCGGCGCAACTGCCGATTGTCAGTACCGCCATTACCGACGTCGCCCGCCACTATGCCGATGAGGTCGCCGTCGCCGGTGATCATCAGCAGTTTATCGCCGCCTGTGAACGGGCAATCGCCCTCAGCGCGGCCGACCGGCTGGCGCTGGCGGGAAACATGCAGGCAAAAGTCGCTGCCACCTCGTGGGACAGCACGGTGGAACAGGTACACGCGCTGATCCAGCAGGCGCTGACCCGCAAACAGACACTGACCACGGCCAGCCCGCCGCTGACCGAACCGCAGCAGGCTAACGTCAGCGCGTTAACCCCGGCGATGCTGGAGAGTGCCGCGGTGGAGTGCCTGATTATCGGTGCCGGGCCGACCGGCCTGAGCGCCGGTTATCACTACGGTGAAGGCGCGGTGCTGCTGGAAAAAAATGCCACACCTGGCGGCTGGTGCCGGTCGGTTGAGGATCAGGGGTTCACCTTCGATTACGCCGGCCACATTATGTTTTCGCAGGACCCTTACGTCCTGCAGCTGTATCAGATGCTGCTGGGCGACAACCTGCACTGGCAGGCGCGTGAAGCCTGGGTCTATACCGACGGCGTCTTTACCCGCTATCCGTTCCAGTCTGCGCTGCATGGTCTGCCGGTGGAGGTGGTGAAGGAGTGCGTGCTGGGGGCGATTGAAGCACGTTATGGCGAAAGCGCGCCCGTAGCCGTACCGCTGGAACGGGCACGTCAGCGGCGTGACTGCTGCGCCGACGGTGCGCTGCCTGATGAGGGCAACGGCGTTGGCGAGGTGCAGGATCAGGAAGATTTCCATCACTTTATCCTGCGCACCTGGGGCAAAGGCATCGCACGACACTTCGCCCTGCCCTACAACCAGAAGCTGTGGAAAGTGCCGCTGACCGATATGGAAACCTCGTGGCTGGGCGGACGGGTGCCGTTACCGGATCTGGCGCAGATTATTGATGGCGCGCTACAGCCGCTGGCGAAACCGGTTGGTCCGAATGCCCGCTTTGGCTATCCGCTGCGGGGCGGCTTCCAGGCATTGATGTCCGGTTTTCTGCCACATCTGAAGTGCCAGCTCGAGACCGGGGCGCGCTTAATCCGGCTTCATCCGCAGGCGCACGTCGCGCTGCTGGCCGACGGACGCCACTATCGCTATCAACAGCTGATCAGCACTATGCCGCTGCCGGAGCTGATTAAACTGATGGGTGATGAGGTACCGGACACGGTGCAGCAGGCGGCGGCGCAGCTGCAGTTTGTCTCAGTCCGCTGCGTCAATCTGGGGATCGGTCGCGCCGGGCTGACGGATAAACACTGGATTTACTATCCCGGCGATACCCTGTTTCATCGCATCTTCGTGCAGGGCAATGCCAGTCCGCACTGTAATCCGCCCGGCGGTTTCGGCTTAACCTGCGAGATCACCTACAATGCCGCTAACCCGCTGCCGCTGGAGGGCGAGGCGCTGATTGAGCGCTGCCGTCAGGACTGCATCCGGGTCGGGATGATCCGCGATGACGATCGGCTGCTGTGCGCGTCGCAGGTTGATATGCCCTACGCCTATGTGGTGTATGACCATGCACGCAGCCGTAACGTGGCGCTGATCCGGCAGTGGCTGCTGACGCAGGATATTCACTTATCCGGCCGATACAGCGAGTGGGAGTATTACAACTCTGACCACGCCTTTCTCGCCGGTAAACGCGCGGCTGAAAATGTCAGGATGCAGCATCTCAGCCAGCGCACGCGCGGTTAACCCCGGTCAGGCAGCCAGCGGCTCAGGCCACGCGCTGGCTGCACTTCGCCGCTTTCAGCGACTGCAACTGCTGCAGTCGCGAATCCGCCTTATGGCTGGCGTTGAGCTTCGCAATGCCGTTACCGATACCAAAATCCCCGATGAAGCCCATCACGGTCAGCGCATCGAAGCGGCCGGTTTGATCAATCTCACTCTGCACGCTGTGGGCTTTGACGATCTCCTGATCCAGCAGTCTGCAATCCAGCACCGCCGTCTCTTCAGGCGTTACCGCGGACGCCTGCGGATACTGTTTGGTGGCGCAGCCGCTTAACAGCATCACCAGCACGCCTGACATCACTATTCTGTTCATTATTCACCGCCATCGTTTCATTGCGCTCAGGGATATATCGGCAGCGCAGCCAGCGATCGTGAATCTGTTTGCTACCAATAATGGGCGAAACCGCTACGCTAAGGTAGGATTTAGCGCGCCGCAATAAAGCCATGCCCTGCCTGCAGCCCAGGTCAGGCTGCGGGCGGCATCGGCGGGTTAATTATTTTCGCCTTATCTTTCAATTTGTTAGCCAGAATGGTGCTGTAGCTGGCATCCTTAACAGAGTAAAAGCCTGACGCGAAAGCTGCCCGATAGCGCTCGTCTGAACGAAGCTATGCGCAGCACACGCGGCAATCAGGGTTATCAGGGGACGTTTACCATGAGGTTTTTCCATGCGTTTTAAAGGATTGAACATCGGTTTTTTCATTCTGATTCTGGCGATTGCTACCCTCGCCTTTTTTGAGGTGCTGTCACCCTATTTTTCGCCGATTTTATGGGCGGCGATTCTGGCGGTGATTTTCCATCCGCTAAAAACCTACCTGCGGACCCGAATGGGCGAGCGCAATGGTCTGGCGGCGTTGCTGACCCTGCTCTGTATCTGCCTGATCGTCTTCACGCCGCTGGCGATAATCGCCTCCTCGCTGGTGGTCGAAACTAACGCGGTTTACCACAAGCTCCAGACAAACTCGGCGCAGTTCCCGGTGGTGTTTGCTGACCTGTTGCAGCATTTGCCGCGCTGGGCGAAACATTTCCTCGCCGAAAATAATCTGGATAACGCCACGCAGATTCAGGAGAAACTCTCCTCATTCGCCCTGAAGGGAGGCCAGTACGTAGCAGGCAGCGCTTCATCATCGGTAAAGGCACCTTTAGCTTTACCGTGGGCTTTGGCGTGATGCTCTATCTGCTGTTTTTCCTGCTGAAAGATGGCTCTTACCTGGTGCATCTGATCCTGGAAGCGTTGCCGCTGTCGACCTACGTTAAGCATCACCTGCTGGTGAAATTTGCTGCGGTCGCGCGTGCCACGGTGAAAGGCACCGTGGTGGTCGGGGTGGTTCAGGGGATACTCGGCGGTCTGGCGTTCTGGTTTACCGGCATTGACGGCAGCCTGCTGTGGGGTGCGCTGATGGCGTTCCTGTCACTGATACCGGCGGTCGGTTCCGCCATCATCTGGGTGCCAGCAGCGGTATTCTTCTTTGCCACCGGCGCGCTGTGGAAAGGTCTGTTCCTGGTGGGCTTCTTTGTGGTGATTGTGGGCCTGGTGGATAACATTCTGCGTCCGCTGCTGGTCGGCAAAGATACCAAAATGCCTGACTACCTGATCCTGATCGCCACGCTGGGCGGTATGGAAATCTACGGCATTAATGGCTTTGTGATCGGTCCGGTGATTGCCGCGCTGTTTATCGCCTGCTGGAATCTGCTGTCAGGCCGCGATAACCGCGAAAACATCGAAGAGATTGATGAAGAGGTGATCGAGGAAGGCAAGAAACAGTCAGACACCGCAGCCGAAGCCGCGGCTGAAGCCGCCGCTGCGGCTGCGGATGCGGCAGCTGAAGCCGAAATCAAAGTCTCGGCATTAGCCGCCGCCGAGGCGGAGAAAACGGCCAGCGCCAGCAAAAAGTAAATAAAAAAACCCACCTGACGGTGGTTTCTTTTTTAATCTGACAGACTGTTTAATCTGGCAACAGGCGGCTTAGTTAGTCGCTTTGTTTTTCAGATCTTCAGCACCCTGCTTGGTTTTATCCCAGCCTTTCTCGGTGCCTTCTTTGGTCTTGTTCCAGCCTTTCTGCGCGCCTTCAGTCACTTTGCTGCTGGTGGCATCGCTTTTGCCTTCAGCCGCATGCTGAGACTTGAGCTTTAACTCTTCTCCCTGATGCTGTGTCTGATGCAGTTTTTCTTTTGCGGTATCCGCGCCTTTATGCGCTTCTGCAACGGTGTTGTCTGTGGTGGTCGCGGCAAAGACTGGCGAAGCCAGTAAAATAGCAGACAGTGCAATAATTGTTTTCTTCATAATTCCCTCTGTATTGAATAGTTGCCGTGTCAGGTTTTAATCCTGGCATAGCGCGGCCAGGAAAGATTTAAGAATAAACCAGGAATGAAAAAGGGCCAGTTTGCGCCAGAAAAATCGCTATCCGCCCGATATTCACGCCCTCACCATAACGCCAGCTGCGGATCGTCATCCGGTTTTGCCTTCGCTTTTTGCGGTCGGGCAGGCGGTGCCGGTCGCTGCATCTGCTGGTCAATCCACTGCAACAACACCGCCACCAGATACGCCTGCTGCCCGGCGTTCAGTGGCTGGTCCGGCGCAATGTGGTGCCATTTACTCAGGCAGCCGCGGCAACAGATGGCGGTCGCATGCTGGGCGATAAACACCGGATGCCCGCGCATCGGCGTCTGTTTGCCGTCATTGGCCGGCCGGGCCGGGGCCAGCCGCTGGGCAATAAACTCCGCCGCATGCTGGCGCAGTACCGCTTCGCCTTTGCTGCTGGCGTAGTCATATTCTGCCCGTCCCAGCCGGAAACGCTGGCGAAACGGCGACTGTGCCAGACGGGTAAAAAGATCGTCAGAAGAGGTCATAAAGTCTCAGATCGGGCCTTAATCGTATTTGCGCCCCGCCAGATAACGCACGCCCTGCGGGCCAAACGCTTCACGGTGCAGTTCGTTGGATTGAAGATGGAACGTCTCTCCGGGGTGATAGGTGATGTCACTCTGCTCGGTGCTGATGGTGATGTCGCCACTGAGAATCAGGGCCAGCGCCTCAAAGGGATGGACATGATTATCGAGCTGGGTGGCGGCTGCGCGCTCGACCAGTACCGGTTCATCAAAACCCTGTTCGGCTAACAACGTTCTGAATTCGTGTTCCGTCATTGTTCCTCCTGCGTGTGGACCTGAACATTAGCAGTGTAGACGATCTTTATTATCTGTCGGTATGCCTGTCGCGCTGCGTAAAGTAGCGCAAGGCCGGTTGTGAGCCGGTGGTGCCAGTGCTGTACTTGCCGCTCCGTCACCACCAGGAGAGACCACAGGTATGCCTGCACCGCTTAATACCGCCCTGCTACTGATCAATCAGCGCTCGCGTAAAGGGCGGACCGACGCCAGCCGGGCGAGAACGCTGCTTACCGAGAGCGGCATCGCCCTGCTGCAGCCGCCCGACGAGGATGCGCGCAGCTACCCTGAGCTGATTAACGCTTACGCCGATCGCGTTGATGCGGTCATCGTCGGAGGCGGCGACGGTACGCTCAATGCTGCCGCGCCCGGCCTGATGCAGACCGGTCTGCCGCTCGGTATTTTACCGCTCGGTACCGCCAACGATTTTGCCCGCACCCTGGGCATCGGTGCCAGTCTGGAGCAGGCGGTGAAGGTTATTGCTGACGGTAACCTGCGCCCGGTCGATCTCGGCGAAGTGAATCAGCACCTGTTCCTCAACGTCTGCAGCATCGGCTTTTCAGCGGAACTGGCACGGAATCTGACGGCGGAATCGAAAAAACGCTGGGGTATCGGCGGCTATGCGCTGGCCGCCCTGCGGCTGTTACGCCAGAGTCGCCCGTTCAGCGCCACGCTGATCCATCAGGGTGAGCGGACGCCAGTCAAAACCGTGCAGGTTTCGGTCGGCAATGGCCGGTTTTATGGCGGTGGTATGACGGTGGAACAGCGCGCGACTCCGGATGACGGCCTGCTGGATGTTTACAGTCTGGAGTTGCAGCGAAGCTGGCAGCTGATCGCCCTGCTGCCTGCGCTGCGACGCGGCACCCACGGGCGCTGGCGTAACGTGCGGGCGTTCAGCACCACTGAATTGATCATTGAGACGCGTCGTCCTCATTACATCAATGCGGACGGCGAGATTATCGGGCAGACGCCAGCGCATTTTCGCCTGATTGCGCAGGCACTGCGGGTTTATGCGCCATCCGCTGGAGTGGGGAAATAGGGAGTCACACTTAATCGCCTGCAGCCACCGTCCGAATCAGGACTCTGTTGCGTGTTGCTCAGCATAATCAATGTGTTCTGACAGATTAACCACCAGCTTTTTCGCCATCTCCAGGGTCATGCCGAAATAGAGAGACTCCTGCTGGCGTTTGGTGAACGGGGCTTTGGGATCGTGGTAACCAAACTGCAGCACCAGCGCCTGATGACCGGTAAGCGGCCCGATGTGCCAGCCGGTGACCGGATAGAAGGTAAAACTGTTAAATTTATTCACTTTGAACCTGACCGTGAAAGCATAACGCTGATTGGGAGTCAGGCCAGCTCTGGTTATAAAAACGTGAGTGGAGAGCTGAGTCTGAACTAAATCCGCAAAATCACAAGGGGAACGGCAGAATAAGCGAAGCGTGATGCTCGCCGGGCAGGTATACGCTAACGCGCTGACCGAACAGGAAAAATCACCTGCAGACGCCGGACCGCAACGCCTGCAGGGCCTGACAGCGCGCTGCCAATTATTTTTGCGGCAGCGGAATAATTGAAATGTGGCCGTTTACCTCCAGCACCGCATATTTAATCTGGTCAAACCGTTCCAGTCCCTGACTCGATCGCGCCGCTTCCAGCACATCATCAGGCTGATGCCGGTCATTTTCATCCGTTCAGTCAGTAAATTGCCATTCTCAACCAGGATCACCGGACCGCCATCAATCGCCTGCTCGACCACCGGGAAACGGTTTTTCAGTTTTCCCAGCACGATATCGATGGTCACCAGCGTAATGATGGTCAGGGCGGCACCGGTAACCGAAAAGTCGTCGCCCAGCAGCGCCTGCTGGGTCGCTTCACTGATGATCAGCAGCAGGATTAAATCAAACGAGGTCATCTGCAACAGCGTGCGTCTGCCGGCGATTTTGATCACCACCATCAGCACCAGATAGATACCCGCCGCACGTAATACCGTTTCCATAAAGCGCTCCTGTCAGGGATAAATCCATTGGGTGAAACGGGCCGGCGGATGCTCGCCGCTGCTGACGCTGACGGCAATGCGGCCTGGACTGCGTGGCTGCAGGCCGAGCCAGATGGCGTGATCCGGGCCGGTATCGCGCGACGAGAAGGTCAGCCGCAGATCGCTGCCGAGGGTAATCGCCTCCAGCGGCTGCGGCTGCAGCGTCTGAATTTGCAGATTATCCAGCGCCCCGTGACCGAGGGTGACGCTGAACCGCTCCGCCGTCGGTGATTTGATGCGGATCGTCATGTCCATATTGCTCTGGACCCGGCCAAAACGCTCATACTCCACCCGAATCGCGCCATCCGGCGACACGGCGCTGCCGTTACTCAGCACCCCTTTTGAAAACAGCCCGCACGCGCCGAGAATCACCAGAAGGATCAGGAGATACTCGCCGACGCGCTGAATCAGCCATTCACGGCGTATCCAGCGGACATCTTCTTTTATCGGGTAATCCCGACTGCTGATTTGCTCTTTTTTCACCGTTGCCTCGCCTCCTGTCAATACCACCCGCCAAACTGCATCCTGCCTAAAGCATAGCGGGCGTCGGTTTATTTACCGCGTCGTTCAATCCAGAACGACCAGCTGTGATAAAGCAGCGTCAGCGGCATGGCGATGGCCGCGCCCACCAGCACAAACCCCTGGGTGACCGGTGATGACGCGCTCTCACTGAGGGTAAATTGGTGCGGCACTAACCACGGATAAAGACCACACAGCAGGCCGATAAACACTGCGCCGATCAGCATCAGCGTCACCAAAAGCTGCACCAGCGGCCGGGCGCGCCACAGCGCCAGCGGCAAGGCAATCCACAGGATGACGATCGCCACACCGGCCACTTTCCCCAGCGGGCGCTGCCAGCTTTGCTGCCAGAGGTCGGCGTTAAGATAGAGTTCGATCAGAAACACCAGCAGCGCCAGCAGCCACCACAGCCAGCTCTGTGCTTCGGCCAGCGGCTGCACCTTGTCGCCAATCCGCCAGCCGATCCAGCAGCAGGCCAGCAGCGAATTAATCGCCATTAAGCCCACGCCGCTGATCAGCGGAACCATGCTCAGTCCATCGGGCAGGCCGGTGTGCGGCTGGGCGCTGATGATCATTCCGGCGCACCAGCCCTGAATAAAGGTCGCCAGCGCCGAACTGCTGGCCATAATGCGGTCCAGCCAGTGACGTAAGCGGGTGCTGCTCTGGGCGCGATACTCCAGCGCCATCGCCCGCACCACCAGCGCCAGTAACATGGCGAACAGCGGCGCGCTCAGCTCGCTGAGCAGCAGGCTGTAGACCGGCGGAAACAGCGCCAGCAAGCCGCCCGCGGCCAGCACCAGCCAGGTTTCATTGGCATCCCACACCGGCAAAATGCTGTGGGTCATCAGTTCACGCTGCTGGTCGTCGTGAAACCAGAAAAACAGCATCCCCACGCCGAGGTCGGTGCCATCCAGCAGCAGATAGAGCAGCAGCGAAAGACAGATGATCAGCGCAGAAAGATCGGCCATGGCGGACTCCTAATTGGGCGTTTTCAGCTGAATAACCACCGGTTTTCCCGACGGCAGTTCACCCTTAATCCGGCGCAGCAGATAGTGTAAGCCGAGGGCGAACACCAGCCCGTAGATCAGCAGTACCGCGAGGAAAATACCGAGCGTGGTGCTGAGCGCCAGCGGCGACACGCTCTGTGCGGTGCGCACCATGCCATAGACCGTCCACGGCTGACGCCCGACTTCGGTTACGACCCAGCCTGACAGCAGCGCGACAAAGCCGGCTGGCGAGAGCCAGGTCAGCCAGCGCAGCAAGCGCGCTGAGACCGGTAATCGCCCGCGCCAGCGCTGCACATTGGCCACCAGCGTGGTCAGCAGGATCACCCCGCCTAAGCCCACCATCAGGCGAAAGGCGAAAAAGACCGGCAGCACCGGCGGGATCGCATCGGCGGGAAATTCGCTGAGACTTTTGATGTGGCCGGTAAGATTGTGCCGCAGATAGAGCGAGCCGAGATTGGGCAGGCTGATCTCCAGATGGTTGCGCTGCGCCTGCTGATCCGGCAGCGCAAACAGCCGCAGCGGTTCGCCCTCGCCGGGTGCCGGCGGATGCCAGCCGCCTTCGATGGCCGCCAGTTTGGCTGGCTGATAGTCGCGGGTATTTTCACCGTGCAGATCGCCCAGAACGATCTGCAGCGGCACGGCAAACAGCAGAAAGGTCAGCGCACTGTTGAGCATCAGGCGTGAAGCAGCCTCAGCTTTAAAATGGCGCAGCCGCCAGGCCGCCACGCCCATCACCAGCACCGCCACGGCAATCAGTGATGCCATCACCATATGGCTGAAGCGCCACGGAAAGGAGGGGGATAGTAAGATCGATCGCCAGCTTTCGGCCAGAAACACGCCGTTCTCATCACGGCTGAAACCGACCGGCGTATGCATCCACGAATTAGCGGCCAGAATCCAGAAGGCGCTAAGAAACGCCCCGGCCGCCACCAGACAGGTCACCGTGAAATGCACCGCCGGACGAATTTTATTGAAGCCAAACAGCATTACGCCGGTCAGCGCCGATTCGAGAAAAAAGGCGATCAGCACCTCATAAAACATCAACGGCCCGATAACGCCGCCGACCTGATGTGAAAAGCGCGCCCAGTGAGTGCCGAACTGAAACTCCATCACCACGCCAGAGACCGCGCCGATTGCCACCGTCAGGGAAAAGATTGTCAGCCAGAAGTGCAGCGCATCGCGGGCGGCCTGCTGTTTGCCCCACAGCCAGCGCGCTTCAAACCACACCAGAAAAGGGGCCAGCCCCAGCGTCAGCGCCGCGAGGGTAATGTGCATGCCCATGGTTAGCGCGAACTGCGTCCGGGCTATGATTAAAACCCAGTCGGCGTCAGTCACGATCGGGCTTACCCTTAGCGCCCCGCACAGGACGCGGTGGATGAGCGTCAGACGTTAATAAGCGCGGAGGGTTAATCCGTTCTGTCATCTGAATTTCTCCGGATGTAAATGCGTCGCCGCATATCAGCGCTGCAAATCAGCAGTGCAAACTCTATTTCGCCAGGGCGGCGGTGTTATACGATTGTATTATCAGCGTAGCGAACAAATAAAAAAGCGGCCAGTTAAGCCGTGCGCCGGATATAGAAACAGGACCAGGCCAGGCTTATTTCCACTGCAGAATAATCTGGCCTTACTGAAAAAATAGTTATTATTCGCCGTGGTTGTCGCTGCGCTTAAATAAGGATAAGCGCAGCGCGTAAATAAACTACCGGGTAATTGTCCGCAACGTTACAGCCAGCCTGAACGGCGTAATTTCGCCCACAGTCCGCCGCAGGCCAGCAGGGTTATGCCGACCGCCAGCGGATAGCCATACAGCGACTTAAGCTCGGGCATATGTTCGAAGTTCATGCCGTACATGCTGAATATCACGGTCGGGATCACCAGTATCGCCCCCCAGCCCGCCAGCTTTTTCACCACCTCATTCTGCTGTACCGTCACCAGCGCCAGATTGACCTGCATGGCGCTGGTCAGCATCTCGCGCATATCCTCGGCGTCGGTCACCACATGACGGGCGTGATCCTGCACGTCACGGATATAGGCCCGCAGCGGGCGCGGGATCAGATCTTCATGCAGGTGAATCAGCTGATTACAGATCTCCTCCAGCGGCAGCGCGGCATTGCGCAGCGTCAGCAGATGACGGCGCAGAGTGTAGACCGCCTGCACCGACTGACGATCAAATTCGCTTTTGAACAGATCGTTCTCCATCTGGCCGACCCGTTCATTCAGTGAGGTCGAGAGTTCCGCATAGCGATCGACAATAAAGTCGAGCAGGCAATAGAGCGGATAACCCGGTCCGAGCTTAAGCAGCGCCGGGTTTTCTGCTGCCCGCTCACGCACCGGTGAATAGCTTTCTGACGCGCCGTGACGGATGCTGATCAGGAAATTTTTCCCGACAAAGAAATGGGTTTCGCCGAGTTCGCAGCTGTCATCTTTTGCCCGCACCGTCTTAACCACAATAAACAGCGATTCGCCGTAATGCTCAATCTTGGGCCGCTGATGGGCATAGAGAGCATCCTCGACTGCCAGTTCGTGCAGCCCGAACTCCTCTTTGATTTTCTCCATGAACGCCGGATCGGGCTGCCACAGGCCAAGCCAGATAAACGCATCCGGCTGCTTAATCACCTCACTGATTTTCTCGACATCCACCTCTTCGCCCGCACATCCCGGACGATAGACCCTGCTGCTTACGATCATCTTCTGCACTCTCCCTTTGTCGGTATCAGCAGCTTAGTCAAAGCCGCGCCGGGATCGTAAGAAAAACGGTAAAACTTTGCTGCAATCTCCCCTGCCCGATGCCTTACCACTTCACGCCCAGGCCGGTTGAGAAAGTCCCTTCGTTGAGGGTATCCGGCGTGCCGTTCACCAGGTTGCGGTGATAGCCGAGATGCAGGGTTGACCACGAGGTCAGGGTGTAACGCAGGCCGACTTCGGCATCCAGGGTAAAGACGCCATCGTCATCCAGCGAATGGCCAACGTCACCGTTGCTGTAGAGCGTGACCGATTTGCCCAACAGATAACGCTGATAGCTCCAGCGTACCGAGGCACCAAAGTGTTTCTCTTCCCGCCCGTCGCTGTAGCCATAACCAAACGCCCCGCCCAGTATCGATACCGAGAAGGAACTGAGTTCGGTATCCCACAGCTGGTAGCCCGGTCCGGTGCCTATCAGCGCCTGACGCGACAGATCTTCGACCCAGTCGCGTTTGTAGGTAGCGCGGGTTTGCCAGAAAAATTGCTCCCGGAACAGGTAATCAAAAGCATAACGCAGGCTGTAGTTGTCGGTATTGACGTCTTCATTCTCCTGCTCGCGGTTATAGGTCGCGCCGATATCGTGACGCCATTTGCCCTGCGCCAGTTTGGTATTGAGGGAGAAATTGTAATCGTCGGTTTTGGTCGAGGCTTTTTTGACCTTCATGCCGGCATCGATGTTGCCGGTCCACGACAGCTGATCGGTGCGGACTTTGGCTTTCATAAACTCGTCGATACGCTTTACCGAGATCTTCTCTTCACGCTCATTGCGCTCCACCCAGATATAGCCGGGATCGGAGGCGGAGAGCCGGACCTGATAGCGCTCGCCGGTTTTCTTGTTTTCGACATTGACCGGATTTTCGCTCGCCAGGGTACTGACCACGTTCCAGTCGAGAGTGACCGTTCCGGCATAGGCAGTTTCTATCGCCAGTTTGCCATCGCTCAGGTAGCGCACCGTGCCGGTCAGCCGGTCGCCATTGTTCAGCCAGACGGTATCAGCAGCGGCCTGGTCTGCCCATCCGAGAGCGAGGCCCACCGTCAATAGCGGACTGATCAGGTGTCGTATCGGGCCGATGGTGCGATGCATAGCGTTCCCTGTTAAGGCGTCGGTCGTCTTCCACGGGCAATAAGGCACCGCTGATTGAGGCTTAATAATTAAGACTATAACAGGCAGATATGCAATGCCGGTCAGCGCGCACCGGCTCAGAATGCTGCCCGCGCGCTGGAATAAGCGAAGTGCGGAAAAGATGATTAACTTATTCGCTGTTTGCATAATCAGCATTCTTTTCCAGGCTTAAACAGGCAAACCCACATAAGGA
>MIEI01000079.1 GCA_002095305.1 Pantoea brenneri
TCTGCCGGGCAGGATCGGCTCTTCAGGCTGATCACTATCGCCTGCGCCCCGACGGCCCGATCGCCGGCCGGTACGCCGTTGAACTGAATGGTGGTCAGGCCGTTTTGCGCCAGAAAACTGGCGATGTCGGTCGCACCGGTAAAATCGTCGGCTATCACTCCAAGACGCATCAGGTATTCTCCTTACCCTGTGGCAGGCTGATGCCGCTGAAGATTTTAATCACCGCGCTGTCATCTTCACGGCCATAACCGGCGTTGCTGGCTTCGGTAAACATATTGAGCGCGGTCGAGGCCAGCGGCAGCGGGAAGTGCAGCGATTTGGCGGTATCAGCCACCAGGTTGAGATCTTTGACGAAGATATCGACCGCCGACTTCGGACTGTAGTCACCGTCCACCACGTGCCGCATGCGGTTTTCGAACATCCACGAGTTACCGGCGGCATGGGTAACCACCTGATACATGGTCTCCAGCGGAATGCCCGCCCGTGCTGCCAGCGCCATCGCTTCTGCCCCGACTGCGATGTGTACCCCGGCCAGCAGCTGATGAATGATTTTGACCGTCGAGCCGAGGCCGATGTCGCTGCCCACCCGATAGACTTTGGCCGCCACAGCATCCAGCACCGGTTGCAGCTGCGTAAAAACCTCTTCGCTGCCGGACGCCATTACCGTCATCTCACCGCTGGCGGCTTTTGCTGCCCCACCGGAGACCGGCGCGTCGAGCATCAGCAACTGATGTTGTGCCAGCCGCTGTTCAATCTGCTGCGCATCCTGCGCTGAGAGGGTCGATGACACCATCACCGCCGTGCCGGGCCGTAGCTTCGCGGCCAGGCCATCGTCACCGAAAAGAATGGCGTTCACCTGCTGCGCATTCACCACCAGCAGCAGCACCGCGTCGAGCTGGTCAGCAAACCGGGCGGCGGAGGATTGCGCGTCACGAGCGCCCGCCTGGCGCAGGGTCTCCAGCGCGGCGGGATTCAGATCGACGCCCCAGGTGTTAAGACCGGCGCGGATACAGGATTGCGCGGCGCCCATGCCCATGGAACCTAACCCGATAACACAGATATTTTCGACTGGCACTGTCGGCCTCCACTGTTAAATTAAGTGATTATTTGTTTGTTACTGTTAATCCTGCCAGCTTTACCCCAGCAAAAACGTGTGGTAACTCACAAAAAAACATCTGTGATGTGATCAGGAACAATTCTTAACATCCACCATAATCCCTGACATACCCCACTTTGCGGGCATTATCACCCGGCTTAACAGCGGGCGCAGGCTGTTATTTTCTATTCTTCCCGACCGGCAGATGCTCTACAATGTGAAAAAATGATAAATCTCAGGGAGCGAATATGATTCCGGTTGAACGTCATCAACAGATTCTGGCGCTGGTGGCCGATCGTGGCGTGGTGAGCATTGCTGAACTGACCGAGCGGCTGGGCGTGTCGCACATGACTATCCGGCGTGATGTGCAAAAGCTGGAGGAGCAAGGCGCGGTGCTGTCGGTGTCAGGGGGAGTACGTTCGGCGGATCGGCTGGCGGCCGAACCGTCACATCTGACCAAAAGTGCCTTGTACAACGATGAGAAGCGGGCGATTGGTCGCTATGCCGCTCAGCACATCCCGCGCAATAGCTGCATCTATCTGGATGCCGGCACCACAACGCTGGCGCTGGCGCGGGAAGTGGTGGATCGGGACGATTTACTGGTGGTGACTAATGATTTTATGGTGGCTAACCTGCTGATGGAAGCCAGTCACTGCCGGGTGATCCACACCGGCGGTACGGTCTGCCGTGAGAACCGTTCCTGCGTCGGCGAGTCGGCAGCGCGCAGCCTGCGTCATCTGGCGATCGACATCGCCTTTATTTCCGCCTCCTGCTGGGGGCCGCGCGGGCTGTTTACGCCGGATGAGGATAAGGTGACGGTGAAGCAGACGGTCAGCGAGGTGAGCAGTAAGCGGGTGCTGCTGAGCGACAGTTCGAAATACAACAAGATTGCGACCTTTCTGGCCCTGCCGCTGGAGAAGTTTGATCTGGTGGTGACCGACAGTCAGTTGAGTGAGGCGGGACGGATGGCATTGAACGCCGGACACTGGGAGCTGGTGCTCGCCAGTTAAGACTTTCGCCGCCCTCCCGTTTTTAGCGCGGGAAGGCGGCGAGGTTTAGCGCGATTAAATCTCTTCGCTGAACTGCGGCACCGGGTTACGGAAGCTGCGGGTCACGAACGCCAGATAGATAATACCAATGGTCGCCCAGATCAGACCCAGCACCATTGAACTCTCTTCCAGGTTCACCCACAACGCACCGACCGTCAACGCACCCATCAGCGGCAGAACCAGATACTGGAAGTGATCTTTCAGCGTACGGTTACGCTTTTCACGGATCCAGAACTGGGCAATCACCGACAGGTTAACGAAGGTGAAGGCCACCAGCGCACCGAAGTTAATCAGCGCCGTTGCGGTCACCAGGTCGAAGTTAATCGCCATCAGCGCAATCGCACCCACCAGCAGCACGTTGAGCGACGGGGTACGCCATTTCGGATGAACGTAACCGAAGAAACGCTCCGGGAACACGCCATCACGGCCCATCACATACATCAGACGTGAGACGCCGGCATGCGCCGCCATACCGGATGCCAGCACCGTGACCACCGAGAAGATCAGGATGCCGACCTGCAGCGCTTTACCGGCAACAAACAGCATGATTTCAGGCTGAGAGGAATCCGGGTCCTGGAAGCGCGTGATGTCCGGGAAGTAAAGCTGCAGGAAGTAGGAGGCGATGATGAAGATCACGCCGCCAATCAGCGCGGTCAGGAAAATCGCACGCGGAATGGTACGTTCTGCATCTTTGGTCTCTTCTGACAGTGAGCTGATGCCATCAAAGCCGAGGAACGAGAAACAGAGTATCGTCGCTCCGGTGATCATCGGCACCACGTGCGCGTTCTCAGACCAGAACGGTTTGCTGCTGGCCAGCGTGCCGGCACCAACGCCGTTCGCCACGCCATAAATTACCATCGCCGTAATCCCGACCATGACAATCACCTGCAGCACCACGATCACGCTGTTAAAGTTGGCGACAGTTTTGATGCCCTTGAGGTTGGAGAGCGTCATAAAGCCGACCAGCAGCACCACGAAAATCCACGAAGGGATGCCGGGCACCAGCGATTCGAAATAGTTTTTCGCCAGCAGGATGTTGATCATCGGCATGAACAGGTAGTCCAGCAGCGATGACCAGCCGACCATAAAGCCGACGTGCGGACTGATCGCCTTCTGAGCGTAGGTATAAGCGGAGCCCGCAGAGGGGAAGCGGCGTACCAGCTTACCGTAGCTCACGGCAGTAAACAGAATCGCAATCAGCGCGAAAGCGTAAGCCGTCGCGACGTGACCGTCGGTCAGCCCGGAAACGATGCCAAAGGTATCGAACAGGGTCATAGGCTGCATGTAGGCTAAGCCCATCATGACGACCGGAAGTAACGTTAGCGTTTTTTTCAGCTGTGCACGCTGTGGTGCAGCGGAGGTGTTAAGCGACATGCTTCAGTCCCTCCTGCGCAACAACCTGACTGGGTTGGGTCACAGGGCAACTGCGCATTAAGCGACAGGGAGTAAGGTTGGTGATCAACGCGGCGCCGTAGTCATCACGAAAACGCGCACCAGCCTGAGCTGGCAGTGTGGAAAACATCCCCATCTTTGTATCCTCAATCTCACGCTAACGCGTGTTTTCAGTGTTTATCTATCCGGGTGCGTGCCCGGCCTCGGTTAAGTCAGCGAAAAACTATTTGTTAAAACAGGATGCAAAAAAAATAACCGGCGCGGTAAGCGTCGGTTATGGTCTGATTTTGCAGGCCGCGTATTCTGCCTCATCCCAGGGCCGAAATACAAGCCACCGGGGCACCGGATGCAAAAAAAAAGGTTATCAGGCGTTTTTCAGCATCCAGTCAATCTCCGTTGCGGTTATCAGCCGTTCGAACTGCATCAGTTCATAATTCTTGCAGCTATACCAGACGCTGGCAAAGCGTTCGCCGAGTAATTTTTGCAGCGGATAGCTGTTGTTGAACTCATACAGAGCGTCACTCTGCCGAATCGGCAGCGCCAGACCCTCGGCGTGATGGCCGTTGCCGGTCACCGGCTGTGGCAACGGCAGCTGGGTATCCAGACCGTGCAGCATCCCGGCAAGTATCGCCGACACCACCAGATAAGGATTGGCATCCGCCCCCGCTACCCGGTATTCGATGCGATGATTATCGATATCGCCGCACGGCACCCGCAGCGCCACGGTGCGATTGTTATGGCCCCACGACGCCTGCAACGGTACGTAAGCCTCCGGCACAAAGCGGCGATAGGCGTTAACATTTGGTGCCAGCAGCGCCATCGAGGCGGGCATCAGGTCGATCATTCCGGCCAGCGCGCGCTTCATCAGCGGCGAGTCACTGCCGTCATCACAGGCGAAGGCGTTGTGATCGGCGGCATCCAGCATACTGATGTGGACATGCATGCCGCTGCCCGCATACTCCTCATATGGCTTGGCCATAAAGGTGGCGGTCATAGCGTGATTTTCAGCCACCTGACGGATCAGCCGTTTCAGCTGCACCGCGTGATCGCAGGCGCGCAGTACGTCGCCAGTATGATGCAGGTTGATTTCGAACTGACCCGGCGACGCTTCAGCCAGCGCGCCATCGGCCGGAATACCCTGCTGACGCGCCAGATCGTCAATATCACGCAGCACATCGGCGAAATGATCGAGATTATCGACCGAATAGACCTGGCTCTGCATATTGCGTTCATCGCTGCCCGGCGCGCACGGCGGCTGGATGAAGCCCTCGGCATCGCGCTTTTTATCCACCAGATAGAACTCCAGCTCTACCGCTACCACCGGAAACAGGCCTCGGTTGCGCAACTGTTGCCACAGCCGGTTAAGGACATTTCGGGGTTCAACGTCAAAGGGAGTGCCATCTTGGTTGCACATGGTGAGCAGCAGTTGCGCGATGTGCTGAGGATCGGAAGCGGAGGGAACTAAGGTGCCCGCGACGGGCAGACAGAGGTTGTCAGGTTCGCCCAAAGACTGGCCGAGTCCGGCTTCTTCCACCGTGTTGCCGAGGATATCCATGGCGAACACTGAGGCGGGGAAGTAACAGCCCTTTTCCAGCTTTGGCAGCGCTGAGACGGGAATGCGCTTACCGCGAAAGACACCGTTTAAATCGTTTAACAGAATGTCGACATACTGCGTTTCAGGATGGCGCTCCAGCCAGGCTTTCACCTCAAGCTGGAACGCGCTGGTTCGTTTCTCTTCACTGTGAAGCGTGAAGTCTTCCACTTCTACCAGGTTAGTCATGATCTCACCCGCCCCTATTCGGTTTGCGCAATGCTCAAAATAACAGCCACTCCTCTAACATAGCGCCAACATAAAAAGTGTGCAAATGTAACAAATCTGTTTGAAGAACAAACAGCAGATTGCTAGATTGACAAAATATTGCACACTTAACCGCCAGACGTGCCCTTTCGGTAGATATTTCGAACAGCGATGCGAGGACGTGAGATGGGCATTATTTTTGACAAACCCTTGATTGGCGTAGTGATGTGCCAGAGCCACATCGGTGGCCATCTGACGCAAACGGTGCACAACAAATACCCCGACGCGGTGATCCTCGCGGGCGGCGTTCCGCTTGCCCTGCCCCACAGCCTGATGAACGCTCCCCACCTATTAGAAAACGCTATGACGGTGCTGGATGGCCTGCTGCTGACCGGCAGTCCGAGCAATATCGAACCCTGGCATTACGGTGAAGCCGGTGAAGAGCCGCACGCCGATCCGGGTCGCGATCGTCTCGCCTTCCAGCTGATTACCTGGGCCACCAGCCGAAAGATGCCGATGCTGGGGATCTGCCGTGGAATGCAGGAACTGGTGGTGGCTAACGGCGGTGCGCTGTGGCGCGATCTCAGCCAGCAAAAACAGTTCCAGCGCCATCATGAAGATGAGACCCAGCCGCTGGATCAGCAGTACGCCCCGGCGCATCCGGTGACTATTGAAGCGAATGGGCTGCTCAGTTCCCTGCTCGACAGCACGCAGCCGCTGCAGGTTAACTCGTTGCATCATCAGGGCATACGCGAACCGGGCCCGCAGCTGCGGGTTGAAGCACGCGCGCCGGACGGGCTGATTGAAGCGGTCAGCCTGCGCCATCATCCTTCGCGCTGGCGGTGCAGTGGCACCCGGAATGGCAGGCGGATCGCACAACCGGCTCGCGTCAGCTGTTTGACGGTTTTATCCAGGCCGCAGTTCGCTTTCATAAGGAAAAAGATCATGAATGACGCCACGCTGGCACCCGGACGCCGGCTGTCGCAGATCCGTCAGGCGCTGGGTTTGTCACAGCGCCGCGTGGCTGAACTGGCGGGCCTGACCCACAGTGCCATCAGCACCATTGAGCAGGATAAAGTCAGTCCGGCCGTCAGTACCTTACAGAAGCTATTAAAGGTATACGGGCTCTCCCTGTCGGAATTTTTCTCAGAACCGAAAGCCGACGCCACGCCTAAAGTGATTGTCCGTCCGGACGATCTGCTGGAAATCGGCAGTCAGGGCGTCTCGCTGAAGCTGGTCGAAAATGGCAATCCGCAGCGCTCGCTGGGCATGCTGCTGGAAACCTATCAGCCTGGCGCCAGCACCGGCGAAAAACTGCGTCATCCCGGTGAGGAGACCGGCACGCTGCTGGCGGGCGAAATCACCTTAGTGATTAACGGCCAGAGCTTTCACCTGTACGCCGGTGAAAGTTACGTGATTGATACCGGCCTGCCGCACAGTTTTACCAATACGTCTGACGAACCCTGCCGCATTGTCAGTGCCCATACGCCTGCCAATTTCTGAGCGCATCAAGGAGGTAGTTATGAATTACGTGGAGAGTTATTACGCCGCGACCGCCAATCCACACGCGCCGTGGCCGACGTTGCAGGAGAGCATTCAGTGTGATGTCTGCATTATTGGCGGCGGCTTCACCGGCCTGTCGGCGGCGCTGCATCTGACCGAAGCGGGTTACGAGGTGGTGGTGCTGGAAGCAGCGCGCATCGGCTTTGGTGCCAGCGGGCGCAACGGCGGTCAGGTGGTCAATTCCTACAGCCGCGATGTGGACGTGATCGAACAGCGTTACGGCAAAGAGAGCGCACGGATGCTGGGCAGCATGATGTTTGAGGGAGCAGAGATCATCCGCGATCGTATAGATCGTTACGCCATTGCCTGCGACTACCGGCCCGGCGGCATTTTTGCGGCACTTAATGCCCGCCAGATGGCGCACCTGCGTAAACAGAAAGCGTTATGGCAGCAGTATGGCAATCATGATCTGGAGTTGCTGGATGAGCGCGGGATTCGTCGTGAAGTGGCGACCGAGCGCTACGTCGGTGGGTTGCTGGATCGGCGCGGCGGCCATCTGCATCCGCTCAACCTGGCACTGGGTGAAGCGGAAGCGATTCGGCGGCACGGCGGACGTATCTATGAACAGTCCGCCGCAGTGAAAGTGGCCTACGGCTCGCCGAATCGGGTAAAAACCGCGCACGGTGAAGTCACTGCAAAATTTGTGATTTTCGCCGGTAATGCCTATCTGGCCAGTGAAGTTGAGCCCCGTCTGAGCGGTAAAAGCATGCCGTGCGGCTCGCAGATTGTGGCCACCGAGCCGCTGTCACCCGATCAGGCGCTGTCGCTGCTGCCGAATAATCATTGCGTGGAAGATTGTAATTATCTGCTCGACTATTTTCGTCTGACCGCCGATAACCGGCTGCTGTATGGCGGTGGCGTGGTTTACGGCGCGCGCGAGCCGGGCGATATTGAGGCGCTAATCCGGCCAAAGCTACGCCGCACCTTTCCTCAGTTGCAGAACGTAAAGCTGGATTTCAGCTGGAGCGGTAATTTTCTGTTAACGCTGTCCCGTATGCCGCAGTTTGGCCGGCTGGAGAATAATGTCTATTTCATGCAGGGCGACAGCGGCCACGGCGTGACCAGCACCCATCTGTCCGGCAAGCTGATCAGCGAAGTGCTGCGCGGCGATGCCGAGCGTTTTGATGCCTTCGCCCGCCTCCCTCACCTGCCGTTTCCCGGCGGACGACGTTTCAAGGTGCCACTGACCGCCATGGGAGCGGTGTGGTACGCCATTCGCGATCGTTTAGGGGTTTGATGTAGCGCCAGGCCCCTGCCCGGCGTGCTTAGCTGAAAAGCGGGGTCGGGGCAGGCTCTGGCGTGCTTTCGCAGGCTTTAAGTATGTTGTAACTATGAGATGGCAGGCGTGGTCTGCCTTGATGGCTGTTCCGGTGACGTGCGCCCGGAACAGCAGCTTCCGCTTTACTCCAGCGGCATTTTAACCGGATCGTCGTAGCGATATTCAAAGCCCAGCTCGGTGCAGATGCGCGAGCCATCAATCAGTTTGCCGCTTTCGTTAGCGGTTTCCGGCGCGAAGTGTGGCGGTTGCAGCCCCAGCTGACGGGAGACCGCCGGGTAAAAGGTATCGCGCGACGGATGTTTTGCGGCGCACAGGTTATACACCCGTCCCCCTTTTGGCGTCTGCAGCAACAGCGTAATCGCCTCAACCACGTCATCCAGATGTACCAGGTTAACGCCCTGTGACCCATTCGCTACCTGTTGCTTACCGGCCAGAAACCGGCCCGGATGGCGCTTCGGTCCCACCAGCCCGGCAAGGCGGACGATATCGACGCTGGTGCCCGGCAGATCGTGCAGCCAGTTCTCCAGTTTAACCAGCGTTTTGCCGGCCACGGTTTCGGGCGTCAGCGGAGTGGTTTCGCGTTTGATGCCCGATCCGCTGCCGTACACCGAGGTCGAGCTGGTAAAGATGATGCGCGGAACGTTATAGACCAGCGCGCTGTCCACCACGTTCTGGACCGCCTGCAGATAGGCTTCGCCCCCTTCCGCCGTGCGGCTGGCGGGTAACGTCACCACCAGCGCATCGACGTTGAACAGCGGCTCGACATCGGCGGCATCACAGATAAGTTCCGGCGTCAGCTCCAGCTGAAAGGCTTCGATGCCGCAGCGGCGTGCCGCATCCACCCCATCCGGCGTGGTTTTGCTGCCGGTTACCTGCCAGCCTCGTGCGGTTAACGCCGTGGCCAGCGGCATGCCCAACCAACCCAGCCCCACAATTGCGACCTTCTTCATTTTGACTCCTGGCGTAAAACATCAACCCTGACTTCAACGTAGTTTGCCCCCGGATTGCAAATCAGAACAACCTGTTTCAGTGCTTTCCGAACCACCTGGTTAAAAAAGGGTTGCCAATCGCGGCCATCTTCGCTAGGTTAAACCTCACAAATGAATACTCATTCATCTACGGAATTTTTTATGACACGCGTTCAGTTCAACCATCACCACCACCATCATCCTGACTAGTCTTTCAGGCGATGTGTGCTGGAAGACTTTTAAGATCTTCCAGTGGTGCGAACGCAAGAGAACCCCCGGAAGATCGTCTTCCGGGGGTTTTTTTATGGGCTGAAGCATATCCACCAACCAGGACAGGAATAATAGCCTATCCCATCAGGCTATTTTATTTGCCACTCTGGCCCTGGGCGGTGCTCACCATCCTTACGTACTGCGTGTACGTTCCGGTTGTTGCGCGCTGTCCGTGACCAGACTGACTGCAACAATATACGCCTACCGGAATAGGCTTAAAGAGGACAGGAACCATGTTAGATAACACCCGTTTACGCATAGCTATGCAAAAATCCGGCCGTTTAAGTGATGATTCACGCGAACTGCTGGCGCGCTGCGGCGTTAAAATCAACCTTCAGCAACAGCGCCTGATTGCGTTTGCGGAAAACATGCCGATCGATATCCTGCGGGTGCGTGATGACGATATTCCTGGCCTGGTGATGGATGGCGTGGTCGATCTGGGGATTATTGGCGAGAACGTGCTGGAAGAAGAGTTGCTGTCTCGCCGTGCCCAGGGTGAAGACCCGCGCTACTTCACGCTGCGTCGCCTCGACTTCGGCGGTTGCCGTCTGTCGCTGGCGATGGCGGTTGATGATGAATATACCGGTCCGCAATGCCTCGATAATGCCCGCATCGCCACCTCTTATCCGCACCTGTTAAAGCAGTACCTCGATAAAAAAGGCGTCAGTTTCAAAACCTGTATGCTGAACGGTTCCGTTGAAGTGGCAACCCGCGCCGGGCTGGCAGATGCGATCTGCGATCTGGTCTCGACCGGTGCCACGCTGGAAGCCAACGGTCTGCGCGAAGTCGAAGTCATTTACCGCTCGAAAGCGGTGCTGATTCAGCGCGACGGCGAGATGCCTGCCGCCAAACAGGAACTGATCGACAAGATGATGACCCGTATTCAGGGCGTGATTAAAGCGCGTGAATCAAAGTACATCATGCTGCATGCGCCAAGCGAGCGGCTGGAAGAGGTCATCAGCCTGCTGCCCGGTGCCGAGCGCCCGACCGTGCTGCCGCTGGCCGGTGATGTCAGCCGCGTGGCAATGCACATGGTGAGCAGCGAAACCCTGTTCTGGGAAACGATGGAAAAACTGAAAGCGCTGGGTGCCAGTTCGATTCTGGTGCTGCCAATTGAGAAGATGATGGAGTAAGCCATGGCCTTTTCTACCCCGATTGACTGGCAGCAATGCAGTGCAGAACAGCAGCAGGCGCTGTTGTTACGTCCGGCTATTGCCGCCTCAGAGAATGTGACCCAGACGGTACGTGACGTGCTGGAGCAGGTAAAGGCGAAGGGCGATGAGGCCCTGCGCACCTTCAGCGCCCGCTTCGATAAGGCGCAGGTTGATAATCTGCGCGTTACGCCGCAGCAGATCAGCGACGCCAGTGCCCGGCTCAGCGATACGCTGAAACAGGCGATGGCGGTGGCGGTAGCAACATCGAAACCTTCCATAATGCGCAGATCCTGCCGCCGGTCGATGTTGAAACCCAGCCGGGCGTGCGCTGCCAGCAGATTACCCGCCCGGTTCAATCGGTCGGGCTCTACATTCCTGGCGGCTCTGCGCCGCTGTTCTCTACCGTGCTGATGCTGGCAACGCCAGCGCGCATTGCCGGATGCGGGCGCGTGGTGCTCTGCTCACCGCCGCCGATTGCTGATGAGATCCTTTATGCTGCCCAATTGTGTGGCGTTGAAGAGGTGTTTCAGGTCGGCGGCGCGCAGGCGATTGCCGCCCTCGCCTTTGGCACCGAAACGGTACCGCGGGTAGATAAAATTTTTGGTCCGGGCAATGCCTGGGTGACGGAAGCGAAGCGTCAGGTCAGTCAGCGGCTGGACGGGGCGGCAATTGATATGCCGGCCGGTCCGTCAGAGGTGCTGGTGATTGCCGATGCGGGTGCCACGCCCGCCTTCGTCGCCTCGGATCTGCTGTCCCAGGCCGAGCACGGTCCGGATTCGCAGGTTATCCTGCTGACGCCTTCGCGGACGCTGGCCGACGCGGTCGCTGACGCGGTTGAACAGCAGCTGGCGCAGTTGCCACGTGCCGCTACCGCGCGTCAGGCGCTGGAGAGCAGTCGTCTGATCGTGGCGCGCGACCTGCAGCAGTGTGTAGAGATTTCAAACCAGTATGGCCCGGAGCACCTGATCCTGCAGACCCGCCAGCCGCGCGAACTGGTGGAGTCAATTACCAGTGCCGGTTCAGTATTCCTCGGCGACTGGTCGCCGGAATCGGCGGGTGACTATGCGTCGGGAACCAATCACGTGCTGCGACCTACGGTTATACCTCGACCTGTTCCAGCCTGGGTCTGGCTGATTTCCAGAAACGCATGACGGTACAGGAGCTGACGCCGCAGGGCTTCCTTAACCTGGCCGCCACCATTGAAACGCTGGCTGCCGCCGAGCAGCTGGATGCCCACAAAAACGCTGTCACCCTGCGCGTTGCCGCACTGAAGGAGCAAGCATGAGCCAGAATATCGAGCAACTGGCGCGCGCCAACGTTCGCGCGCTGACGCCTTATCAGTCGGCACGCCGGCTGGGTGGTAATGGTGATGTCTGGCTCAATGCCAACGAGTTTCCGCTGCCGGTGCCGTTTGAGCTGTCGCAGCAGACGCTGAACCGCTACCCGGAATGCCAGCCCAAAATAGTGATTGAGCGTTACGCGGCCTATGCCGACCTGAAACCGGAGCAGGTGCTGGTCAGCCGCGGCGCCGACGAGGCGATTGAACTGATCATGCGGGCGTTTTGTGAGCCGGGCCAGGACGCGATTCTGTTCTGCCCGCCGACTTACGGCATGTACAGCGTCAGCGCGGAAACCATCGGCATTGAGTACCGCACGGTGCCGGCGCTGGCCGACTGGCAGCTTAACCTGCCTGCCATTGCGGACCAGCTGGAAGGCGTTAAGGTGGTTTACCTCTGCAGCCCGAATAACCCGACCGGCAACCTGATCAATCAGGATGATATCCGTCAGCTGCTGGCGATGACCGCTGGCAAAGCGCTGGTGGTGGCAGACGAAGCCTATATTGAGTTCTGTCCGCAGGCGACGCTGACCGGCTGGCTGAAAGATTATCCCAACCTGGTGATCCTGCGCACCCTGTCGAAAGCCTTTGCGCTGGCTGGCCTGCGCTGTGGCTTTGCGCTGGCGAATCAGCCGGTAATCGATCTGTTGATGAAGGTGATTGCCCCCTACCCGCTGGCGACGCCGGTGGCGGATGTGGCCGGTCAGGCGCTGAGCGAGCAAGGCATCGCCCTGATGCGTGAACATGTGGCACAGCTCAACGACAATCGCAGCTGGTTACTGGCGGAACTGGCGAAGCTGGCCTGCGTCGAGCAGGTTTTCGCCAGTGAAACCAACTACGTGCTGGCGCGGTTTACCGATTCACCAGAAGTGTTTAAAACCTTATGGAATCAGGGCATTATCCTGCGTGACCAGAACAAAAATCCGGGCCTGTCGGGATGCCTGCGCATCTCCATCGGCACGCGTGAAGAGTGCGGACGTGTGATCGCCGCGCTGCAAGCCTTATCTGTGGAGCAAGCATGAGCCAGAAGACCCTTTTTATTGACCGCGATGGCACCCTTATCTCTGAGCCGCCTGAAGATTATCAGGTGGATCGCATGGACAAACTGGCCTTTGAGCCGGACGTGATCCCGGCACTGCTGGCGTTGCAGGCCGCCGGTTACCGTCTGGTGATGATCACCAATCAGGATGGACTGGGCAGCTCAAGCTTCCCACAGGCGGACTTTGACGGCCCGCACAACCTGATGATGCAGGTGCTGACCTCGCAGGGTATCGCGTTTGATCAGGTGCTGATTTGCCCGCACCTGCCGGAGGAAAACTGTGACTGCCGCAAGCCGAAAACCAAAATGGTGGAAGCCTGGCTGGCCGAAGGCGCGCTGGATACCGCCAACAGCTACGTGATTGGCGATCGCCTGACCGATGTGCAACTGGCAGAGAACATGGGCATTCAGCCGATCCGTTACGGTGCTGAAGGGGAAAACTGGCAGACCATTCAGCAGCGTCTGACCCAGCGCGATCGCCATGCGCTGGTGCAGCGTAATACCAAAGAGACCCAGGTGCGGGTCGAGCTGTGGCTGGATCGCGAAGGCGGCAGCAAAATCAACACCGGCGTCGGCTTCTTTGACCACATGCTGGACCAGATTGCGGTGCACGGCGGTTTCCGCATGCATATCGAAGTGAAAGGCGATCTCTATATCGACGATCACCACACGGTGGAAGATACCGGGCTGGCGCTGGGTGAAGCATTGCTCAAAGCGCTGGGCGACAAACGCGGCATTGGCCGGTTTGGCTTTGTGCTGCCGATGGATGAATGTCTGGCACGCTGTGCGCTGGATATCTCCGGCCGCCCGCACATCGAATTTAAAGCGGAATTCAACTATCAGCGCGTCGGTGACCTGAGCACCGAAATGGTTGAGCACTTCTTCAGTTCCCTCTCCTACGCCATGATGAGCACCCTGCATCTTAAAACCAAGGGTAAGAACGATCATCACCGCGTCGAAAGCCTGTTTAAAGCCTTTGGCCGCACCTTGCGCCAGGCAATCCGCGTTGAAGGTAATACGCTGCCGAGCTCGAAAGGAGTGCTGTGATGAACGTGGTGATCATGGATACCGGTTGCGCCAACCTCTCGTCGGTAAAATGGGCGATTGAACGTCTGGGGTATACCCCGGAAGTCAGCCGCGATCCCGATGTGGTACTGCGCGCCGACAAACTGTTTCTGCCGGGCGTCGGTACGGCGCAGGCGGCGATGAATCAGTTGGAAGAGCGTGACCTGATCGATCTGGTCAAGGCCTGTACCCAGCCGGTGCTGGGTATCTGTCTCGGCATGCAGCTGCTGGGACGCGGCAGTGATGAAAACGGCGGCGTGCCGACGCTGGGTATTATCGACCAGCCGGTCTCGCTGATGGACACGCACGGTCTGCCATTGCCGCACATGGGCTGGAACCAGATTACCGCGCAGGCGGGCAATCACCTGTTCCGCGGCATTGATGAAGCTGCTACTTCTACTTCGTGCACAGCTACGCCATGCCGGTCAACGCCAGCACTATCGCCCAGTGTCACTACGGTGAAGCCTTCACCGCGGCGGTGCAGAAAGATAACTTCTTCGGCGTACAGTTCCACCCGGAACGCTCGGGCAAAGCGGGCGCGCAGTTGCTGAAAAACTTCCTGGAGATGTGATGATTATCCCCGCGTTAGATTTAATCGACGGCAAAGTGGTCCGTCTGCATCAGGGCGATTATGGCCAGCAGCGCGATTACGGCAGCGATCCGTTGCCGCGTTTGCAGCAGTATGCGCAGGAAGGCGCCACGGTGCTGCATCTGGTGGACTTAACCGGCGCGAAAGATCCGGCAAAGCGGCAGATTGCGCTGCTGAAAACCCTGCTCGACGGCGTCGAGGTGATTGTGCAGGTCGGCGGCGGCATTCGTCATCGTGACGATGTGAAGGCGCTGCTGGACGCCGGAGCCAGCCGTGTGGTGGTCGGTTCGACCGCGGTAAAACAGCCTGACGAGGTAAAACGCTGGTTTGCCGAGTTTGGCGCAGAGGCGATTGTGCTGGCGCTGGACGTGCGCATTGATGCTGATAACCGCAAAGAAGTGGCGATCAGCGGCTGGCAGGAAGCGGCGGGCGTCACGCTGGAGCAGGTGATCGCCGATTTTCAGCCAGTCGGCCTGAAACATGTGCTGTGCACTGATATTTCCCGCGACGGCACCCTGAGCGGCTCAAACGTTGCACTTTACCAGGAAGTGACCGCTCGCTTCCCGCAGATTGCCTTCCAGTCCTCGGGCGGCATTGGTGAACTTAACGATATCGCGGCCCTGCGCGGCAGTGGCGTACAGGGCGTGATCGTCGGACGTGCGCTGCTGGAAGGTAAATTCACAGTTTCGGAGGCTATTTCATGCTGGCAAAACGGATAATTCCCTGTCTTGATGTACGTGACGGCCAGGTGGTGAAAGGCGTGCAGTTTCGCAATCACGAGATCATTGGCGACATCGTGCCACTGGCGCAGCGTTATGCCGCCGAAGGTGCCGATGAGCTGGTATTTTATGATATCACCGCCTCATCCGATGGCCGGGTGGTTGATAAAAGCTGGGTATCGCGGGTCGCTGAAGTGATCGATATTCCGTTCTGCGTGGCTGGCGGTATCAAAACCCCGGAAGACGCCGCGCGCATTCTGGAGTTCGGTGCCGACAAGATTTCGGTTAACTCACCGGCGCTGGCCGATCCCTCGCTGATTACCCGGCTGGCTGACCGCTTCGGCGTACAGTGCATTGTGGTCGGCATTGATACCTGGTTCGATGAAGCCAGCGGCAAGTATCAGGTCAATCAGTACACCGGCGACGAAGCCCGTACCCGGGTGACGCAGTGGGAAACGCTGGATTGGGTGCAGGAAGTGCAGAAGCTGGGTGCTGGCGAAATCGTGCTGAACATGATGAACCAGGATGGCGTGCGTAACGGTTATGACCTGGTGCAGCTGAAAAAAGTGCGTGAAGTCTGTCATGTACCGCTGATCGCCTCTGGCGGCGCAGGCACCATGCCGCATTTTCTCGAGGCATTTACCGATGCCAACGTCGATGGCGCGCTGGCGGCCTCGGTGTTCCATAAGCAGATTATCAATATTGGTGAGCTGAAAAGCTTCCTGATCGACAACGGAGTGGAGATTCGCGCGTGTTAACCGAACAACAACTGGCCCAGCTCGACTGGGACAAAACGCAGGGCATGATGCCGGTGATTGTGCAGCATAACGTCTCAGGCGAAGTGCTGATGCACGGTTATATGAACCAGCCGGCGCTGGAAAAAACCCTGGCCGAAGGCAACGTGACCTTTTTCTCGCGTACCAAAAACCGGTTATGGACCAAAGGCGAGACCTCCGGCAACTTTCTGCAGGTAGTCAGCATCACGCCAGACTGCGATAACGATACGCTGCTGGTGCTGGCGAATCCCATCGGTCCGACCTGCCATCTCGGCACCTCCAGCTGCTTCTCCCCGGCCGCTGCGGAGTGGACCTTCCTCTATCAGCTGGAGCAGCTGCTGGCGTCACGTAAGAGCGCCGATCCTGAAAGCTCCTACACCGCCCGGCTCTACGCCAGCGGCACCAAGCGCATCGCGCAGAAAGTAGGAGAGGAAGGCGTTGAAACCGCCCTGGCGGCCACGGTTAACGATCGCCATGAGCTGACCAATGAAGCCTCCGATCTGATCTATCACCTGATGGTGCTGTTGCAGGACCAGGACTTAGACTTCAGCGCGGTAATCAATAACCTGCGCGCCCGTCATCAGTAAAATATGCAATAAGCTGCTCAAAATCAGGCTGAGACGACGATTTTGAGCAGCATCCTTCTCAAAAATGACTCTGCCAGGGATGGGATTTGACTATCTCGATCAGCGCATTGAGAGCTGGCAACGATGAATAAAACACTGTCTCCCTTGGAACGAGAAGCCATTATGCTCACGCTGCGACAGCAGTTTATTCAGGAAGAGCTGACGCAGGGCGAGCTACCCAAGCTGCTTCGTAAAAAAGTGTTGGGGTTTTCTCAACAACGCTACGTGCTGCTGGCAGGAATTAGCCGACGGACGCTGTCCGATATTGAGCAGGATAAAGGCAACGCCACCTTAACTACGCTGAATCGCGCCTTTAAACCGTTCGGTCTCAGGACAGGGCTATTACCGCGTCAGCCAGCCGCATCTGCTGCAAACCCTGATCCAGCAACGCACTGCGCCAGGAAAGCACCATGACAACCCATGAAAAACTGATCGCCCTGCTCGACCAGCACCAGGCACGCTATCGACTGATGGAACATCTGGCTACCGGTAAGTGCGAAGCGGTGGCGGCGATCCGCGGTACCGAGGTCGGTCAGGGTGCCAAAGCGCTGGTCTGCCACGTCAAAGGCAATGGTGTTAAGCAACATGTCCTGGCGGTGCTGCCCGCCGATCGGCAGGCGGACCTCAGCAAAGTGGCTGCCGCAGTGGGTGGACGTCGCGCCTCGCTGGCCAGTCCGGCAGAAACCGATGCCCTGACCGGCTGTGTGTTTGGCGCTATCCCGCCATTTAGCTTTCACCCCGCTTTAGCCCTGGTGGTTGATCCGCTGCTGTTTGAACGCTATCCGGAGATCGCTTTTAACGCCGGTCTGCTGGATCGCTCGGTGATCCTTAATACCGAAGATTATCGGGCGCTGTGCCGTGCTAACGTCGTGAAAATAATCCAGTAATTGCCATCAATGCGGGTCAACGTTACTCTGCGTTAACCCTCATCACGACAAAAGAAGACCTTAATATGGCAATGAACCGCTTTTCTAACCGCCTGCGTCAGACGCTGATGCTGGCTGTAATGGCTGGCAGTACCTTTGGTGCGCAGGCAAAAATCGACCAGGTACGCTTCGCCGTTGATCCCACCTATCCTCCGTTTGAATCCAAAACCCCGCAGGGTAAACTGGTCGGTTTCGATATCGATCTGGGCAATGCGCTTTGTGCCCAGATGCAGGCGAAGTGCGTCTGGGTTGAGAGCCAGTTTGACGGCATGATCCCGGCGCTGAAGGCGCGTAAGTTCGATGCCATCCTGTCGGACATGGGCATTACGGAAGAGCGTCTGAAGCAGATCGATTTCACCGTGCCACTGTACGACACCCACACCCAGCTGATTGCCCGTAAAGGTGCTGGCGTGCTGCCGACGGCGGAATCCCTGAAAGGCAAAACGGTGGGTGTTGAACAGGGAACGGTGCAGGAGCGTTATGCCCTGGCGAAATGGCAACCGCATGGCGTGAACGTGGTGCCGTATGGCGATCAGGCACAGGTCGAGAGTGATTTAGTTGCCGGTCGTCTGGATGCGGTGTTTACCGATGCGGCGCAGGCGGCAATTGGCTTCCTCAAACATCCGCAGGGGAAAGATTTCGAGCTGGCAGGCCCGATTGTTCAGGATCCGATTATCGGTCCCGGTACCGCTATTGGCCTGCGCAAAGGTGACGCGGAGCTTAAAACCGCGCTGGATAATGCCTTTAGCGAGATCAAGAAGAATGGCACCTTCGACCAGATCCAGAAGCGCTATTTCGCCACCGATATCTCTATTCAGCAGTAACGGCGCGAGCCGGCTTTTCCGTCATTGACTGCGATCCGGCACTATACTCTAACCTTTTCGGGACGGCGCACTGTCGTCCTTCGCCGACTACAGGACATTAACACGGTATGCATCAACAACATCATCCTCTGTTAAGCGCCTCTTTAGGCACCCAACGTGAAATCATCAGTTTCCATTTTGCTGAAAACCACTCGCGTCAGGTTTATATCCAGGCTGCGCTGCATGGCGACGAGTTGCCGGGTATGGCGGTGGCGTGGTTTTTAAAGCAGCGGCTGCAGGCGCTGGAGTCAGCCGGCCAGCTGAGAGCCGCTTTCACACTGGTGCCGGTCGCCAATCCGCTGGCACTGGGCCAGCACTGGCACGGCACTCATCTTGGTCGTTTTCATACCTTATCGGGACAGGATTTTAATCGCCGCTTCCCCTCGCTGGGCGAGACGCTGGCAACCGGGCTGGCCGACAGTCTGACCCAGAGCGAAGCGCAGAATAAAACGCTGATCCGTGAGGCGATCGATCGTCACTACCGCGATACGGTGCCAAAAACCGAGCTGGACGCGCAGCGTTTTACCCTGATGCGTATGGCCAGCCAGGCGGATCTGATGATTGATCTGCACTGTGACTGGGAAGCGGTGCCGCACCTTTACACCACGCCGCACGCCTGGCCGGATATCGAGCCGCTGGCGCGCTGGTTAGGCAGTGAAGTACAACTGCTGGCGCAGATTTCAGGCGGCGAACCGTTTGATGAAGCCTGCTGTGAGCCCTGGCTGACGCTGGCCGAACGTTATGGCAAAGATTTCCCGATGCCGCGCGGCTTGCTGCCGGTCACTCTCGAACTGCGTGGTGTGCGCGATGTCTCTCCGGAGCAGGCAGAGAAAGATGCTGATGCGATTATTTCGGCGTTGCAGGAAGGCGGCTATATCGGTTACAGCGAACCGGCGGTGTCGGTGGAAGTGGCGGCCCCGGTGATTGGCGGCGATGAACTGGTATCGGTGACCACCGGTGGCGAAGATGTGGTGGCAATTGGCGAAAACGGTACCGGCCTGAGCGCGCCTGAGGTGGTCGAAGCAGCCGATGAGCAGAGCATGATTAAAGAGCGCTACAGTGAAGGTTCAGCTACACCCTCGCCTGCCCTGAAGAATCCACCGACGCCATTGGCGGCCTGTGAATACATTCATTCGCCGGTTTCCGGTTTGATCCTGCACCGCAAGCCACTGGGCGCGCGGATTCGCGCTGGCGAAGTGGTGGCAGAAATTGTTGATCCGGTCACCGATCAGATCACGCCATTAATGGCTGAGCACGGTGGCATTCTGTATGCGAGACACTGGGTACGGTTTGCAACGGCAGGCATGCTGGTGGTGAGACTGGCGGGCGAGAGTGAGATTCGGAGCGGGGATTTACTGGTGGGATGAAATTAAGCAGAGTACAAAAGTGCTCTGCTTAATTAAATTATAGATTAACGGTGAGTTTCTTTAATCCCAGGCCAAGTATCCTTGCATCGCCGCTTTCTCCATGACTCAAAGGTGATGAAGGATGAACAGGCGTAATAACAAGCTCACTTGATTGTTCTTTGTTAGAAAATGCCAGCCCTTGAATATTACCTATAGTTTTAAATTCAACTCTTTTGACTTCGCTGCCGACTTTAATATCGACTAAGCCCCCTTCATCATTTTTAAAAGAGTTTGCTTCAATCTCGATTTGTACGTCATGTGGTAACGGTTTTTTGAAAGTGATGACTACTGATCTGCTTATCGCAGCATCAGTCCATCTTCCCCAGGATTCCCTATAAGAAAGGCCCGCCATACTTTTTACAAATTCAGGCTTACCCGGAAAACTGAAGTCTATAGCATTACCATTGTAAGAGGTCTCACTCAACGGTATTTCGAGCTGGCTAATTCTATAGTCATAATTAGTACTACCGCCCTTCAATTTTGAAAAATCCAGGCTTGAAGAATACTCATTTGATGATATTTGTACGGTATCAACTTTTCCAGCAAGAGAACCGTATGCTAAACACAGCCCATAAAATTTATCCATTGTGTAAGTAAATACATGGTTAATTTTAAAACAATCATCAATCCAGAAGAATTTATCGTTTTTATCGAACATACTAAGCTGTTGGCTCAGACTATAATCTGCGTCACGATCGAAAAAAGGATCGACACTATTTTTATTGATTTTAAATAAAGCGGGCAATTTGAAGGAAGTGTCACCAATCTCTATTTTTCCAGCATCTTGTATTATTTTAAATTTTTCTATTACTTTTGGAAAACCCCAAAGCTCGATCACAGAATTTTTCCATGAGTTAACTTTACTAATCATATCGGGAAAAGAATCAAATAAAGAATCGCTTTGTAAAGAGCTTCTACCTAATCCTAACTTGGTATCACCTCCTAATAAATCAAGGATTGTAGCCCCATTATCAAATGTATTTCTAAGCTTGCCAGTATTTACGTCTTTTCTGATACCATCACTATCAATGACCATGAAAAGATTTCTTCTAGATAACTTATTCAGAGCAAAACTTGCAGTGTTATTCATTGCGAGATGATCTGAACTTACGACAATAACTGTATTTTTAAATGAAGGTAAAGCGACTATCTTTTTAATGAAATGTGCAATTTGCTCCTGTGAGCAGCTCACGGCGCTCATTGATGAGTTATATACTCCATTATAATTATAGCTTTTCTTCTGACAATTCTTAGATATAAAGCCGTCTGGGTGGTGCGTATCAACCGTCAGCAAAAAAAGCCCAAAGGGTTTTTTATTATCCACGAGCTTAAGATAATTATCATATGCAATAGCAAAAATTGTATCATCATACCAACCCCAGTCATTAATATATGACTTGTCAGTTATTGAATGAGCCAATTCTTCCCTACCAGATAAATGTTCAAATCCATGGTTTGAAAAGAATAGTCTCTTACCACCAAAATCTAAATCAGCTCCCTGAATGAACGATAAGTTATAGCCAGATGATTTCAAAATATCCCCTAAACAAATAGTTCCAGGGAAAAAGCTAGATAAGGAATCTGACGAGTTACCAGAAAAGGGCGCAAAGAGTGGTAAACCACACTGAGAAGCAACTATTCCGGCTATAGTATAATCAGTACCAGGCAACTGAATTGTATTATTGAAGTGGC
>MIEI01000080.1 GCA_002095305.1 Pantoea brenneri
GCCGACAGCACGATCAGCTGCAGCGCGGTAGCCCAGCCTGCGACGTCATCGCACAGCTTGCCGCTCTCCTCGCTTTCCAGCGGCGCGGCCAGCCGGCAGTCGAAAAACTGGCGCGCTTCCTGATGGGTAAACGCCAGCTGCTGGCTGCCGAGTTCGATCAGCTGCTCACGCACCCGCAGGTTAGCGATGCCGAGCTGGGGCAGATTTCGTGACAGCAGGATCAGGGTCAGATTTTCGGGTTGATGACGCAGGAAAAAACGCATCGCGTCGTGAATAACCGGATTGGTGATCAAATGGTAGTCGTCAACGATCAGCCACAGCGGCTGCTGCCACTCCACCAGCTCAATAAACAACTGAGAAAACAGGGCGTTGAGATTAACGTATTGTCGCTTCTGCGCCAGTAATTCACTGCGCGGACAGCCGCCGTTGCTGGCCTGTTGCAGTGCAGCAATCAGGTAGTCGGCGAACCGCTCCGGCTGATTGTCACCCTCGTCTAACGAATACCAGCCAAGATGCGTTTTACCCGCCGCCCACTGCGACACCAGCGTGGTTTTGCCGTAGCCCGCCGGACTGGTGATCAGCACCAGCCGGTAATTGCCGGCAGCGGTCAGTTTTTGCAGCAGTCTTTCACGGATGACGGTGCCTTCAAGGCGAACCGGGCGGCTGAGTTTTGAGGGTATTAGCATGGGCGCACGTTTCTCCGTTCACGTCAAGCGCATCATTATTTTACGCTTCGTAATTATTCCTTACACACGTTCAGCCATTCGCCTGCTGAATGCAAGCAAACCCATTAACTAAACTTTACAAAAGCGCGCGAAATCACACTCCTGGCATGCTTTCAGATTAGCCTCAGCCTCTCCACCCTCCCTATCCTCCTGGTCTAATTCGCTTCAGGAGGAGGAGCCTTATCTGTCGCACGGGCAAACTGGTGTCACATTGACCCATTTACTGTTCTGACAGGACACCAACCATGACACAGCCCGTATTTAACCCCGAACATTTTACTGCTGCCCTGACGCGTCAGTGGCAACGTTTTGGTCTGCGCGATGCGCGTGAAATGACTCACGCTCAGTGGTGGCAGGCGCTGAGCGGCGCGCTGGCCGATCTGCTGGCGGCACAGCCTCCGGTTGCGGCAGACAGTTCGCTGCGCCACGTCAACTACCTGTCGATGGAGTTTCTGATTGGCCGGCTGACCGGCAACAATCTACTGAACCTCGGCTGGTACAACGCGGTCAATGAGGCGCTGGCGGGCTGGGATATTTCACTGACTGAGGTGCTGGAAAATGAAACCGATCCGGCGCTGGGTAACGGCGGCCTCGGGCGACTGGCCGCCTGTTTTCTCGACTCAATGGCGACGGTCGGACAGCCTGCCATCGGTTATGGGCTGAACTACCAGTACGGTTTGTTCCGCCAGCGCTTTGAAGACGGCGCGCAGCACGAAACCCCTGATGACTGGCAGCGCGATCGCTATCCGTGGTTTAACCATAATGCGGCTCTGAATGTCGAAGTAGGTCTGGGCGGCAAAGTCACCAACGTCGACGGACGCCCGCACTGGCAACCGGCATTTGTGCTGCAGGGTGAAGCCTGGGATCTGCCGGTGGTGGGCTACCAGAACGGCGTCACTCAGCCGTTACGCTTGTGGCAGGCGAAGCATGCGCAGCCGTTCAATCTTAACCGGTTTAACGACGGTGATTTCCTGCGCGCTGAACAGCAGGGAATCGACGCCGAAAAACTGACTAAAGTGCTCTACCCGAATGACAATCATCAGAACGGCAAAAAGCTGCGTCTGATGCAGCAATATTTCCAGTGCGCCTGTGCGCTGGCCGACATTTTGCGCCGCCATCATCAGGCCGGACGCAGCATTGAATCGCTGGCCGATCACGAAGTGATTCAACTCAACGACACGCACCCGACGCTGGCGATCCCTGAACTGATGCGCCTGCTGCTGGATGAGCATCAGCTCAGCTGGGATCGCGCCTGGCAGATTACTCAGCACACCTTTGCTTACACCAACCACACCCTGATGCCGGAAGCGCTGGAGTGCTGGGATGTGCGTCTGGTGCGCAGCCTGCTGCCGCGCCATATGATGATCATCAATACCCTCAATACCCAACTGAAAACCCTGGTTGAGTCACGCTGGCCGGGCGATGAAGCCAAATGGGCGAAGCTGGCGCTGGTGCATAACAACCAGCTACGCATGGCGAACCTGTGCGTCACCAGCGGCTTTGCGGTAAACGGCGTTGCCGCCCTGCACTCCAAACTGGTGGTGCAGGATCTGTTCCCGGAATATCACCAGCTGTGGCCGGAAAAATTCCATAACGTTACCAACGGCATCACGCCGCGTCGCTGGATCAATCAGTGCAACCCGGCCCTGAGCGCGTTAATCGATAAAACGCTGCAAAAACCGTGGCTGAACGATCTTGATGCGCTGCAGGGCCTGGAGGCGTTTGCCGACGATGCGGCGTTCCGCGCCGAATATCGCGCTATCAAACAGCAGAACAAAGTGGCGCTGGCCAACTGGGTTGCCAGCCGTACCGGGATTGAGATCGATCCTGAGGCGCTGTTCGACGTGCAGATTAAACGCCTGCATGAGTACAAACGTCAGCATCTGAGCCTGCTGCACATTATTGCGCTGTGGCAAACGCTGGTCACCGATCCGCAGGCGAATCGGGTGCCGCGCGTGGTGCTGTTCGGGGCCAAAGCGGCACCGGGCTACGCGCTGGCGAAGAACATCATTTATGCCATCAACAAAGTCGCGGAAACCATCAACCACGACCCGCGGGTCGGCAACCGTCTGAAGGTGGTGTTTGTGCCGGACTACAACGTCTCGGTGGCAGAGCGTCTGATCCCGGCCGCCGATCTCTCCGAGCAGATTTCCACTGCCGGTAAGGAAGCCTCCGGCACCGGCAACATGAAGCTGGCGCTCAACGGTGCGCTGACCATCGGAACGCTGGACGGCGCTAACGTTGAAATCGCCGAACAGGTCGGCAGCGAGAACATCTTTATCTTCGGTCACACCGTAGATCAGGTGGTGGCGTTAAAGGCTGACGGCTATGCCCCGGCGCAGTGGCGTAAGAAAGATCATCAGCTCAATCAGGTGCTGCAGGCGCTGGAAGATGGCACCTTCAGTCAGGGCGACTGCGCGGCCTTTGAGGAAATGCTGCGCAGCCTCGGTCCGCAAGGCGGCGACCCGTATCTGGTGCTGGCCGATTTTCAGCCCTACCTGGATGCACAGGCGCAGGTGGAAGCGCTGTGGAGCGATCAGGATGGCTGGACGCGCGCTACCATCCTTAACACCGCGCGTTGCGGCATGTTCAGCTCCGATCGGGCCATCCGCGACTATCAGCAGCGCATCTGGCAAGCCACGCGCTAAGGAACGCCATGAAAACCGAACAGGTACTGGATCAGTTTTCTCTGGCAGGTATTGCCGCCGAGTATATTAATGCCCACGGCCAGCCGCAGGCGATTCCGACTGACACCCGCCAGCGTTTGCTGGCGGTGATGCAGCCGCCGCGACCGGCGACCACGCCGCTGCCGCCGGTGGCGATTTTTCGCAGCGGCGAAGTACTGAGTCTCGCCCCGCAGCTCAGCACGGACGCGCACTGGCAGCTCACCCGCGAGTCGGGTGAAATCACCGCCGGGCGTTGCCAGCCCGGGCAACCGCTGCATCTGCCGCCGCTGGCAGAGGGCTATCATCAGCTGTCGCTGCAGCAGGCGCATCAGCAGTGGTCCTGCCAGCTGATTATCGCACCGCCGCGCTGCTATGAGCCGCCCGCGCTGATGGCGGGTGAGGCTTTATGGGGTGCCTGCGTCCAGCTGTATACCCTGCGTTCGGCAGAGAACTGGGGGATCGGTGATTTTGGCGACTTACGCCGGATGTTGCCGGCCATAGCCGCACGCGGCGGCGCATTTATCGGCCTTAATCCGATCCATGCGCTGTTCCCGGCTACGCCTGACAGTGCCAGCCCTTACAGTCCCTCGTCGCGCCGCTGGCTGAATGTGGTTTACATCGATGTCGCGGCGGTGGCGGATTTTCAGCAATCGCCTGCGGCACAGGCGTGGTGGCAACAGGCCGACACCCGGCAGGCTCTTGAGCAGGCGCGTACGGCTGAGTGGGTCGATTATCCGGCCGTTACCCGGCTCAAAATTGATGCGCTCAGCTTAGCCTGGCCGCAGTTCGGGCAGCGCGATGCCGCCGACCCGGAGGTAAAAGCGTTCAACGACTTTGTTCAGCAGGGCGGCGAAAGCCTGTTACATCAGGCGTTGTTTGACGCGCTGCACGCCGACCAGATGGCGCAGGATAGCCAGCGCTGGGGCTGGCCGGTATGGCCGGAGGCGTTGCAGCAGCCCGACAGTCCGGCGGTGCAGCAGTTTCTTCAGCAGCACGGCGACCAGGTGCGATTCTGGCTGTGGTTACAGTGGCTGGCCGCCCGGCAGTTCGCCGCCTGCTGGCAGTGCTGTCAGCAGCAGCAGATGCCGATTGGACTCTATCGCGATCTGGCGGTCGGCGTGGCGCAAGGCGGGGCCGAAACCTGGAGCGAGCGCCATCTTTACTGCCTGGATGCCAGCGTCGGCGCACCGCCCGATATTCTGGGCCCGCGCGGTCAGGACTGGGGCTTGCCGCCGATGGATCCGCAGGTGATGCGGCAGCGGGCCTGGCAGCCGTGGATCGCCCTGTTACGTGCCAACATGCGAGACTGCGGTGCGCTGCGTATCGATCACGTGATGGCGTTACTGCGCCTGTGGTGGATCCCTGCTGGTCAGGGCGCTGCTAACGGCGCTTACGTGCACTATCCGATTGATGATCTGCTGGCGATACTGGCGCTGGAAAGTCAGCGCAACCGCTGCATGGTGATCGGCGAAGATCTTGGCACCGTGCCGGAGGCCATTGTCGATAAGCTGCGTGACGGCGGGATTTATTCCTACAAGGTGCTCTATTTTGAGCAGACTTCAGCTCAGGGTTTTCGTCCGCCGGCCGAGTGGCCGCGTCAGGCGATGGCGGTGGCCACCACCCACGATCTCCCGACGCTGCGAGGCTGGTGGCAGAGCGATGATTTGACCACCGGAGACCGGCTTGGCCTCTACCCCGACAAGGTGGTGCTGGCCGGGTTGTATCAGGATCGGCTGCGGGCGAAGCAGGCGTTGCTGCACAGTCTGCACCGGGTCGGTGCCCTGCCCAAACGTGCCGGACGCGATGCACGCCGTACCCAGATGAGCAAAGCCCTGAACCGGGCGATGCAGCGGTATCTGGCGGACAGCCACAGTGCGTTGCTGGGTCTGCAACCGGAGGACTGGCTTGATATGGCGGCTCCGGTCAATATTCCCGGCACCAGCGACGAGTATCCGAACTGGCGACGTAAGCTCAGCGCCACGCTGGAAACGCTGTTCAGCGATCCCGCCACCGACTCGCTGCTGCGTGATCTGACGGCTCGCCGAAAACGCCTCGCTAAGAGATAAAGGCTGATTGAAAGAAAACCCCGGCTGCTGGCCGGGGTCATTTAGCGTTCAGCATCAGGCTGATGATAAGCGTCCATAGCCTGAGCCTGCTTTAACAGCGTTTCCCAGTCATCAGGGGGATAGCCGCCGTCAAGCATCATGGCAAAGACTTTATAAGCATCGCGCTTACTGCCATAAGCACGCTTAGTCTCTGAGTCATTCATCCACGCCAGAATAATGGTTTTGTACTGTTCGCTGTACCTGAAGAATAATCGATACTGCATTAGAAATTTTGCACGGAACCAATGCCTGTTGTGATCGCCCAGCGTGCTTCCCTGGCGGAACTTCGCCTGAGTCGGATCGGCACCGATTTCACTGTTAATGACTTTGAATACCGCGGCTAAAAGTTTGGTGGCTGCTTTTTTTTGGTAGCTTTCCGGGTGTTTAACCCGGAGTGATTCTACTTCATCCACTAAGGCAATCAGTTGCGACCCAAAGCAGGGATGAAGATAAATTTTCCATTCCTTTACAGCAGCACGATCAATCATCAGATTTACTCGTCGTCCGTGAGCGGTGCATCCAGATTAACATCCATTCCCGCGGTTAAGGATGCAATGCGTGTGACTAATGCGGCGTCCAGCGTTTTAATCTTCTCTGGATGCTGGCGCATATCATCCGCAAGGAAACTGAGAAAACTCGCCATAACCGGATCATCATCCGACACCGTTTCCTGCCGGCTGATAAGCACTTTACCGCCAGGAAGAACCGCATATTCAATATTTTCGCCAGGTTGCAGGTTCATCGCATCACGAACGGCAGCGGGGATAGTGGTCTGGCTACGTGCGGTCAGTCTCGAAGAAGCCCGCAGCGATACGTCAGCCTGAGTTAAATTTCCCATCATTCACTCCCACAAAAAGGTAAAAAGATAACCTCATAATAATGCATCTGCATTGGCAATGCAAATGCATTGTGTGCGCTTACAGGGTGGGTATGACGCGTTGTTTACGGCTTTATGCTTCCGGGTAATCTGGCGTGATAAGCATAAAAAAGGTGCGCCGCAGCGCACCAGGTGGGACAACATCAGTATTGTCGGGGCCGTTTCACCCCTTGCCTTTAACACTACTGATAAAGGTCTGCCGGGCGGAGGTCGATCCCAGCCGCTCGGCTTCATCCAGCAATTTCAGCGCCTTATCGATATTGCCGCTGTTCACCGCCTGTCTGATGTTCTGGTTAAAGTAACTTTCGGTCTCATTGATGATCGGCTCAGCTTTGGCTTTTGGTGCCGGGGCCGGTGCAGCGCTGTAGGCGGCTGGCGAAACCGCAGCAGTGTTGCCTACGGTAACCGGGCCAGGGCCGGAAGAGCCAAACAGCGGGCCGACCAGAATTGATGAGCCGGAACTGGTCTGCAGTTTCAGCTTCAGCGTCCCTTCACGGCTGTGACGGGCGATCGGATCGGGAATATCCGGTACCGCGTGACCGGTGCCCTGCGCGTAAGCTTTCGCCGGGTCAAGCAGTGTGGTGGTCTGGGTCAGATCCTGCTCGGTGGTAAACACCAGCAGGTAAATTTTTTGCTGGCCAAGCGCCGGCGTGAGCTTCATCACCCCTTCCAGCCGGTCCGCCGCCATCACACCCGGTTTCTGGTAGGTGAAGTAGCGACTCGGGAACCAGGCGGCGGGCCGCATATTTTCATCCAGCACCAGCACGTTCGGGGCGAAAACCTGATTGTTCGCCACTTCGCTGCTCAGCGTCAGCGTCAGTTCACCGATATTGGCCGGCAGACTGTAGGCCGCCACTGGTCCGGCAACGTGCGGAGCATTCAGTGACTGTCCACTGGTCGCCAGCTGGGTAACCTGGATCTGAGAAGCGGCAACCGGCAGCCAGCTCAGGTGTTGCAGCGTTTCCGGCGCAACCTGCGGAGCAGAGGAGAGATCCTGCGGCACCAGATTGATGTCCGCCAGGGCTGGCAGACTGTGTCCGGCCAGTAACGCCGCGCTCAGGCAGAGCGCCGTCAGGGTTTTTGTCATTTTCATTATGCCTACCTTATTGCAGGCCACGGCACGAACCAGGCAATGGCGCACCGTGACCAAAAAGACCAATCAGGCGCGCCGCCGCGCCTGGGCTGGAGAGCGTCGGCTTACCACCAGATTTCCATCTGCGCACCGAAGGTAATCTCGTCGTTGTCGCCACGGCTGTTGGTCAGGATGCCGTTACCGCTGCTGTCAGCAGAGGCGAAGGTGGTGAGATCGCCGGCGCTGTCTTTGTTATAGCCCCACTTCTCATCCCACTTGGCGTAGGTGGCGAATACGCGCAGCGCCGGACGTGACCAGATGCTGTCACCCGCCTGCCACTGCTGCGCCAGCGTGATTTTATACTGGCCGTTGCGTTCGTTAGCCTGCTGCGACTTCACGTTGTCGTAGCCCAGCTCCAGCAGGGTGCTCATGATCGGTGTCCATTTGTACATCGGGCGCACGCCGACGGTGTACCATTCGGTGCCGCGGTTATTATCCAGATCGATGTTCTGATACATCGCCACGTACATCAGGTCCCAGCGTTCCGCCAGCGAGATCGCACCGTGGTCGAGGATGCGATACATATCGCCGTTGTTGTTGAGGCTGGTGCCCTGCGGCACGCCTTTGCCCTGTGAGGTCAGCGCATCGGTGGCATACTGCAGCACAAATTTGTTGTAGCCCTTCAGCATGCTCTGGGTATGTTCAGCAGTGAACATCCAGCCATCTTTAGAGGCGCCGTCTTCCAGACGGTAGTCGTCACGGGCGTTGGCGCGACCGTAGTCGACCCCCAGCTCCAGCACGCCGTTGGTGTTGGTTTCCAGTCCGGCGAGGCGCACGTCAAACACGTCGTTGGCGGTGCTGGTGGCGAAGTCACGGATCCGATCGCTGGAGAAGGTGTAAGACCCGCCCGCTTCAGACGAACGGGTGGCGGCGAATGACAGCTTACCGAAACCGAGATCCACATCTTCCAGACCGGCACCCGGACCAGAGATATCCCAGTAGTAGAAGTCGATCATGTGAACGTCATGACGCTGATAGAAGCGCTTACCGGCCCAGATGGTTGAGCCTGGCAGCGCTTCGATCAGGTTTTTACCTTTCACATTGGCTTCACGGAAGGCCGGAGAGGTCGCTTCCCAGTCATTCTGCTGCGCCACGGAGTAGGCCACGTTGGTGTCGAAATAGAAGCTCTTATCGCCCTCTTTCCACACTTCCTGACCTAATTTTAATTCGGCGTAGGTTTCGCATTCGTTACCCAGACGGTATTTACTTTGAGCACCGGTGGCCTGAAAACATTGCTGTTCACCACCGCTGCCGGTCCAGCCAATGCCGGAACGGGCGTACCCGGTAAAATCGACCGCCATCGTCGGGGCGGAGAGGGTTCCCACCGCGACGGCAACGGCGAGGGGAAGTTTGCGCAGAGTTAACATTTTCTATCTCCTGAGGTCATTGCTTTTATTGTTTTGGCAGGGCTATACACCCAGCTCCTGATACAGCCTGCGACAGGCGCTCCCGTCCTCACGGAACAGGTGACAGCGCTCGGGCGGCAGGCCGATACCGAGGATGGCGCCCTCTTTTACCAGCACGACGTCTTCCTGGCGGTAGACCAGGTTTTGACGAATGGCGGGAATCTGGATATGGATCTGTGTTTCATGCCCCAGCTGCTCTACCACCTGCACTTCACCCTCAAGGGTGACGTCGGCGATATCGCTGGAGAGCAGATGTTCAGGGCGTATGCCCAGAGACATATTGCTGCCGACCTGCACGCCCGCACTGTCGACCGGCAGCCAGACCAGCTGCTGATTCGGCAGCCGGACCTGCACCTGATCGATGGCGGTGGCGGTCACTTTGACCGGCAGGAAATTCATTTTCGGCGAGCCGATGAAGCCGGCCACAAAGCGGTTGGCGGGATAGTGGTAAAGCTCCAGCGGCTTGCCGACCTGCGCGATGCACCCGGCGTCGAGCACCACAATCTTATCGGCCAGCGTCATCGCTTCGATCTGATCGTGGGTGACGTAAATCATGGTGCGCTTCAGGCGCTTATGCAGACGGGAGATCTCAATCCGCATCTGGACGCGCAGCGCCGCGTCAAGGTTAGAGAGCGGTTCATCCAGCAGGAAAACCCGCGGTTCCGCCACCAGCGTGCGGCCAATTGCCACGCGCTGACGCTGTCCACCCGATAACGCTTTAGGACGGCGATCCAGCAGGTGCGCCAGTTGCAGGATTTCCGCCACCTGGTTGACCCGCTGATGGATTTCCGCTTTTTTTACCCCGGCCAGCTTCAGGCCAAAAGACATGTTTTCCGCCACCGACAGGTGCGGGTAGAGCGCATAGGATTGAAATACCATGCCGATACCGCGCTCGGCGGGCGGCACCTCATTCATGCGGCGGTCACCAATCAGCAGCTCCCCGCTGGTGATGGTTTCCAGTCCGGCAATCATGCGCAGCAGTGTTGATTTGCCACAGCCTGATGGGCCAACAAAAACGACAAATTCCCCTTCACGAATAGTGAGATCGATATCTTTCGACACCACCGTATCGCCCCAGGCTTTTGTGACATTGCGTAGCACAACGCTCGCCATGATCCCTTCCCTCTTAGCTGCTCATTCGTGTCTGCTCTCGGCAGACGGGTTCCGGGGCTCACTATGCGCAAGGATGGCGGGGCTAACATCCTCCGCCGCAGCGCAACCTGCTGGGGGAGGAGGCGGGAGGAGGAGAAAGGCGGGCTGACGCGGCGGCGGGCGGGCGGCGGCGGTTTTTTGTGATCGCTAACGCAGACCTGCCGGATTTTTTAGCCCGTAACCGGCCGCTTCGCCCGCTTTTTGCCAGCGCGATCACACCCCTCAGCCACAGGGCGTAGAGCGAAGGAGGATGAGAAGCGGTGACGGATGCGCACAATGTTGCCGGTAGAGCAATCACCGCTTCCGCAAACAGGATGGACTTATGACGATGAAAACCGGTGTACGAATTCTGGCCCTCTCTGCCCTCTCTGCCGTGCTGTTTTCAGCATCCGCAGTGGCAAAAATTGAGGAAGGCAAGTTGGTCATCTGGATCAACGGCGACAAGGGCTATAACGGCCTTGCCGAGGTCGGTAAGAAGTTTGAACAGGAGACCGGCATTAAAGTGACGGTGGAGCATCCTGATAAGATGGAAGAGAAATATCCGCAGGTGGCCGCCACCGGCGATGGCCCGGATATCATTTTCTGGGCTCACGACCGCTTTGGCGGCTACGCACAATCGGGCCTGCTGGCTGAGATCACGCCTGACGCCAGCTTCCAGCAAAAAATCTTCCCCTTCACCTGGGATGCAGTGCGCTTTGACGGCAAGCTGATCGGCTATCCGATTTCGGTTGAGTCGCTGTCGCTGATTTACAACAAAAAGCTGCTGCCGACACCGCCAAAAACCTGGGAAGAGATTGCCGGACTCGACAAGCAAATGCGCGCCAAAGGCAAAAGCGCCATCATGTTTAACCTGCAGGAACCCTACTTCACCTGGCCACTGCTGGCCGCGGGTGGCGCTTATGCCTTTAAGCTGAATGACGGCCGTTATGACGTGAAGGATGTCGGAGTGGATAACGCCGGAGCCAAAGCGGGCATGCAGTTCCTGGTCGATCAGGTCAAGGCCAAAACCCTCAACGCCGATACCGACTACTCGATTGCTGAAGCTGCTTTCAACAAGGGTCAAACCGCCATGACCATTAACGGTCCCTGGGCGTGGAGCAACATCGATAAAAGCGGCATCGACTATGGCGTTGCTGAGTTACCGACGCTGAACGGCAAACCGTCGAAAGCCTTTGTCGGCGTGCTGAGTGCCGGTATCAACGCCGCCAGCCCCAATAAAGAACTGGCAAAAGAGTTTCTGGAAAACTACCTGCTGACCGACGCCGGACTGGACGCGGTTAACAAAGACAAGCCGCTGGGTGCCGTGGCGCTGAAATCATTCCAGCAGACGCTGGAGAAAGATTCCCGTATCGCCGCCACCATGAGCAACGCCCGCCACGGCGATATCATGCCGAACATCCCGCAGATGGCGGCGTTCTGGTACGCCATGCGCACCGCTACCCTGAATGCGCTGGGCGGTCGTCAGAGCGTTGACGCTGCCCTGAAAGATGCCCAGGCGCGCCTGAAAAAGTAATCCTCCCTTTACAGCCGGGGCAACCCGGCTTGAGTGACCGTTAAGGAAAACCGCATCATGTCAGGAAAACCGAAAACGCCAGGTCTGTTGATTAAAAGCGTTCTCATCGGGATCTGCTGTCTGCTGGTCGGCTATCTGCTGGTGCTGATGTATGCGCAGGGTGAATATCTGTTTGCGCTGCTGACGCTGATCCTCAGTGCGCTCGGCCTGTGGATCTACGCTAATCGTCGCGCCTATGCCTGGCGCTATGTTTATCCCGGCGTGGCGGGGATGGCGCTATTCGTGCTGTTTCCGCTCGCCTGTACCATCGCCATCGCCTTTACCAACTACAGCAGCACCAACCAGCTCACCTTTGAGCGGGCGCAGCAGGTACTGCTGAGCCGTTCCTTCCAGTCGGGTGAAGCTGTCAGTTTCTCGCTCTATCCGGCGGGCGATCGCTGGCAACTGATGCTGGATGAAAATGGCAACCATTTTGTCTCGCCGCCGTTCCGCTTTGGCGGTGAACAGCAGCTGAAAATGCAGCCCGCCGCGCAACCGGCTGGCGAGCGCGCCACGCTGCGGGTGATCACCGGCAATCGCCAGGCGCTGAGTCAGATCAGTGCGGTGTTGCCGGATGGCCGTCAGTTACGCATGAGTTCACTGCGGCAGTTCTCCGGCACCCAGCCGCTGTATCAGGTTGGCGCGCAGGATGAGCTGACTAACCAGCAGAGCGGAACGCACTATCGCGCTAACCCGCAAACCGGTTTCTATCAGGCGATTAACGCCGACGGTAGCTGGGCGAATGAAACCCTGAGCCCTGGCTTCACCGTCAATACCGGCTGGAAGAATTTCCTGCGGGTGTTTACCGATGAAGGTATTCAGAAGCCGTTCCTGGCGATCTTCGGCTGGACGCTGCTGTTCTCACTGATCACCGTGGTGCTGACCGTGGCGGTCGGTATGGTGCTGGCTTGTCTGGTGCAGTGGGAGGCGCTGCGCGGCAAAGCGGTTTACCGGGTGATGCTGATCCTGCCTTATGCGGTACCGGCGTTTATCTCGATTCTGATCTTCAAGGGACTGTTTAACCAGAGTTTCGGTGAGATCAACGTGATGCTCAGCGCGCTGTTTGGCGTGAAGCCCGCCTGGTTCAGCGATCCGACGCTGGCGCGCACCATGCTGATTATCGTCAACACCTGGCTGGGTTATCCCTACATGATGATCCTGTGCATGGGACTGCTGAAGGCGATTCCTGACGATCTGTATGAAGCCTCTGCGATGGACGGGGCCGGACCGTTGCAAAACTTTTTCCTGATCACCCTGCCACTGCTGCTGAAGCCGTTGATGCCGCTGATGATCGCCAGCTTCGCCTTTAACTTTAACAACTTTGTGCTGGTACAACTGCTGACCAACGGCGGGCCGGATCGGATCGGTACCACTACCCCGGCGGGCTATACCGACCTGCTGGTCAACTACACCTGGCGTATCGCCTTTGAAGGCGGCGGCGGACAGGACTTTGGTCTGGCGGCGGCCATTGCCACCCTGATCTTCCTGCTGGTGGGTGCGCTGGCGGTGATTAACCTGAAAGCGTCACGGATGAAATTCGACTAAGGAGCCTGGCCCCACCAGGCGTAATCGTTGCAGGCAGGCGCGGAACAACCGGAGCGTACAGGTAGTACGTGAGGATTGTGCGCACTGCCCGGCTGCAGAGTGACACATAAAATAGCCTGATGGACCAGGTGCTAAGGAGTTGTTATGGCTATGGTACAACCAAAATCGCAACGGCTGCGTCTGCTGACGACGCATCTGCTGCTGCTGTTATTTATTGCCGCCATCCTGTTTCCACTGCTGATGGTGATCGCCATTTCACTGCGCGCCGGTAACTTCGCCACCGGCAGCCTGATCCCGGAGCAGATCTCCTGGGAGCACTGGCGGCTGGCGCTGGGCTTCAGCGTTGAACACGCCGATGGTCGGGTGACGCCACCGCCCTTTCCGGTGCTGTTGTGGTTGTGGAACTCGGTCAAGATTGCGGCCATCAGTGCGCTGGGCATTGTGGCGCTCTCTACCACCTGCGCTTATGCCTTTGCCCGCATGCGCTTTACCGGTCGCGCCAGTTTGTTGAAGGGGATGCTGATTTTCCAGATGTTCCCGGCGGTGCTGTCGCTGGTGGCGCTGTATGCCCTGTTTGATCGACTCGGCCAGTATCTGCCCTTTATCGGGCTGAATACTCACGGTGGGGTGATTTTCGCCTATCTGGGCGGTATCGCACTGCATGTCTGGACCATTAAGGGCTATTTCGAAACCATCGATGGTTCGCTGGAAGAGGCCGCTGCGCTGGACGGCGCCACGCCGTGGCAGGCGTTCCGGCTGGTGCTGTTGCCGCTGTCGGTACCGATTCTGGCAGTGGTGTTTATTCTGGCGTTTATCGCCGCCGTCACCGAGGTGCCGGTTGCGTCGCTGCTGCTGCGCGATGTCAACAGTTACACCCTGGCGGTGGGGATGCAGCAATACCTTAATCCACAGAACTACCTGTGGGGCGATTTCGCCGCGGCGGCGGTGCTCTCGGCCATTCCTATCACCCTGGTCTTCCTGCTGGCACAGCGCTGGCTGGTCAGCGGCTTAACCGCCGGCGGCGTGAAAGGGTAAACGATCATCATTGTACGTTGCCACTGCTTACACAACATCCGTTGTGGTTGAGGATTAGGCGGCCTGCGGGCCGCCATTTTTATGCTGTCAGCAACCGGACTCGCCGCTGCCTGCCACCAGCGCCAGGATGACCGCGGTTAACGTCTGCTCACCTTCTGCCTGACTGATATCGCCGCGTACCACCGCGCCGGCTATCGCATCTGCCGCCCCCAGCATTCCCCACATTGCGGCGTCAGCAATCCGGTTTTCGCCGCTGAAAGGCGCAAACCACTGCTGACAGCGGGCAATAAAGTCGAGCTGATAATGACGTTTAACGGCGGCAAGTTCAGGCGAGGTGCTGAGTGCTGATAACAATTCAGGGATTTCACGTCCCTCCGTCATCACGCAATCCACATAACAGGCGGCCAGCACCGCCGCTTTTTGCTGCAACCGCGGTGACGCGGCGCGCATGGCCGCTTCCATCAGTTCGGTCTGGCGACGATCAAAATCAGCATACAGGGCCGCCAGCAAACCATGACGGGTTGTGAAGTGGTCGTACACCACCGGCTTACTGACCCCGGCGGCATCACCGACCCGCGCCAGCGTCAGGCCATCACTGCCTTCGGCCTGCATTAACTGCCATGCAACGTCTAACAACTGTCTGCGCCGGGCTTCACGCGACAGGCGCGGCCTGGCGGACTTTTCACTGGTCATGAGATCTCCGATCGACAAACAAACGCTGACCCAACTGCCGGGCCTGCTGATAGTGCGACTCAGGATAGCCCTCATCGCCGGTCAGCAACAGTTCGCTGGTCACCACCGGTGCGCCGCAGTAATCGAAGATGCCGTGCTCAATTTCATTGCGCATGCTGGCGAAGTAGCCGTGCCGCAGATAGGTCCGCGTATCGGCCGCCCCCAGCGCCAGCAGATGAACCGGAAGATGGCCGAGACGTTTCACTATCCTCCCTTCCTGCTCCTGGTAAGCCCAGCCCTGGGTAAAGACCCGATCAATCCAGCCTTTTAGCTGCGCCGGAAATGACCACCAGTAGATCGGATAGACCAGTACCAGCGCGTCGGCGCGATCCACCCGCTGCTGTTCAGCCAGCACATCAGGCGGCGAAGCAGCCTGGCCTTTAAACTGCCGCACGTCATGAAGAGTAAAACGCGGATCAAACCCTTCAGCCGCCAGGTCAGCCTGTTCAACGCTATGCTGACCGCTGGCAATGATGCCGCGCGCAAGCTGCTCCGCAACGCGGTGAGTATGTGCATCCCGATCGGGATGGGCCGTCACAATTAATGCGTGCATGGTCGTCACCTCCTTCATCACTATTAAGTTACTAAAGGTAGGTTACGGTTAGTAGGTTAGCAAGCGATGTTTATCGGCGATGGTGCAGACCGCATTTACGGTTTAAAGGTCGCGGTCGCCCGTAGCGCCTGTTCCAGCTTGTACGGGTCGATAGTAAAGGGCAGATCCGCCAGGCTGGCGTCGGGGAAATGAATCTCACGGGCGATCTGTTGCAGCGTGGCGTCGTCGATCCCGGCGGGCAGCGTCAGCGGGCTGTTGAAACGCCGCAGCAGCGATAACAGCGTCGGCTCGACCTGCCCGTTATCCTGCTCGATCAGAGAATGTACCAGCAGGCTGAAGCCGACTTTTTCACCGTGCAGCCAGTGGTGAAGCTCAGGCTGATGCGTCTGACGGTCATGAATAACATGAGCAAATCCTGGCGTGGCAGGCTGTCCTGAATACTGTTCGCCAGCCCGGCCAGCACAATATTGGCTTCGATAATCTTTTCCAGCGCGGGCGTGACCTGCTGCGCGACGTTGGCTGCCACCGCCTCCTCGCCCCAGCGCTCGCACCACTCCAGCGCCTGCCTGGCGGCGTTAACTTTCAAATCCAGTGCCAGTTGATGCGGCGTCTGCCGCTGATAGGGTTCAAACTCAATCCATTTCGCCAGCGCATCCACCATTCCGGCGCGCAGATAACGTACATCGCTGGCGGCAATCACCTCGCTGTCGACCAGAATCCACTCCGGCATGCTGCTGAGCGGCTGGCTGCGCAGATGACCGCCCTGCTGATTGTAAATAATCGCCAGCGGTGACCAGGCCGCACAGGTCGCTGCTACGGTCGCCATGTTAACCAGCCGGACCTGCGGCAGCGCATCATTGACCGCTTTGGCGCAGTCCAGCACCCGCCCGCCGCCAATCGCCAGAATCAGCGATGCGCCGTGCGTCTGCACCTGCTGCTGTAGCCCGGCAATCGCCGCATCGGTACATTCGCCGTTTAAAACGTCGAGCTGCCAGCGTATGCCGGCCCGCTCCAGGCTGATACTCAGCTGCGGATTAACCGCCTGCCAGGCGCGCGGCGAGGTCAGAATGTGAATATGTGTGGCCAGCGGCCGGATGATTTCACCCACCTCTGCCCGCAGGCCGGGACGTTGCAGATAGCCTTTCGGCGACATCACACGAAACATCAATCCCCCTTAGCGACGATAGGCCAGCGAGCGGACCAGCCGATCGCCCAGTTTTTGAATCAGCATCACCAGCGCCAGCAGCACCACGATGGTGGCGGCCATAATCTGGTTATCAAAACGCTGATAACCGTAACGGATCGCCAGATCGCCCAATCCCCCACCGCCGACCACACCGGCCATTGCCGAGAAGCCAATCAGCATCACAATCGTCAGGGTAATGCCCGCCACCAACGCCGGTAAGGCTTCCGGCAGCAGCACGCGGCTGACGATATGCCACAGGGTGCCGCCCATCGATACCACCGCTTCAATCCGTCCTCGATCCACCTCATCCAGCGCGTTTTCGACGATGCGGGCAAAAAAGGGAAAAGCGCCCAGGGTGATCGGCACGATCGCCGCCGTGCTGCCCAGCGTGGTGCCGACCAGCAAGCGGGTAAACGGAATCAACGCGATCAACAGCACCACAAACGGCAGCGCCCGGCCAATGTTAACCAGTGCATTCAGCAGCCATGACACGCCCCGGTTAGGCAGAATGCCCTGCGGGCGGGTCAGAAACAGCACGACCCCGACCGGCAAACCGATTGCCACAGTAAAGAGCGCGGCCAGCAGCACCATGTAAAGCGTTTCTGCGGTGGCGTTCAGCAGCAGTTGCTGAAAACGTTCGCTGGTCAGGCTACGCATCGTGTTACGGCTCCACGTTGATATTTCTCGATAAATGCCCGATCCGCTGCGCCATCCTGCAGCAGCATCTGCCGCAGGCGTCCCTCTTCACGTGACATGATCTGGCTCAGGGAACCACTCTCCACCAGCCGCCCCTGCTCCAGCAGCGCGGCACCTTCGCAGATGCGTTTGACCACCGTCATTTCGTGGGTGATTAATACGATAGTGATATTGAGCTGCTGCTGGATATCAGCCAGTAAGTCCAGAATCGAGCCGGTGGTTTCAGGATCGAGCGCGCTGGTCGCTTCATCACACAGCAGATAACGCGGTCGGGCGGCCAGCGCGCGGGCAATGCCGACCCGCTGCTTCTGTCCGCCGGAGAGCTGTGACGGCCAGGCGCGGGCAAAGTGCTCCAGACCGACCAGTTGCAGCAGTTCGCTGACCCGCTGACGCCGCGCCGCCGCCGGCACGCCGGCGATCTCCAGCGGCAGGTCGATGTTGTCGTGTACATTGCGCGAGTGCAGCAGATTGAAGTGCTGGAAGATCATGCCCATCTGCTGCCGCTGCTGGCGCAACTGCGCCAGGCTCATGGCGGCGATGTCCTGGCCGTCGATCTCGATCTGGCCGCTGGAGGGGCTTTCCAGCCGGTTCAGGCAACGCAGCAGGGTACTTTTTCCGGCGCCGCTGCGGCCTAAAATGCCAAAAATCGTTCCCTCTTCGATGGTCAGCGACAGGTCATCCAGCGCGGGGGTCGCCGCGCCGGGGTAGTGTTTACTGAGATGCGAGAGTTTAATCATGCTGCGGGTCCGCTACCGGTATCACCGAGCCGTGATAGTTTTTACGGATGAAATCGGCCACCTGTGGCGAGCGCAGATCTTTCGCCAGTTGCAGAATACGCGGATCTTTTGCCAGCGCTGGCGTGGTAACAAGCAGGTTGGCGTAAGGATTGTGGCTGGCAGACTCCAGTCCCAGCGCATCTTTCGCTGGCGTCAGTCCCGCCTCCAGCGCGTAATTGCCGTTGATGACCGCCGCATCGACATCATCCAGCGCCCGCGGCAGTTGCGGTGACTCGATCTCGATAATTTTGATCTGTTTCGGGTTGTCGCTGATATCTTTCGGCGTCACCAGCGTTGAACCCGCTTCGCCCTGCGCGCCAAGTTTAATCAGCCCTTTATCCTGCAACAGCCACAGCGCCCGGCTCAGGTTGGTGGTGTTATTGGGCACCGCGATGCTGGCCCCCTGCGGCAGGGCCGACAGGCTTTTCACTTTATGGGAGTAAATGCCCAGCGGCTCAATGTGCACGCTGGCCGCTATAGCGAAGGTTTTCCCCAGCGCTTTTTCCTGATCTTTCAGATAAGGCAGATGCTGGAAGTAGTTGGCGTCAACGTCACCGGACGCCAGCAGCTCGTTGGCATTAACGCCTCCGCTCAGCTCGACGATGTTAAAATCGAGTTTCGGATCGAGTGTTTTGACATATTCCAGAATTTCCGCGTGCGGCACCGGATCGGCGGCCACACGTAAAGGTGCCGCCTGTAAACTCTGTGCAATCAGTAAAGTCAGCCCGGCAAGGGCTAAAACGCGCTTTTTGATCATCATTTTTCTCTTAGGATTAGGAGTGTTGAAGTTGTTCGGGATAGAAACGCTGCGCGACTTCAGGATGGGAACGTAAGCGCCCTTTGAGGTAGTTCCAGCCGACCTCACGTAACAGCGGATTAAGCGGATCGCTGCTCGGTCCCTGCGCCTGTTGCGCCAGTGAAGGCGGCAGCTGATAGACCGGCACCACCGCATCAAGCTGTGCACCGAGGAAGAAGGCGATCGATAACCGCTCGCTGGACTGCTGAGGCGACACCACCCGATGTACGGTGGCACGCAGATAGCCGTTGGTGGCCAGCTCCAGCAGTTCACCGATATTCACCACAAAAGCGCCTGGCAACGGCGATGCGTCAATCCAGTGGTCAGGCGTGACCTCAACCTGCAATCCCGGCTGGTCGTCCTGCAACAGCAGCGTCAGGAAACCGGAATCTTTATGCGCACCCACGCCCTGGCGTGACTCGCCATCGGTGCGGCCGGGATAGCGGATCAGCTTGATATGCTCGTTGGGGTAGTCGCCATACAGATTGTCGAAGGCGTGACGCGGCAGATCCAGCGCCTCGGCAAAGGCCCGCAGCAGCTCCAGCGCAACCGCGGTCATCTCCTGCTGCCAGCGGGTCACCACCGTTTGCAGCTCGGGCTGCGCGGCGGGCCACTGATTGGGTCCCTGCATCCGCTGCCAGGCGGGTGAATCGGCGGTCACCGGCAGAGCTTCGCGTTCTGCACCAATATCAAACTGTTCGCGGAAGTCAGGCTGGCTCCGGGTAATTTCCACACCGGCAAGGTTATAGCCGCGGAAATGGGGCGAGTTGGCCATTTGTACCGATAATTTTTCCTGCTCGGGCAGCGCAAAAAAATCCCGGGCAACGCGCTGTACCGCATTTAATAATTCAGCATCAATACCGTGATTAATTAAATAAAAGAAGCCGACATCACGTGCTGCCTGGCCTAATTTTTCCAGACACTGTTGTTGCTGCTGTTTATTACCGGACAATAACGCGAAATCAATTATCGGTAATTCTGACGGCGCTATCTTACTCATTATTGACACCCTGTTGGCATGGAATGAATTAACCTTGCCAGTTCACCGGGTGTTTAACTACCAACTAATCCTGCTATCGATATTCAGTCGGCGGGAATATCCCGATTATTCTTAAGCCGCTCAATTTTCAACGATTATTCTGCCGGCCAGTGAACAAACTCCGGCGGCTGCCAGGCGGTAATAGCAGGCAGTCGCTGGCTATAAAGCGCGATATCGACAAAGCAGGTCTGGGCACTGCATCCCTGCCCCAGCCGTGAACTGCCACAATCGCGGGTCAGCACGTTGGGATTGCCGTGTTTATCCAGCGGCAGCTCGCCGTCCTGCTCCAGCGGGTCATACCAGGCGCCGGTCGACATCTGCACGACACCAGGCCGGATATCCCGCGTCAGATGGACGCCCGCCAGCACCGCTCCGCGCGCATTAAACACCTTCACGATGCTGTTTTCGCCAATGCCGCGCGGGCTGGCGTCATCCGGATGCATCCACAGCGGCTCGCGTCCGGCAATCTTAGTCTGCTGGCTAATGCGGCCATGATCGTACTGACTGTGCAGTCGGGTACGCGGCTGGCTGGAGAGCAGATGCAACGGCCACTGCTGCTTCTCCTGCTGCTGCGCCTGATATTCATCCGGGTCCCACCAGGCGAAACCCGGCGCTTCGGCGTAACCGTAATCGGCGACCGTCTGCGAAAACAGCTCAATCCGGCCTGACGGGGTGGTTAGCGGTGCCGCTTCAGGATCGTCACGAAACGCCTGCAACAGCACCTGCGGCGTGTCAGGTAACGGATATTCCAGCTTGCCGCTCGCCCAGAACGTCTCGAAGTCGGGCAGCGTGATGCCCTGCTCTGCGGCGCGGGGTCGGGCCTGATCGTAGATTGCCGCTAACCATTGCCGTTCATCGCGTCCTTCGGTGAAGCGGTCAGCAAAGCCAAGCCGCTGCGCCAGGGCGGCAAAAATCGCATAGTCAGACTGCGATGCCGCCAGCGGTGCCAGATGCTGCGGCATGGCGATGATAAAACCGTCATTGCTGGCGCTGCCGATATCTTCGCGCTCCAGCGCGGTGGTGGCGGGCAACACAATATCGGCGAACTTTGCCTGCGCGGTCCAGAACTGCTCATGCACGATAATGGTCTCTGGCTGTTGCCAGGCGCGCACCAGCTTATTCAGGTCCTGATGGTGATGGAAAACGTTGCCGCCCGCCCAGTAGACCAGGCGGATATCGGGATAGTCCGCTGCTGGCCATCAAACGCGTAACCGCCGCCGGGGTTCAGCAGCATGTCAGCAATACGCGCCACCGGAATGTTCTGCTGCACCGGATTGTGACCGGCAGGTAGTCGCGGACCGGAAAACTGACGCCGTGCTGCCCCCGCCAGATTGGTCGAAGCATAGCCAAAACCCAGCCCGCCCCCCGGCGTGCCAATCTGACCCAGCAGCGCGGCAGTGGCCACCGCCGCCCAGAAAGCCTGTTCGCCCTGCCGCGCACGCTGCACCGACCAGGCAATATTGATCATTGTTTTGCATTCCGCCATCTGCCGTGCCAGCTGGCGGATCTGCGCCGCCGGCAGGC
>MIEI01000081.1 GCA_002095305.1 Pantoea brenneri
GTTCAGGTAGCCAAATTCAGTGTGCCACTACATATCGACCTCTAACCAGGCAGCGAACCAAACAGAGTTTGGGTACTTACCCTGCCGTCTCACTTTCTGATGTGCGTAAACTCAGAGCGGAATCCCGAGCACTCCTGACGAAAGACATTGATCCTCAGGAACATCAGAAAGAGCAGGTTAGAAATTCTCAAGAGGCCAAAACCAACACTTTCCTGTTAGTTGCCGAGCGTTGGTGGAATGTCAAGAAAGCCAGCGTGACCGAAGACTACGCAGAGGATATCTGGCGCTCGCTTGAGAAAGATGTATTTCCGGCAATAGGTGATATCAGTGTTACTGAGATCAAGGCTCACACCTGGTTAAAGCAATTCAACCAGTTCAGGCCAGAGTCGCATCAGAAACTGTTCGCCACCTGAAGTGGCTTACTCCGATGCCCTGGAGAGTCAAAGGCTGAGTTTAAACGGTCAAATCCACACAAACGGTCATAAACAGTCACGTCACAGCAACGATGCTATATAGTCTGTTAACCCTGTTTGTAATCGCCACCAGCCTGGAGAAGCAAAATACGTGAGGAACATCACTTTTACATGCAATTTATTGCACTACTTTGCATAAAATATTTCGACTATATCACTTAATAAAAGCCAGCCCTATTTACCCACGTGGACTCCTGCCCAGCCCACATTTTCCCGTGTTCGCTTCCAGTAATTTATAGTCATCGGAGGATAAGTATGTTGCCGATTGAAAGACAGCAAAGAATTATTAATGAACTTAATACAAATGGTCGTGTAATTGCTTCAGAGCTGGTCACATTATGTCAGGTTTCGCAGGAAACTATTCGCCGTGATTTAAACCATCTGGAAAAACGCGGATTATTGCAACGCAGCCACGGCGGCGCCGTTCTGATAAAAAGACAGAGCGCCAGCATTCAGGGAAATAGCAGAACGGCTAATGAAGACCATAACGAATTATCTTTTCGTCAGCGTATTAATGAGCACGTTGATGCCAAGATGATGATTGCCAAACGCGCGCTCGACTTTATCAGTCCCGGTGACTGTATTTTGCTGGATAGCAGTACTTCCTGCTGGTATCTGGCGCGACAGCTGCCCGACATTGAATTAACGGTATTAACCAATTCTCTGCGCATCGTGCAGACGCTGGCGGCACGCGGCAGTATTCGCACTATCTGTCTGGGCGGTGAATATTCCGATCGGGATGAAGATTTTCACGGCGTGGTGGCTGAGCAGCCGCTGCGCGAATTTCAGATTAATAAAATATTTTTTTCCTGTAGCAGTCTGGGTAACGACGGATATTTGCGCGAAGGTAATGAAAATAATGCACACCTGAAACAGCAGATGCTGCTGGCCGCTGAAAGAAAACATCTTTTAATGGATGGCAGTAAATTTCTGCGGCCCTCTTTTGCCCGTATATGCCACTACCGCGACGTCGATTTTCTTATTACTGACCAATTAAAAGATAAAGAACTTGAACAGGAACTGGCGTGGAATGGCGTTAACGTTATCGTCTGTTCTCAGCGTTTTCAGTCCATGCAGCTAATTAAAAACTAATCAGGAGTCTGTATGAAAAAGCATCTTATCGCCTGCTCTCTGCTTGCCCTCTTTGCCGCCACCGGTGCGCAAGCCGCTGACAAATTGCGTATGGGTATTGTGGTCAAAATTGGCGGTATTCCCTGGTTTAATGCCATGGAAGCAGGAATTAAAAGTGAAGCAGCGAAGCGCGGAATTGATGCGTGGATGGTAGGGCCCACCGCGGCTGATCCGGCACTACAGGTACGCGCCATCGAAGATTTGATTGCGCAGAAAGTCGATATCATCGGCGTCGTACCGAACGATCCAAAAGTGCTGGAGCCGGTATTGAAACGGGCGCGCAATGCCGGTATCGAAGTCATCACCCATGAGTCACCCGGCCAGCAGGGCGCCAACTGGGATTTCGAACTGGTCGATGCGGCTACGCATGGCATTAACCATATGAAAGCGCTGGCGAAGTGCATGAACGAAGAAGGCAAATACGCCATGTATGTTGGCAGCCTGACGGTGCCACTGCATCAACAGTGGACCGACGCTGCACTCAATTATCAGAAAGAGCACTACCCCAAAATGCAGCTGGTCATCGACAAATTTGGCGTCGGCGAATCGCTGGATGATTCCATTCGCACCACCAATGAGCTGATGTCCAAATATCCCGATCTGAAAGGGATCATGGCGTTTGGTTCACAGGGACCGATTGGCGCCGGGCGTGCGGTCATGAACCGTAAAAAAATCGACCAGGTGTGCGTGATTGGCTCATTCAGTCCGGGACAAGGTGCCTCCCTGGTGCAGCGTAACGCCATTAAAGGCGGCTACATCTGGAATCCGCAGACTGCGGGCGAAGTCTTTGTGCGTATCGCAGACATGATGCATAAGAAAGAGCCCATTACTGACGGCATAACGATTGAAGGGCTGGGCAAAGTAAAAGTGGATGAAGCCACGCACACCATTCTCGGTAACAACACAGAGAGCCTGGATAAAGAAAATCTGCCAAAACTGGTAAAAATGGGGCTCTGATATGCAAGAGGTCACTCCACAGACACTGCTTGTGCTCGAGAATCTGTCGAAAACATTTGGTGGCAACCGCGCACTGAGCGATATCTCACTGACCTTACTGGCAGGCGAAGTGCACTGTCTCGCTGGTACCAACGGCTGCGGCAAGAGCACGCTGATCAAGGTTATCTCAGGGGTACACGCCCCGGACAGTGGCAGTTGCATCACACTGGGCGACGGCCTGCCGCAGCCACGCCTTACTACCCGGCAGGCGCGTGACTTCGGTATCCAGGTGATTTATCAGGATCTGTCGCTGTTTCCCAATCTCAGTGTGGCAGAGAATATCGCCTTCGAGCATAACCTCAATGGCCTGCTGCGATGGCACCACAGCGCACGCCTGCGTGAAAGCGCGCACAGCATTGTTACCGAACTGAAGTTTGATCTCGATCTGGATGAGAAGGTCGCGGCGCTCTCTATTGCTCAGCGTCAGCAGGTGGCGATCTGCCGTGCGCTGGTCGCCGATGCACGACTGGTGATCATGGATGAGCCGACCGCCTCCCTGACCCGCACCGAGGTGAATCAACTGCTGCGAACCGTGCGCTACCTTAAAGATAAAAATATCTGCGTGGTATTTGTCAGCCACCGGTTGGATGAGGTGCTGGAGATTTCTGACCGCGTTACGGTGATTCGCGACGGACACAAAATGGGCTGCTGGCCCGCGCGCGAGATGACACCGCACCACCTGACAGAGCTGATGACCGGCCTGAAACTCGACTACCAGCTGAAAGCGCCGACGCGCAACGGCAATCGCGCCATTCTGGAGATAGAAAATTTAACCCGCGCCGGCCAGTATCACGACGTCAATTTTAAACTGTATGAAGGCGAGGTGCTCGGGCTGTGCGGCCTGCTCGGTTCCGGGCGCACTGAACTGGCGCTATCGCTGTTTGGCATGACACGTCCCGACAGCGGTAAAATCTGGCTCGACAGTAAGCCGGTGCGCTTTCGTGGTCATGAAGATGCGATCAAAGCGGGTATCGGCTACGTGTCGGAAGATCGTCTGACGCTGGGCCTGGTGCAGCAGCAGTCGGTGGCAGACAACATGGTGCTGCCCATCCTCGACAAGCTGCAAAACCGGTTTCACCTGATTGATGAATACCGTAAAAACAAGCTGATCCTGCAGTGGATTCAGCAGTTTGGCGTCCGCGTCGCCGATCCAAACCTCGCTATCTCCACGCTTTCCGGCGGTAATCAGCAGAAAATTGTGCTGGCGAAATGGGTGCTGACGCAGCCGCGCATTCTGATCCTCGACTCACCCACCGTCGGCGTAGATGTAGGTGCAAAAGCCAGTATTTACCAGTTGATCCACGAGCTGGCGAAAGAGGGGCTATCGATCATTCTGATTTCCGATGAGGTGCCAGAGGTCTGGTACAACTGCGACCGCATTCTGCATTTCCGTAATGGCACGATCCATGCCGAGTATCAACCCGATAGCGTCGAGCAGCAGCAGCTGGCGGAGGTGATCAATGCCTGACTTTTCCCGTTTTCGTCCGCACTCCAGTCAGGGTTGGCTCGCCTGGGTGCTGCTGGCGTTCATTCTGTTTTTCTCGGTTGCCAGCGAGCAGTTTCTTACCATGCAGAATCTGCTGGATCTGGCGGAGAGCTACGCGGTCACCGGCATCTTTGCGCTAGGTCTGTTTGTCGTGCTGGTTACCGGCGGTATCGATATCTCCTTCGCGGCAGTCGCCTCAGTGGTGCAGTACCTGCTCGCATCACTGTTTGTACAGTACCAGTTCGATAATGCACTGCTCAGCATTTTGCTGGCAGTGGTGTGCGGCACGCTGTTCGGGGTGATAAACGCGTTACTGATCACCACGCTGCGGGTGGTCTCCATCATCATCACCATTAGCATGCAGTCGCTGCTGTTCGGGCTACTGATGTGGGTCACCGGTGGTCGTAGCCTCTACTCACTGCCGGAGTGGTGGATCACGCTGCGCAATGTACTGCCGTTCAGCTGGCAGGGGGAGAGCTTTCAGGTCGGCCTGCCGCTGGCCACTATGCTGCTGATTGCCGCCATTACTGCCTTACTGCTGAACAAAACCAACCTCGGACGCCAGCTCTATGCCGTGGGGGGGGATGCGGAGTCTGCACGCCGTATTGGTATCCGCGTCGGCCTGATCCACGTTTTCGCCTACGGCTGGCTGGGCGCAATGGCGGCGATTGGCGGGCTGGTGCAAGTCTATCGTATGGGAGAAGTCGTTCCCAATGCGCTGGTTGGCGGCGAACTTGATGTGCTGGCGGCTACGGTGCTGGGCGGAGCCAGTCTGATGGGTGGCAAAGGCACAGTCAGCGGCACGCTGATGGGCGTTTTCCTGATCGCCATTCTGAAGAACGGTCTCAACCTGGTGGGAGTATCGAACTACTTCATGAATATCGTGGTAGGCGGCACCATCATGATTGCGATCGCCGTGACGCACTACAAAAAACGCAAAGAAACTGATGTCAGTTTCGTGTGACAGAGGGCACTGATGATGAAATCACTGACTGCACTGCGCCCAGACGGTACCAACATCGGCCTGATGCTGCTTATCGCGCTGGCGCTTGCCACCTTTACGCTGATGTTACCGGGTCGCTTCCTGACCGACTCAACCTTTATGAGTATGGCGTTTCAGCTGCCGGAACTGGGTTTACTCACGCTGGCGATGTTTATCGCCATTCTCAGCGGCGGCCTGAACCTTGCCATTATCGCTACCGCTAACCTCACTGCACTGTTTGTCGCCTGGACGCTGATGAGCGCGCTGCCCGCCAATGCCGGCATGGCGTTGCAGCTGCTCTGGCTGTTTATCGCCATCATTGGCGCCATGCTGATCGCCGCCGCGATCGGTGTGGTGACGGGTCTGATGGTGACGCGAATCGGCGCACACCCGATTCTGGTAACGCTGGCAACGATGATGACGCTAAACGGCGTCGGAATCTGGCTGACCAAAGGTGCCGCCATTAGCGGTATGCCGCCGGTGGTGCAGGCACTGGGTGCGGACACGTTGCTCGGTATGCCGCTGCCGCTCTGGGTGTTCCTGATTGCCGCCGCGCTGCTGGCGCTGTTTCTCGGTAAAACCCGCGCCGGTAAATGTATCTACATGGGCGGCAGCAACATCAACGCTACCTGGTTTAGCGGCATCAATACCCATCGCATGGTGATGCTGGTTTACGTGATCTCCAGCCTGCTTTGCGTCCTGGCGGGCCTGATTATGATGGCGCGCTTTAACTCCGCGCGCATGGGCTACGGCGACGCCTATCTGCTGCTGACGGTGCTGGCGATTATTCTTGGCGGCACGGATCCCAACGGCGGCTTCGGACGCGTCACGGGCGTGGTGCTGGCACTGATTGCGCTACAGGTGCTTTCCACCGGTTTCAATCTAATGAACATCAGCCAGCACGTCAGTCTGGCGATGTGGGGGGCAGTGCTGATTGTGGTACTCGCTTTTAAACAATTCAAAACCCGATTCAACGAACACCGTGCAGTAAAGCTCAGCAAGCTGGCCGCGGTGCTTAATCCTCTGACTGAAAAGAAGGAAGTATGATGCGTACTCAAATCTCCCCGTCACTGATGTGTATGAACCTGATGGAGATCAAGCACCAGCTGCAGGTTCTCGACTCGCGCGCTGACTTTCTTCACGTGGATATCATGGATGGTCACTACGTAAAAAACATTACGCTCTCCCCCTTCTTTATTGAGCAGATCCGTCCTTATACCCGTGTCGCGATCGATGTGCATTTGATGGTGGAAGAGCCGACTGATTTTATCGAGGCGGTCGCAAAAGCAGGGGCTGACTTTATCTGTCCGCACGCTGAGACCATTAACCGCGATGCATTTCGCGTCATTAACCTGATCCGTAGCTTCGGGAAAAAAGTGGGCGTGGTGCTGAATCCTGCCACGCCGGTTTCCTACATTCAGCATTATATTCATCTGCTCGATAAGATCACCGTGATGACGGTGGATCCTGGCTACGCCGGCCAGCCCTTTATTCCGGAGATGGTTGAAAAGGTGCGCGAGCTGAAAGCGCTGAAGCAACAGCACAGCTATCACTATCTGATTGAGATTGACGGCTCCTGCAATACCCGCACCTATAACCCGCTGATCGGCGCAGGCGCCGAAGTGCTGATTGTCGGCACCTCCGGCCTGTTTAACATCCATGACGATTTAGCCACCGCGTGGGAGATGATGCGCGACAGCATTGATGAGGCCCAGGGGCTGGCGCAGGTGTCCGCATGAGATCACGCTGGCTTGGTATCGATATTGGCGGCACCGGTACCCGACTGCAGCTGATGGAAGAGGGAGGCGTCTGGAACAGCTTTCGCAAGGTGCCTACCGCCAGCTGGGCGCAGCAGCCCGACGCGCTGCTGGCGCTTGGCCAGCTCATTGATGAGACGCTGGAGCAGCAGCCGGTCAGCGGCATTATGCTGGGTCTGCCGGGTATCCTCAGCCGCGACAGAAAGCAGGTGATCTCGCTGCCCTTTATTCAGGCGCTGGATCATCAGCCAGTGGCGGCACGCCTGGCAGCTCAACTCAGTATGCCAGTGGCGATGGACAAAGATGTTAACCATCTTATGTTGTGGGATCTGCTGCAGCTGGAGCAGCTGCCGGATAACGCAGTGGGCCTCTACCCCGGCACCGGGATGGGCAACAGTCTGTGGCTGAATGGCCGCTTTTATCACGGCGAGCACGGCGGCGCGGGCGAACTGGGGCATGTGCCGGTTGCGGGAAACGATCTCCCCTGCCCGTGCGGCAACCACGGCTGTGCGGAAACGCTGACGTCGGGTCACTGGCTGAGCCACTGGGCGGCACTGAACGCCGCCGACACGCCCATCTCAGCGCTGTTTACCCGCCACGGCGAACAGCCGGATCTGCAGGCGTTTGTGCGGCGGCTGGCTCAGCTGATCGCCACCGAGATGAATATTCTCGATCCGGAGTATCTGATCCTCGGCGGCGGCGTGCTGGCGATGGCTGATTTTCCGCTGGCGCTGCTGCGCAACCAGATTCAACAGCATTTGCGGCCACCGGTCACGCGCGAAAACCTGAAGATTATATTCAGCCACTCAACCGACTATACGGGCTGTCGCGGTGCCTGTCTCGCCGCTGAACGCCGGTTCAGGAGCCTATGATGAAAGGAAAAGTGTGTGTTTTCGGTTCCTTTAATCTCGATATTGTTGCAGTCATGCGTCGCTTTCCGCTGCCGGGAGAGTCGCTGACGGCGCACCACAGTATGATGGGTGCGGGAGGTAAAGGTGCAAATCAGGCCACGGCGGCACTGCGTGCCGGTGCGCGGGTGCACTACATCGGTAAAGTGGGCAATGACGATTTTGGCCTCTTTGCGCGACGTCATCTGGAGAAAACCGGCTTTGACGCGATTACGCTGTTTACCTGTAAAGAGAAGCCCACCGGTAACGCGCTGATTTACGTAGCAGGCGACGACGCCGAAAATATGATTTCAGTCTATCCGGGTGCCAATACCACCGTGACCGCCGCTGAGATTACGCGCTGCCAGCCCACGGTAGCCGCAGCAGATATTCTGCTGGTACAACTGGAGAATAACCTCAACGCTATTCAGCGCATGATTGATAGCGCCCGCGCCAGCGGCACGTTTGTGATCCTCAATCCGGCACCGTGGCAGAAAATCAACGATGCGCTGCTGGCAAAAATTGATCTGCTGACGCCGAACAGCACCGAAGCGACTCAACTCAGTGGCGTAACGGTAACGGATTTTGCCAGCGCGCGCCGTGCCGCCGAGGTGTTGCATCGTAAGGGTGCGCGACAGGTAATCATTACGCTAGGCATTGCCGGCGCCTGCTATCAACGCCCTCGCAACAGCAGCGCATTCCGCTATTTCCGGCACAGCCGCGCGACACCACCGGCGCCGGCGACGCGTTCAATGGCGCGCTCGCCGCCAGGCTCGCTTCCGGCGACGATCTGCCGCAGGCGGCGCGGTTCGCTGCGGCATTTGCCTCACTCTGCGTTGAACGCGCTGGTGCCGCCGATTCGATGCCCTCTTATGCCGAGGCTTTAGCGCGACTGCAGGCTCATCCGGAGTGTATAGTGGAACAGATTGAGAACGTATCCGCATAATTCATCGCGCTATTCTGCTCTACAGAATTTCAATTCTGGAACCAGACTAATTCGCGCATGACTTTAAGTAAGGTCGCTTACCGGGCTTTTGTTACTGATAAATTCAACAATGCCCGCTATAGCTATCCCTTTACAGCCCCAACCCAAACACGAAATAATAACCCGGCTATCTGCACCACCGAGCGCAGGCAGCACCTGAACGGAACCTCAACTTAGCGGACTCTTTATGACTAACGATATTCCCCTCAAGTACTATGACGTCGCAGATGAGTATGCGACCGAATCCGCTAAGCCGGTGAGCGACGCAGAACGCACACCGCTGGCGCACTATTTCCAGTTACTGATCACCCGTCTGATGAACAATGAAGAGATCAGTGAAGAATCGCAGCAGCAGATGGCCACTGAAGCGGACATCGATGCAGAGCGTATCGATGAGATTGCGACCTTCCTGAACCAATGGGGTAACGAGTAACCTTACCCGAACGCGCCGGGCAGGCGGCAGGTTACGATGGTGACCTCACCTGCCCGGATCATGCGACCGGCATCATCATCTGCAGCGCTTATCCGCGTACTGTCCAGACCAGGCCAACGTCCCTTCTCTTTGCAACTGCGTGGTGAACTTTTTCACAACGCCTGACCCGCGATTATCCCGGCACCGTTTAGCGCTTCACCGGCTTGCTCTCTTACAGACCAAAATTTATCATCCACACTGATATAGTCTGCGCAGGCATTGTGCTTTACACTGCGCGCTGTAAAAAACTGAGTAGATAAACGATTAAACAGGCGGTAATGGCGATGAACGGAACAATCACAACCTGGTTCAAAGATAAGGGTTTTGGTTTTATCAAAGATGAAAACGGTGAGAACCGCTATTTTCATGTGATTAAGGTCGCCAACCCTGATCTGATCAAGAAAGACGCTGCCGTCACCTTTGAACCCACCACCAACAACAAAGGTCTGTCGGCCTATGCGGTGAAAGTGGTGCCGGAAAGCAAATACATCTTTATCGCCGGCGAGCGCATCAAGATCACCGCGATCAAATCTTACCTGGTCTACAGCGAAGAAGTGCCGGTCGACACCCGCATCGATAAAGAGAATCCGGTGCTGTCGGTAGGCGTGCTGTTAAGCAATATCCGACCGAAATCAGACGTGAAGCCCGGTGAAATGCGATCGCTGAAAAAGCTGGCAATCACTACCTTTCAGGGTTCGACCTTAATCTTCACCGAAGATGAGATCGACATCGAAAGCACGGTGAAACTGCTCAAAGGTCTGAAGTAACCCGATGACGCTGGTCGAAATCCTGCCATTCAGCCGCAGGATTTCGTCATAGCCTTTTCTTCAGGGCACTCTGTTGCTCGTTCCGCTAAGCCTGATTCTGATTAAAAAGCAATAGCGTCAGGATTGCCCGCCGACGGTAAAGCGATTTACCGATTGTCATCAATCAGCCCGTCAAATTGCCTGACTCCGCTTAAACCCGCCTGATGCTGGCCGGTCAATAAAGGATCACCTTCCTAAAACCTTTTTCCAGGGTAGAATTAGTCACTTCCTTCAGACGTTGCCAATTTTTTTCTATTATCGCCGTTGGTGTTATTGATACGAAAAGGGGCTGAAATAAGGTATAAAGCCGCATGAAAATCCCAAACAGAATCCAACCTCTGGTCGATGATGGCCTGATTGATGACGTGCTTCAGCGACTGAAAAGTGGCAAGGAAGCTGACGTCTACACTGTGTTATGCGGTGACAAGATCCAGTGCGCCAAAGTCTATAAAGAGGCGACGCAGCGTAGCTTTAAGCAGGCAGTGCAGTATCAGGAAGGACGTAAAACCCGTAACACCCGTAACGCGCGTGCGATGCAGAAAGGTACCAAATTCGGTCGCAAGCAGCAGGAAGAGTCGTGGCAGACGGCAGAAGTTGATGCGCTGTTCCGCCTCGCCAACGCCGGTGTCCGCGTGCCGCAGCCTTATCTGTGCATTGACGGTGTATTACTGATGGAGCTGGTGACCGATGCGGACGGCGCAGTTGCGCCACGGCTGAGTGATGTCACCCTGTCAGAAGCGGACGCCATCGCTGATTTCCACACCATGATCCGCAATATCGTGCGCATGCTTTGTGCCGGTATCGTGCACGGCGATTTGTCAGAATTTAACGTGCTGCTTGATGCCGAAGGTCCGGTGATTATCGACCTGCCACAGGCGGTCGATGCCGCGGCGAACAACCACGCCGAATCAATGTTCGAGCGTGACGTTAACAATATCACCGCCTATTACGGCCAGTTCGCCCCGCAGCTGTTGCAGACGCGCTATGCCAAAGAGATCTGGCTGCTGTATGAAGACGGGAAATTAACCCCTGAAACGCCGCTCACCGGTCTGTTCGTTGAAGAAGAGCACAATGTAGATATGGATTCGCTGCTGGATGAGATCATTACCGCAGAAGATGAATACTACGAACGCCAGCGCGCCAGTCGGGAACGCGACGAGCAGTAAGCGCTGAAAGCGGCGTGAACCAACAGTAAAGGCGGCCTTCTGAGCCGCCTTTTTTATTGCCGCAGGCCGCGAGTCTTCCCGCGGCCGCTGTTTAGCGCAGAATTACCGTCAACATGATCAGCACAACACCGATGAGCATCACGCCGATGAACACCTTGTCGATCCGGCCATTTTTCATCATCGTCTCCTCAGAACCACTGGCCGAAACGGCGGATATACCAACGTTTCATTCCCTGCGCCACCAGGCAGTAGCTGAATAGCGTCAGCACCAGCCACGGGAAGTACTGCCATGGCAGCGGCACCAGCCCGACCATCGCCCCCAGCGGCGAGAACGGAATCAGAATGCCCAGCACCATTACTGTCAGGGTGGTCAGCATCACCGGTAAGGTGGCGCGACTCTGGATGAACGGAATCTTCTGGGTCCGCAGCATGTGCACCACCAGCGTCTGAGACAGCAGACCTTCAATAAACCAGCCTGACTGGAACAGCGATTGCACCTCAGCGTGGTTGGCACTGAAGATAAACCACATCAGCGCAAAGGTGGTGACGTCAAAAATCGACGAAGTTGGCCCCATCCACAACATAAAGCGTTTAATGTTGCCGGCATCCCATTTGCGTGGCTTACGCAGAAAATCACGGTCTACTTTGTCCCACGGCAGTGCCAGCTGGGAAACGTCATACATCAGGTTCTGAATCAGCAGATGAATCGACAGCATCGGCAGAAACGGAATAAAGGCGCTGGCGATCAGCAGCGAGAACACGTTGCCAAAGTTTGAGCTGGCGGTCATGTTGAGATACTTGATGATATTGCCAAAGGTCTCCCGTCCTTTCAGCACCCCCTCACCCAGCACCTGCAGATCTTTCTCCAGCAGGATAATATCGGACGAGGCTTTCGCCACATCCGCCGCGCTATCAACAGAAATTCCGGTGTCGGCCGCCCGCAGCGCTGGCGCATCGTTGATACCATCGCCAAGGAAACCCACGGTATGGCCGTTGTGTTGCAGCAGGCGCACCACGCGTGATTTCTGCTGCGGCGTCAGCTGAGCAAACAGGCTACAACGCTCCGCTTCCTGCGCCAGCTGCGCATCATCCATCGCCTCAATCTGATCACCGGTCAGCATTGCCGGATCGCTCAGCCCGACATCCTGACAGACGCGCAGGGTCACCAGCGGGTTATCGCCGGTCAGCACTTTAACCGCCACGCCGCTGTCGCGCAGTGCCCGAATCGCCTTGCCGGCACTGGCTTTTGGTGGATCGCGGAAGGTCAGCAGCCCTTCCAGCGTCAGCTCACGCTCGTCACTGTTACTGAGCGGCGCGTGCAAATCACCTTCGCGCGTCGCCACCAGCAATACCCGATAGCCCTGCTGATGGTAGCGTTGGGTCAGCGCCAGCAGTTCTGCCCGCTGCCGTTCATCCAGCGGAACCACCGTCTCGCCCTGACGAATCGCACTGCTCACCGCCAGCATCTCCTCTACCGCGCCTTTGCAAATCAGCAGCGAGCGATGATGCGCCAGATCTTCAACCAGCACCGACACCCGGCGGCGGGTGAAGTCGAACGGCAACTCATCAATCAGATGAAACTGGCTGCGCCGGGTCTGAGAGATCACTTTGTCGCCAGCCATCAGTACCGCCCGATCCATCAGGTTTTTCGCGCCACTCTGGCTGCCGCTGTTTAACCAGCCCAGCAGCAGAACCTGCCCATCTTCCTGTCCCATCGGGTTGAGGTGGTGCGCCAGCAGGATGGTATCCTGAGTCAGGGTGCCGGTTTTATCGGTGCACAGCACGTCCATCGCGCCGAGGTTCTGAATGGCGTTCAGCCGTTTAACGATCACTTTGCGTCGCGACATCGCAATCGCGCCTTTGGCCAGATTGGCACTGACAATCATCGGCAGCATTTCCGGGGTTAAGCCGACCGCCACCGCCAGCGCAAACAGGGTGGCATCCATCCAGTCGCCTTTACTGAAGCCGTTAATCAGCAGCACCACCGGCACCATCACCAGCATAAAGCGAATCAGCAGCCGGCTGACGCTATTAACCCCGCGATCAAAGGCGGTCTGCGGCCGGCTTCCCACCAGCGAGGCGGCCAGCGATCCAAACCAGGTATCGCCGCCCGTCGCTACTACCACTGCGCTCGCCGTGCCGCTGGCGACGCTGGTACCCATCAGGCAGATGTTATTGAGCGCCAGCAGCTCCTGGCAGATTTGCCGTGCGGATCGACGGTGATATTGCCACTCTGTTTCTCCACCGGCAGGGATTCCCCGGTCAGCACCGCTTCGCTGATAAACAGATTGCGTGAACTCAGCAGCCGGACATCGGCAGGCACCTGATCGCCGGTGCTCAGCAGAATGACATCGCCCGGCACCAGTTCGCGCATATCAACGTCGTGACGCTGTGCAGTTTCACTGGCGCTATCACGCCGCAGCACTGTGACCTGGCTGCGCACCAGTGACTTCAGCGCCTGCGCCGCACGATTGGTGCGGAATTCCTGCCAGAAGCGCAGCAGTCCGCTCAGCAGCACCATAGTGGAAATGATGATCACACCCGATAGATCGGTTTCCTCACCGGCGCGCAGCGGCAGCAGATAGTCGGTAAACAGGCTGACCAGCGCCAGCACCAGTAATACGTAGATAAACGGATTGTTGAAGGCCATCAGCAGCTGAATCAGCGCCGGAGGGGCTTTTTCATGCGCCACCTCATTCGGGCCATACTGTTTCAGACGGGCTGCAGCCTCGGCGTGGGTCAGTCCATCGCGGTCGCTGCGCAGGTTGGCCAGCGTGACGTCGACTGGCTGGACCGCTTCACGGGCGATAGCAAAAAGTTTTTTGGTTTTCTTCATGGTGCGGTGGTCGTCAGATTTGATGACAACCTGTTCCAGTTTCATGTCGCTCATTTCGACATCTCCCTGATTTAAAGCAATAGTTATCCTGCACACCCAAATAAGGTATGCGGAGAAGACCTGGCGTTGCCGGGTTATTTAATTAAGTGTCCTTCGGGGATCGTCCATATATCCCTCCTGTATTCAGAAATAAGGGCGTGCAGAATTTCGCGCGACGCGAAATTAGCGCTGCGTAATAGGTGTCAGAAAGCAGAGATCGGGCGCAGCCTGGGCTACGCCAGTCGGGGTGGAGGAAAAAGGGCTAAGATAAACAGCAGCATAACGCGCACTCATTCAGATAACAGGATGATAAATAAGGAGCGCAATCGTCACTAACAGAGAGGATTGCTGCCCGCCGGGTGGCAAGCAGCGAAAAGAATTCAGCTTGCCGGAATAAAGATAAATCGAGGGTGACTGTCCAACTGAATTCTCCTGAAATAATTTGCCGCTATTATAAACAGCGTAAGGTCGTGGTAAAGGGTTAATAATAGCAATTATCGTTTCGTTGATGTTCCGTTTCTGCACTGCCGGAAATAACACAACAAATACTTTACCTTCTTATAACCACAACCTTTCGCTTATACCTTTTTGGCATATGATTAGCCATATTCGACTATTCTTCGCATCAGCCCTTTCGTAAACTCGCGTAACTTTTTTAAGGCAAGGAAATTTCATGAAAACTATAATTCCATCACTGCTGGCGCTGACGCTGGCTGCCGCCTTCTCAGCTCAGGCTGCGACGCCCAAAGATACACTGGTGATTGCGCAGTCTACCGACGATGCCGATAGCTTCGATCCGGCCAAAGGGTTTGAACTCACCAGCGTGCAGGCCTTTACCAATATTTATCAACGCCTGGTTCAGTCTGACCCGCAGAATCCGGTCGATCTGAAACCGACGCTGGCAACTTCGTGGCAGCCCGGCAGCGACAACCGCAGCCTGACCTTTGAACTGCGTAAAGACGCGAAATTCTCCACCGGCAATCCGCTGCGTCCGGAAGATGTGATCTTCTCGCTGGGCCGGGTGGTGAAACTGAACCTCGATCCCTCTTTCATCCTGACGCAGCTCGGCTGGAACAAAGATAACGTTGATGGCTTTCTGAAGAAGGTCGATGACAATCACGTGCAGATCAGCTGGACCGCCGACGTCAGCCCGACCTACGTGCTGAGCCTGCTTTCAGCCCCGGTTTCGTCGATCATCGACGAGAAAACCGCGATGGCGAATCAGAAAAATGGCGATTTCGGTAACGGCTGGCTGGCAACCCATTCAGCCGGCAGCGGCCCGTATCAGATCCGTAAAGTGGTGATGCATCAGGTGGTGCTGCTGAGCGCCAACCCAACCTCGCCGGCCGGTGCGCCAAAAATGAAGAACATCCTGATCAAGAACGTGCCGGAACCGGCCGCGCGTCGTCTGCTGCTGGAACAGGGTGATGCCGATATCGCCCGTAACCTCGGTGCCGATCAGATCGCCGCGCTGAACGGCAAACCCGGCGTGAAGACCGAAGCGATTCCGATGGCCTCGCTCTACTACATCCAGTTCAACATCGGTGCCAACGAGACGATGAAGAACCCGGCATTCTGGGAAGCGGCGCGCTACCTGTGGGATTACAAAGGTATCGCCAATGAGCTGCTGAAAGGCCAGTTCGATGTGCACCAGACCTTCCTGCCGAAAGGCTTCCTCGGCGCAATCAACGATACGCCTTACAGCTACGATCCTGAGAAAGCCAAAGCGATTCTGAAAAAAGCCGGCCTGACCAACGTCAGCTTTAAGCTTTCCACCAGCAACCAGCCGCCTTATCTCGACATCGCGCAGGCGCTGCAGGGCAGCTTCGCCAAAGGTGGCGTGAAGGTCGAGGTGGTTCCGGGCCTGAGTTCTGAAGTCTCAACCAACGTCAAAGCGCATAAGTATGAGGCCACGCTGAACGCCTGGGGCTCGGACTATTTTGATCCCAACACCAACGCCGCCTCGTTTGCCTATAACCCGGAAGATGGCAGCAAAACCATCGCCTTCCGTTCCGACTGGCACATTCCGGAGCTGAACAAGCAGGTGGTAGCGGCGACGGCGGAAAGCGATGCGAAAAAACGCGTCGCCCTGTATGAAGCGATGCAGCGTGAGGTCATGAAAAACTCCCCTTACGTGATTGGTATGCAGGCGAAGAACCTGATCGCCCTGCGCGACAACCTGAAAGGCTATGTCCAGGGCATCAACCCTGACATGGTGTACTACTCGCAGGTCACCAAGTAATGGCACAGTCTGTTGCTACAGCCGGGTCCGCCCGGCTTTTTTGGCAGCGAGGCGGGCGGCTGATCGGCAGCATCCTGTCGCTACTGGTCACCCTGCTTGGCCTGCTCGCCTTCACCTTTATGCTGTCGCATCTGTCGCCGATCGATCCGGTGCAGCAGATCGCCGGCGATCACGCCAGTGAAGCGACTTATGCCCAGGTGCGCCACGATCTCGGGCTGGATCAGCCGGTGCTGGTGCAGTTCTGGCGCTACATTGCGCATCTGGCACAGGGCGATCTCGGCGTGTCGCGGCTGACCAATCAGTCAGTCAGCAGCGATCTGATGACCACCTTCCCCGCCACGATTGAGCTGGCAACCTGCGCAATGATTTTCGCCGTGGTATTTGGCGTCACGCTGGCGCTGCTGGCGGCGTGGAAACCGGGCAGCTGGATCGATAATCTGGCCCGCTTCATCTCCCTGCTCGGCTATTCGGTGCCGATGTTCTGGCTCGGCCTGCTGGGTCTGCTGCTGTTTTATGCGGTGCTGCACTGGTCTGCCGGACCGGGACGACTGGACGATATCTGGGTCTACACCCTTGAGCCGAAAACCGGCTTTGTGCTGATCGACAGCTGGCTGTCGGGTGAGCCGGAGATGTTCCGCAACGCCATCGCACACCTCTGGCTGCCGGTAGTGATCCTCGGGCTGCTGGCAATGGCCGGGATTACCCGTCTGCTGCGCGCCGCGCTGCTGGAAGAGAGCAGCAAAGAGTATGTGGTACTGGCACGGGCCAAAGGCGCCGGTCGGGTCCGCATCCTGCTGCGCCACATTTTCCCGAACGTGCTGGGCACGCTGGTGACGGTGATCGCCCTCTCCTACGCCACGCTGCTGGAAGGCTCGGTGCTGACAGAAACCGTCTTCGCCTGGCCAGGTGTCGGCCGCTACATGACCAATGCCCTGTTCTCCGGCGATGTGCCGGCGATTCTCGGCTCCACCCTGTTGATCGGCAGCTGCTTTATCCTGATCAACACCCTGGCGGATGTTTTAACCTGGTTAACCGATCCGAGAACCCGATGACGCAACAACTTTCTGAACTCGAAACGCTGCGGCCACGCCGTCGCCGCCAACGCGTTACCTCGTTAACCGTTGGGCTGACGCTAGTCGCCATCCTGATCCTGATGGCGCTGCTGGCACCGCTGGTTGCGCCATTCGATCCTAATCTGCAAACGATGTCGAGCCGGCTGCTGGCGCCGTCGGCGCAGCACTGGTTCGGCACCGACGGCTTTGGCCGCGATCTGCTGTCGCGGGTGATTTACGGCGCGCGTCCGACCCTGCTGCTGGTGTCGCTGATTCTGGTGCTGACCATTCCGGCCGGCCTGCTGATCGGCATCACCGCCGGTTACGTCGGCGGCTGGACTGAACGCCTGCTGATGCGGATTACCGATATCTTCCTGTCGCTGCCCAATCTGGTGATTGCGCTGGCGCTGGTGGCGATTCTCGGTCCTGGCCTGATGAACGGTGCGCTGGCGCTGGCGCTGACCAGCTGGCCGCCGTTTGCCGTCAGGCGCGCGCCGAAACGCTGGCGCTGCGCCGTAGCGACTACCTTGCCGCCGCGCGGATGCAGGGCATCACCGGCTTTCGTCTGATGTTCGGCCATATCCTGCCGCTCTGTCTGCCGACCGCAGTAGTGCGTGCGGCACTGAGCCTCGGCGGCATCATTCTGGCGGCTGCCGGTCTCGGTTTTCTCGGCATGGGCGTACAGCCGCCAACCGCCGAATGGGGATCGATGGTGGCCGAAGGCAGTAAAGTCATTTTCGATCAATGGTGGGTCGCCGCTGCACCGGGCGCTGCCATTCTGTTTGCCAGCCTGGCCTTTAACCTGACAGGCGACGGCCTGCGCGACCGACTGGATACCCGTCATGCCAAATAATCTGCTGCACGCCGAAGGGCTGACCATCCGTAGCGATGATGCGCTGCTGGTCGACAACATTGGTTTTTCTATTGGCCGCGAGCGCGTGGCGCTGGTCGGTGAATCCGGCTCAGGGAAATCGCTGACCGCCCGCAGCCTGATGGGACTGCTGTCACCGGCCCTGCATCTGCAGGCTACGCAGCTACAGGTGGCAGGCGAGGATGCGCTGACGCTGACGGAGCGCCGCTGGAGCCAGCTGCGCGGTAACCGGGTGGCGATGGTGATGCAGGACCCGAAATATGCGCTTAACCCGACGCGTACCATTGGCTGGCAGGTTGAAGAACCGCTGATTCTGCACCGTCACCTGAGCCGCGCCGAGCGCAAAGAGAAGGTCTGCGAGATGCTGGATGCGGTCGGCCTGCCCGATCCACGTCGCCTGATGCAGCACTATCCGCATCAGCTCTCTGGCGGCATGGGCCAGCGTGTGATGCTGGCGATCGCCCTGATTACCGATCCTGATTTCCTGATCGCCGATGAACCAACCTCAGCACTCGATCATGCGATGCGCGATCAGGTGCTGGCGCTGATTCGCGGTCTGGTCGAAGCGCGTAATATGGGGCTGCTGCTGATCAGTCACGATTTGCAGCAGGTGTCGGAACACTGTGAGCGGGTGATGGTGATGTACAAAGGCCGCCTGCTCGATACCCTGCCTGCCGCCGAACTGCCGCGGGCGACCCATCCTTATACCCGCACGCTGTGGGCCTGCCGTCCGGGTAAAGCGACCCACGGCCAGCTGCTGCCGGTGCTGGATCGTGCGGCGCTGGAGGCACATCATGATTAAGTTGCAGGATCTCAGCGTCGCCCATAAGCAGGGTTACGAGCTGCGCACCGTGGTGCATGAGGTCAACCTTGAGGTTAATGCCGGGGAATGTTTTGGTCTGGTGGGTCCCTCTGGCTGCGGGAAGTCGTCGCTGCTGTGGGTGCTGGCCGGTCTGAATCCCCACTGGCAGGGCCGGATGCAATTAGCCGGTCATCTGGTGGAGCCGGGCAAAGCCTTTACCGGCGCGCTACGTCAGGAAGTGCAGATGGTGTTTCAGGATCCCTACGCCTCACTGCATCCCCGTCACCGGCTGCGCCGGACGCTGGCCGAGCCGCTGAAGCTGATTAAACGTGACAACATCAACGATCGCATCGACCAGGCTTTCGCCACGTCGGGCTCGATCCGGCGCTGGCCGATCGCTATCCGCACCAGCTTTCCGGCGGTCAGCGCCAGCGCGTGGCGATTGTGCGTGCCCTGCTGTTGCAGCCGAAGATCCTGCTGCTGGATGAGCCTACCTCGGCGCTGGATATGTCGGTACAGGCGGAGATCCTCAATCTGCTGAACGATCTGAAGCGTCAGGATGGCTTAACCATGGTGCTGGTCAGCCACGATCCTGATGTTATCGACCACATGTGCGATCGGGCGGTACGGATGGCGCAGGGTCGGATCATCGAACAGATCGGTGCCTGAAAACTGCCGGACGGCCCCTGCCTGCCGTCCGGCGCTTAGTGCTCCAGCGCCTGCAGCGTTTCACTGCGGATCGACTCGGTAATCTCCGCCTTGAGCGCCATAAAGGCCGGCGAGGTTTTCAGGGTATAGTCACGCTCAATGCCGAAGTTAACCGCCACCTCCTGTTTAATTCGTCCCGGCCGCGCACTGAAGATCGCCACTTTGTTGGCCATGAAAATCGCCTCATCAATATCGTGGGTCACGAACAGCACCGTTTTGCGTGACTGCTGCCAGACCGACAGTAACAGCTCCTGCATCATCACCCGCGTCTGGTTATCCAGCGCGCCAAACGGCTCATCCATCAGCAGCACTTTCGGATCGTTGGCTAACGCCCGGGCGATGGCGGTGCGCTGCTGCATACCGCCGGAGAGCTGGCGTGGATAGTGACGGGCGAAGCCGCGCAGCCCTACCTGATGCAGATAGTATTCGCAGCGCTGCTGCTGCTGTGCGGCGCTGATGCCGCGTTCACGCAGGCCAAAGCAGACGTTCTCTTCTACCGTCAGCCACGGAAACAGGGTGTAGCTCTGGAAGACCATGCCGCGATCTGCGCCGGGCCCGTCGACCGGCGCACCATCCAGCCAGATTTCGCCGCGCGTCGGGCTGTCCAGTCCGGCGATAATCCGCAGCAGAGTCGATTTGCCGCAGCCGGACGGGCCGAGAATGGTGACGAAGTCGTT
>MIEI01000082.1 GCA_002095305.1 Pantoea brenneri
AAAACCGATCTGCTTTATCAACCGGCTAACAGGCTGTCTGGCCTGACTCTTTCTGCTGACGGTTAGCGCGTAAATCCGGTTTTCTATTGCTGGCTTTTAATTGATGCCAGCCAGCTCCGGTTTACCCTCTGCGGATAAAAAATGCTGCAATTTCGTACGGTTATTGCCGGTCGCAGACGATCACCTTTATCTGAAAAGAAAAATTGCTAATGCTTTCAAAGCATTTGCTGTTCATCCCCCCTGGCGACAACCTGTGCACATTAGGCTAAAGTAATGTCTCATTTGTTGGAGGTCCGGAGTGACTATGTACGATCAATACGACGCCCTGATTTTCGATATGGACGGCACCATTCTCGATACTGAGCCGACACATCGAAAAGCGTGGCGTCAGGTACTGGCGCGTTATGGAATGACGCTGGATGAAGCGCGTATTGTCGGCTTTAATGGTGCTCCTACCTGGCGACTGGCGCAGTTCATCATCGAAACGAATCAGTCGTCTCACGATCCTCATCTTCTTGCCGCCGAAAAGACCGCCGCAGTGAAAGCCATGCTGTTGGAAAATGTTCAGCCGCTTCCTTTGATGGAGGTGGTGAAGGCTTACCACGGGCGTCGTCCTATGGCAGTCGGTACCGGCAGTGAACACAGCATGGCAGATGCGTTACTGACGCAGCTGGGCGTGCGTGAGCTGTTTTCCGCCGTGGTCGGCGCTGATGACGTACAGCGGCATAAACCTGAACCAGATACCTTCTTACGCTGCGCCGAGCTGATGGGCGTGGCGCCAGAGCGCTGTGTGGTTTTCGAAGATGCAGATTTTGGCGTTCAGGCGGCGAAAGCGGCAGGGATGGATGTGGTGGACGTCCGCTTACTGTGAGTGAGATGCTCGCCTATGCCTCATTGTTCGGCAGCAGTTTTTTAAGTGCGACGCTCCTGCCAGGAAGCTCTGAAGCACTGCTGATAGCACTATTAATTGCAAAAAAGACGTCAGTTTATGGGTTGCTTTTGGCCGCATCACTGGGAAACACCTTGGGCGGCTTAACCAACATTTTTCTTGGTCGCTTGCTGCCGTTAAAACGTCAGGGGCGATGGCATGACACAGCAATGACGTGGTTGCACCGATTGGGTCCTGCAGCACTGTTATTTAGCTGGTTACCAGTGATAGGTGATCTGCTCTGCGTGCTTGCAGGCTGGTTACGCTTCGCCTGGTTACCGGCGATGTTGTATCTCGCTGTCGGTAAAACACTGCGTTATATCGTTATCGCGACCGCCACATTACAGGGTATGCAATGGTGGCATTGATTCGCACAGATTCGAGGCTACGGTTAACATTATGCTGAACAAAAATAAATTATTCTCACAGCGGGAGGTTAATGTGATCCCGGACGTATCTAAAGCGCTCTCCTGGCTGGAAGCGCATCCTGATGCCCTCAAGGGTATCGGCCGTGGCATCGAACGTGAAACGTTGCGCGTGCAGGCAGACGGTAAGCTGGCGGAAACCGGTCACCCCGAATCACTGGGTTCGGCGCTGAAGCATGACTGGATTACCACAGACTTTGCCGAAACGCTGCTGGAGTTCATTACGCCAGTGGATCACAGCATTGATCACATGCTGGCTTTCCTGCGTGATATTCATCGTCATGTTGCCCGTGAACTCGGCGAAGAGCGTATGTGGCCCTTCAGCATGCCGTGCGAGATTGACGATGCGAACAAGATTGAACTGGCACAGTATGGGAAATCCAATATTGGCCAGATGAAAACGCTGTATCGCCAGGGGCTGAAAAACCGCTACGGCGCGTTGATGCAGACCATCTCCGGTATTCACTATAACTTCTCGCTGCCGCTCTCTTTCTGGCAGGAATGGGCCGATGTGAAAGATCAGGAAAGCGGGAAAGAGACCATCTCTGCCGGCTATCTGCGACTGATCCGTAACTATTATCGTTTTGGCTGGGTGATCCCGTATCTGTTTGGTGCGTCGCCCGCCATCAGTTCCAGCTTCCTGCAGGGCCGCGAGAGCGCACTGCCGTTTGAAACTAACGATAAAGATACCCTGTGGCTGCCGTATGCCACCTCGCTGCGTCTGAGCGATTTAGGCTATACCAACAAATCCCAGAGCGCGCTGGGCATTACCTTCAATTCACTGGAAGGCTATGTCACTGCGCTGAAGAAAGCAATCAAGACGCCGTCGGAAGAGTATGCTGAGATGGGCACCAAAGATGCCGACGGCAACTGGCTCCAGCTCAACACTAACGTGCTGCAGATTGAAAATGAACTCTATGCGCCTATCCGGCCTAAGCGCGTTACGCGCTCGGGTGAAGCGCCTTCTGACGCGCTGCTGCGTGGCGGCATTGAGTACATTGAAGTGCGCTCGCTGGATATTAACCCGTTCTCAGCGATTGGCGTGGACGAGAACCAGGTGCGCTTCCTCGACCTGTTCCTGATCTGGTGTACGCTGGCTGACGCGCCGGAAATGAGCGCTGACGAGCTGCAGTGTACCCGTAAAAACTGGAATAGAGTGGTGCTGGAAGGGCGTAAGCCGGATCAGAAAATTGCGGTCGGCTGTGGTGAAGCGGAGCATTCGCTGGTTGAAGTCGGTAAGACACTGTTTGCCGATCTGCGTCGGGTGGCGGAAGTTTTAGACAGCAACAACCAGGGCAGCACGCAATATCAACAAGTTTGCGATCAACTGGTGGCATCGTTCGACGATCCTGAGCTAACCTATTCGGCGCGCATCCTTCAGGCGATGAAGGACAATGGTGTTACCGGTACCGGTGTGGCGTTAGCGGAACAGTATCGCCATCTGCTTTGTGAAGAGCAGCTGGAAGTGCTGAGCGAAGACGATTTCAGTCGTCAGGCGAAGGAGTCTGTGGCAGCACAGCAGGCGCTTGAAGCCGATGACAAGCTGGATTTTGAGGCTTATCTGGCGAGCCGGGAAGGGTAGAAAAGAAAAAGGCCACATCAATGTGGCCAAATTAACATCTCTGTTGTCAGGGATGATGATAACAAATGCGCGTCTTTCATATATTCAGACGTTGGGCGAACAGAAAAGTTTCATCGTTTTAAAAAAATTCTTAAAACAGGAGGTGACGTATGCCACTACTGGACAGTTTTACCGTTGATCACACTATCATGGCCGCTCCCGCCGTACGCGTTGCGAAAACCATGAAGACTCCGCATGGCGATACGATTACCGTTTTTGACCTGCGTTTTTGCCGCCCGAACATTGATATCCTCACTGAGCGTGGCATTCATACGCTGGAGCACCTGTTTGCCGGTTTCATGCGTAATCATCTGAACGGTGACGGCGTTGAAATCGTTGATATCTCGCCAATGGGTTGCCGTACTGGCTTCTACATGAGCCTGATTGGTACGCCAGACGAGCAGCGCGTAGCAAAAGCGTGGAAAGGGGCGATGGAAGACGTTCTGAAAGTTAAAGATCAGAACCAGATCCCTGAGCTGAACGAATACCAGTGCGGCAGCTACAAGCTGCACTCGCTGGAAGAAGCACAGCAGATCGCCCGCAATGTGCTGGCACATGATATCGGTGTTAACCGCAACGAAGATCTGAAACTGCCTGCTGAGAAGCTGAAAGAACTGCACATCTAGTCAGGACTTTTCTGCTAAAAAAAACGCCGCATTATTATTGCGGCGTTTTTTTATGGCTTAAGAGCCGATAGATTTCTTTAACGGCGTGGTCGGTGTGATGCGAACCTGTTTAATCATGTTGTCCTGCACATCGAGGATGTCGATGTTGTACTGACTGATTTGCACCCGGGTCTGCACCTCAGGAATCTCCTCCAGCGCCTCCAGCAGCATGCCATTGATGGTGCGGGCTTCCTGCTCCGGCAGATGCCAGTTAAACGCCTTGTTGATTTCACGCACGTTGGCGCTGCCTTCAACCAGCACCGATCCATCATTCTGCGGCATCACTTCTTCAGCCAGCGAAGGCGACATCGAGGTGGTGAAATCGCCGACGATCTCTTCCAGAATATCCTCTATCGTCACCAGTCCTTTGATATCGCCATACTCATCAACCACCAGTCCGGCTTTCTTCTTATTGCGCTGAAATTTCACCAGTTGGGTGTTGAGCGGCGTGCCTTCCGGGATGTAGTAGATCTCATCGGCAGCGCGCAGCAGCGTCTCTTTGGTGAACTCTTTTTTCTCGGTCATCATGCGCCAGGCCTCACGCACCCGCAGCATGCCGACGCAGTCATCCAGCGAATCCCGGAACAGCACGATGCGGCCGTGTGGCGAATGACTTAACTGGCGGACCACCGATTTCCAGTCATCGTTGATGTTGATGCCGACGATCTCATTACGCGGCACCATGATGTCATCCACACTGACCTTCTCGAGATCGAGGACGGACAACAGCATGTCCTGATTACGGCGTGATATCAGGTTACGCGATTCGTAAACGATGGTACGCAGCTCTTCTTTACTCAGCGCGGAATTGACAGAGCCGTCAGCGCGAATACCGACCATCCGCATCAGCAGACGGGTAATGGTGTTCAGCAACCAGACCAGCGGCAACATAATGTATTGCAACGGACCCAGCAGGAAGCTACTGGGATAGCGACTTTTTCCGGATAGAGCGCCGCCACGGTTTTTGGTAACACTTCGGCAAACACCAGCACCACGAAGGTCAGTACACCGGTGGCGATGGCAACGCCGGCATCACCATACAGGCGCATCCCGACGATGGTACCGAGGGCAGAAGCAAGAATGTTGACCAGGTTGTTGCCGATCAGCACCAGGCTAATCAGGCGGTCTGGGCGGCGCAGCAATTTTTCGACGCGACGGGCAGCGCGGTGGCCATTTTTAGCCTGATGGCGCAGCTTGTAGCGATTGAGAGTCATCATGCCGGTTTCAGAGCCCGAAAAATAAGCCGAAACCAGCACCATGATGATCAGCGTAACAATCAGCGTGGTGGTTGAAACATGTTCCAACGCAGAACTTCCTTTTTAACGAGAGGTAGGGATAAGCAGGTGCTGTAGGATGCGACTGCCAAAGTAGGCCATGGTTAATAACAATGCGCCGCTGCAGTTAAACCACACCACACGACGTCCACGCCAACCTTCATGATAGTGCCCCCACAGCAAAACGATATACACAAACCAGGCGATGATGGAGAGCACCGCTTTATCGACGTTTTCCGCGCTGAAAAGATCCTGCATGTAAAACAAGCCGGTACACAGCACCAGCGTCAGCAGCACTACGCCGACCTGGGTGATGTGAAACATCTTGCGTTCAATCGTCAGCAGTGGCGGCATGTCCTGGGTAAAGGTCAGTCGCTTGTTTTTCAGCTGATAATCGATCCACGCCAGTTGCAGCGCATACAGCGCCGCGATGATCAGCGTCGCGTAGGCAAACAGCGAGAGGCCGATATGAATCATCATGCCTGGGGTGGTTTCCAGATGAGTGATAAACGCATTGGGCACAAAAGTAGCAAAGGCGAGGTTGATCAGCGCGAAGCTATAAACAATCGGCAGCAGTAACCAGCCACGGTTGCGGGACGCCACAATGGTCATGATGGCACAGATCAACAGACTGACCAGCGAGCCGATATTGAGCAGGCTTAAGTTCTGTCCACTGTCGACGGCAAAAATACGTTGCTGCAAGGCCACCGCGTGAGTAATCAACGCGACGCAGGCAGAGAGCATCGCCATTCGCCGCCAGCCGCCGTTACGTTTCAACAGGCTGGGAATGATCAGTGCAAGACTAAGGGAGTAGGCGAACAGCGCCACTATCGCGAAAACGAACATAGATCCTTTCGGGTATCAGTCAGATAAGGAAAACGGCAGTATAGCGCCAGCCGCAGCTGGCACCAAACGATCTGAGGGGCAATTGCAGAGATCGCTGAGGCTTCGTGTTATAATCCGCCGCATTCTGCCGATCAGGCGCCTCGCGATCTTTTTAAGTGAGAGACCATGTTTGATAATTTAACCGATCGTTTGTCGCAAACCCTGCGCAATATCAGCGGCCGCGGAAGGCTGACTGAAGAGAACATCAAAGAGACCCTGCGTGAAGTTCGCATGGCACTGCTTGAGGCAGACGTTGCGCTGCCGGTAGTGCGTGACTTCATTAATCGCGTGAAAGAGAGCGCGGTTGGGCACGATGTGAATAAAAGCCTGACGCCAGGTCAGGAGTTCATCAAGATCGTCCGTAACGAACTGGTTGCGGCGATGGGTGCAGAAAACAATGCGCTGGATCTGGCTGCGCAGCCGCCTGCCGTAGTGCTGATGGCCGGCCTGCAGGGTGCGGGTAAAACCACCAGCGTCGGTAAGCTGGGTAAGTTCCTGCGTGAGAAGCATAAAAAGAAAGTCTTAGTGGTTTCTGCCGACGTTTATCGTCCGGCGGCAATCAAACAGCTGGAAACGCTGGCGCAACAGGTGGGCGTAGATTTCTGTCCATCCGATCTGAGCCAGAAGCCGGTCGACATTGTTAACAATGCGCTGCGTGAAGCACGCCTGAAGTTTTACGATGTTCTGCTGGTGGATACTGCGGGTCGTCTGCACGTTGACGAAGCGATGATGGACGAAATCAAACAGGTTCATGCCGCGATTAATCCGGTAGAAACGCTGTTTGTGGTCGATGCCATGACCGGTCAGGATGCGGCGAATACCGCCAAAGCCTTTAACGAAGCGCTGCCGCTCACCGGGGTTATCCTGACCAAAGTGGATGGTGATGCGCGCGGTGGTGCGGCGCTGTCGATTCGTCATATCACCGGCAAGCCGATTAAGTTCATGGGTGTCGGTGAGAAGACTGATGCACTGGAGCCGTTCTATCCGGAGCGTATCGCTTCACGTATCCTCGGCATGGGCGATGTGCTGTCGCTGATCGAAGATATCGAAAGCAAGGTTGACCGCGATCAGGCGGAGAAGCTGGCGAAGAAGCTGAAAACCGGTGACGGTTTCGATCTCAATGACTTCCTTGAGCAGTTGAAGCAGATGCGTAACATGGGCGGGATGGCCAGCCTGATGGGCAAACTGCCAGGCATGGGGCAGCTGCCGGATAACGTGAAGTCACAAATGGATGACAAGGTGCTGGTGCGCATGGAAGCGATCATCAACTCGATGACGCGTAAAGAGCGCCAGAAGCCTGAAATCATCAAAGGCTCGCGCAAGCGCCGTATTGCTACTGGCTCCGGTATGCAGGTGCAGGACGTTAACCGCTTACTGAAGCAGTTCGACGACATGCAGCGTATGATGAAGAAAATGAAGAAGGGCGGAATGGCGAAAATGATGCGCGGCATGAAAGGTATGATGCCGCCAGGTTTCCCTGGACGCTAAGTGTTCCACAAAAAAGCCCGAAAGGACGCGGTTTAGGTTGCTTTTTGCGCCAAAATGAGTAAAATTTTCGGGCTTTTTATACAGCACCCGGACCCCGTTCCTCGATGGGGGCCGGGTGTTTTATTAACTGAAGAGGATGTTATGGTAACAATTCGTTTGGCACGTCACGGCGCTAAAAAGCGTCCGTTCTATCAGGTCGTCGTCACTGACAGCCGCAATGCACGCAACGGTCGTTTCATCGAGCGCGTTGGTTTCTTCAACCCGATCGCATCTGGTCAGGCTGAAGGTCTGCGTCTGGATCTGGATCGTATCGAGCACTGGGTTGGCCAGGGCGCAACACTCTCTGATCGCGTTAACGCGCTGGTCAAAGAAGCTAAGAAAGCAGCTTAATCTGTCACGGTGGTGAGCATGAGCAGACAACTTGCCGCACAGCCTCCCGTTAATCCACTGGTGTTGGGTAAAATGGGAGCCGCCTACGGTATTCGCGGCTGGCTCAAAGTGTTTTCCTCCACTGAAGACGCTGAAAGCATCTTCGACTACCAACCCTGGTTTATCCAGCGCGCCGGTAAATGGCAGCAGATCGAACTGGAGAGTTGGAAGCACCATAATCAGGACCTGATCATCAAAGTTAAAGGCGTTGACGATCGGGATGCGGCGGCTCAGTTAACCAATTGCGAAATTCAGGTTGACTCGACGCAGTTGCCATCGCTGGAAGAGGGCGACTACTACTGGAAAGACCTTATGGGTTGCCAGGTGGTTAACCTCGACGGCTACGAGATGGGCAAAGTCATCGATATGATGGAAACCGGCTCGAACGACGTTCTCGTCGTTAAGGCAAACCTGAAGGATGCGTTCGGTGTGCAGGAGCGGTTAATTCCGTTTCTTGATGAACAGGTTATCAGGAAAGTCGATCTCTCTACTGGCGTTATTGAAGTAGATTGGGATCCTGGTTTTTGATCTCCGAATCGAACGGTAACGTAACGGCGAATACAATGTGGATTGGTGTAATTAGCCTGTTTCCAGAAATGTTTCGCGCTATTACCGATTACGGGGTAACTGGCCGGGCAGTAAAAAACGGTCTGCTCAGCATTCAAAGCTGGAGTCCTCGTGACTTCACGCACGACCGGCACCGTACCGTAGACGATCGTCCATACGGCGGCGGACCGGGAATGCTGATGATGGTACAACCCTTACGGGATGCCATCTCCGCAGCGAAAGCAGCGGCAGGTGATGGGGCCAGGGTGATATATCTTTCACCTCAGGGGCGCAAACTGGACCAACAGGGCGTTTGCGAACTGGCGGCACGGGACAAGTTAATTCTGGTCTGTGGCCGTTATGAAGGGATAGATGAGCGCGTAATCCACGCCGAAATTGACGAAGAATGGTCAATCGGTGATTACGTTCTCAGCGGCGGGGAACTGCCAGCTATGACGATGATTGACGCAGTCGCCCGGTTTATTCCCGGCGTACTCGGCAAGCAGGCGTCAGCCGAAGAGGATTCGTTCTCGGAGGGGCTGCTGGACTGTCCGCACTATACCCGACCTGAAGTGTTAGACGGTGTGGAGGTTCCGGCAGTATTACTGTCAGGCAACCATGCTGATATTCGCCGTTGGCGCCTGAAGCAGTCGCTAGGCCGTACCTGGCTGAGAAGACCTGAACTTCTGGAAAACCTGGCTCTGACTGAAGAGCAAGCAAGGTTGCTAAGTGAGTTCCAGCGGGAATTTCATCAGCAACAAAACGATGATGTGGAAGAGTGATCTTCCCCGACTATCAGTTTACCCAGGATATGAGATTTAATTATGAGCAACATTATCAAGCAAATTGAACAAGAGCAGATGAAACAGGACGTACCTTCCTTCCGCCCGGGTGATTCCGTGGAAGTGAAAGTATGGGTCGTTGAAGGTTCTAAAAAACGTCTGCAGGCATTCGAGGGCGTGGTTATCGCTATCCGTAACCGCGGTCTGCACTCTGCATTCACTGTTCGCAAAATTTCTAACGGCGAAGGCGTTGAGCGTGTATTCCAGACTCACTCGCCGGTTATTGACAGCATCACTGTCAAACGTCGTGGCGCTGTGCGTAAAGCCAAACTGTACTACCTGCGTGAGCGTACTGGTAAGTCTGCTCGTATTAAAGAGCGTCTTAACTAAGGTATCGCTAACGCGACATCTAAAAGTTAATAGCAAACAAGGGGTTGGCGTGATGCCAGCCCCTTTTTTTATCTTAATGCCCAACCAAAGATGATAATTCGTCGGCATCCGGTCGCGGAAAATGGTAAATCGCCGTATTCACCGCGCCGCTCTCCAGCACAATCAACCCGTAGCGGCAGCCAATAAACTCACCACCACATTTCTCTGCCACTGCCCGACTGGCCAGATTTTCCTCTGCCGCCAGGATCTCTATACCGCGCGTTTCAGGTCGAGAAAACCCCAGCGTCAGCAAAGCCTTCACGGCCTGGCTGGCGATCCCCTGACGTTGTGCGTCGCTGCGTACCCAGTAGCCTAAAGCGCTGAAATCGCCGGGATGACGGGCGAATCGGATACCGGCCCCTCCGAGCAGGCGATCGTGTTGATCAACGATGGCAAATTCCTCCGCCTGTGCCTTAATTCGTTGCCAGTGGGTGAAGCGGATCCAGCTTTCCGCTTCGTGCGGCTGATAATTCGGGTGTGCCCAGGCCATCCACGGCATCAGGCTTTCCAGCGAGGCGTTAACCGCCTGGGTGAATGCGTCTATGTCATTGAGGGTAAAAGGGCGCAGCTTAATGTTTGCAGCAGTCTGTGGCATAGCACACTCGGTAATCGTCAGGTTGATGGCTTCATTCTGCCAGCGACGTGCGGGAAAACAATATCCAGTAGTGTAAATAAATCTGTACAGTTGATCGGGATTAGTGAATCAAGGTGATTGGTTTAATTAGTTGATTTTTATCAATATTTACAATTTTTGTTGAGGTTTTTAATTTCAGTGGTAATAAAAGTGTACGTTTATAGTTGTGTCATGTATTCGCTGTGATACAGTGTGCTCCATCCTCCATGAGGATCCCATGACCGCATACACGAGCAAAAAGGATCGCCATCATGCAAAAAGACGCGCTGAACAATGTGCATATCGCCGACGAACAGGTACTTATTACCCCGGAAGAGCTGAAAGCAAAATTTCCGCTGACCGCTGAGCAACAGGCTCAGGTTGCTGCCTCTCGTCAGACTATCTCCGACATTATTGCCGGCCGCGATCCTCGCCTGCTGGTGGTGTGCGGACCTTGTTCAATCCACGATACCGAAGCGGCTCTGGATTATGCTCGTCGTTTGCAAACTCTGTCTGAACAGTTGAAGGATCAACTGTATCTCGTGATGCGCGTCTACTTTGAAAAACCCCGTACCACCGTCGGCTGGAAAGGGTTGATCAACGATCCTTACATGGATAACTCATTCGATATGGAAGCAGGTCTGCACATTGCCCGTAAACTGCTGGTGAACCTGGTTGAAATGGGTTTACCGCTGGCAACTGAAGCGCTGGATCCTAACAGCCCGCAGTACCTTGGCGATCTGTTCAGCTGGTCAGCCATCGGCGCGCGTACCACTGAATCGCAGACGCACCGTGAAATGGCCTCTGGCCTGTCGATGCCGGTGGGTTTCAAAAATGGCACCGACGGCAGCCTGGGCACCGCGATTAATGCGATGCGCGCAGCGTCAATGCCGCACCGCTTTGTCGGCATCAATCAGGCGGGGCAGGTTTGCCTGCTGCAGACGCAGGGCAATCCGGATGGACACGTCATTCTGCGCGGCGGAAAAGCGCCTAACTACGGTCCGGAAGATGTTACGCAATGTGAAAAAGAGATGCTCAAGGCGGGACTGCGTCCGGCCTTAATGATAGATTGCAGCCATGGTAACTCTAATAAAGACTACCGTCGTCAGCCTGGCGTAGCGGAATCCGCTATCGCCCAGATCAAAGATGGAAACCGTTCAATTATTGGTTTGATGCTGGAAAGCCATATCAATGAAGGTAACCAGTCTTCTGAGCAGCCTCGCAGTGAAATGAAATATGGCGTCTCTGTCACCGATGCCTGCATCAACTGGGACGTCACTGAAACGTTGCTGCGTGAGATGCATCAGGATCTGCAGGGAGTGCTGTCGGCGCGTCTGTCACACGAGGTGTAAGAGCAATGGTGGCTGAACTAAGCGCGTTACGCGATCAAATTGATAGTGTCGATAAGGCGCTGCTTGACCTGCTGGCCAGACGGCTTGAACTGGTCGCCGAGGTGGGCGAAGTCAAGAGCCGTTATGGACTGCCGATTTATGTTCCTGAGCGTGAGGCCTCCATGCTGGCTTCGCGCCGTAAAGAAGCTGAAGCGCTCGGTGTTCCGCCGGATCTGATTGAGGATGTGTTGCGTCGGGTAATGCGCGAATCCTATACCAGCGAGAACGACAAGGGCTTCAAAACGTTGTGTCCTGAACTGCGGCCGGTAGTGATCGTCGGCGGTAATGGTCAGATGGGGCGGCTGTTTGAGAAAATGCTGCGGCTGTCGGGCTATACGGTGAAAACGCTGGATAAAGATGACTGGCCACAGGCAGAGAATTTACTCAGCGATGCCGGCATGGTGATCATCAGCGTACCGATTCATTTGACCGAACAGGTCATTGCCCGACTGCCGCCGCTGCCACAGGATTGTATTCTGGTCGATCTGGCGTCGGTGAAGAACCGGCCGTTGCAGGCGATGCTGGCTGCTCATAGCGGTCCGGTGCTGGGGCTGCACCCGATGTTTGGCCCGGATAGCGGCAGCCTGGCAAAACAGGTGGTGGTCTGGTGTGATGGTCGTCAGCCCGAAGCCTATCAGTGGTTTCTGGAGCAGATTCAGGTCTGGGGCGCGCGCTTACACCGCATCAGTGCGGTTGAGCACGATCAGAATATGGCATTCATTCAGGCGCTGCGTCACTTCGCAACGTTTGCTTACGGCCTGCATTTAGCAGAAGAGAACGTTAACCTCGATCAGCTACTGGCGCTGTCGTCACCGATCTACCGGCTGGAGCTGGCGATGGTCGGACGATTATTTGCTCAGGACCCGCAGCTCTATGCTGACATCATCATGTCGTCAGAGAGCAACCTGGCGCTGATTAAACGTTATTACCAGCGCTTCGGTGAGGCGATTGCCTTGCTGGAACAGGGTGATAAGCAGGCATTCATTGCCAGCTTCAATCGGGTTGAACACTGGTTTGGCGATCACGCGAAACGCTTCCTGGTTGAAAGTCGCAGCTTATTGCGTTCGGCGAACGACAGTCGTCCTTAAGCAGAAAGGCATCCCGCGGGATGCCTTTTTTGTCTATTCTCCCGGTTCGACCGGCACCACATTCTCACTGGGATAACAGCCCAGCACCTTCAGTGAACGGGTCATGGTCTGCAACTCCTGCAGCGCCTGCTGCATTCTTTCCGACTGCAGGTTGCCCTGAACGTCGATATAAAACATCTCTTCCCATGGATTGCCGTTAATCGGCCGCGACTCCAGCTTGCTCATGATCAGATTATGCTGGCGCAGCACCAGTAAGGCATCAACCAGCGCACCCGCCTGCTGACCCGTTGCCATGATCAACGTCGTTTTGGCCGGAACCTGATCTGAAACCTCGATTGCTTTGCGTGCCAGCACGATAAAGCGCGTATGGTTCTGCTGCTGGTTCGCCAGGTTACGCTCCAGCACCTGCAACTGGTAGAGTTCACCGCCGGCTTCACTGCCCAGTGCCGCCACTTTCGGTGAGTTAAGCGCCGCGACTTTCTCCATCGCTGCCGCAGTGCTTTCGGTATATTCGATTTTCCAGTGCGGGAATCGGTTAATGAACTGACTACACTGCTGGAATGGCTGAGGATGGCTGTAGACCGTCTCGATCTGCTGCAAGTCAGTAGGGCCATTGACCAGTACGCAATGGTCAATCGGCAGCGTCATTTCTCCGACGATCGATAAGCTGGTCTGCTGCAGCAAATCGTAGACGTCATTGATTGAACCTGAACTGGTGTTCTCAATCGGCATCACCGCGTAATCAGCTGCGCCGTTCTCTACCTGCTTGATAATGTCGTGAAATTTCAGGCAACCGCATTCAACCATATTGTCGAAATGACGGGCGGCATATTTGCGTGCCGCCAGATGGGAGTAAGAACCTTTAGGGCCGAGAAAGGCGATACGTGCCGCATGGGCATGCGGATGATTCAGGTTTTTTTGCAATAACGCCTGCTGGGTTAACACCGAGTCTTCGATCACCAACTGAAACAGCCGGGTGATGTAATGTGCATCCAGATTATGCGCTTTGCCTAGCACAATCAGGTTTTCCAGCAGCGCTCGCTCACGTTCGACGTCACGAATCGGGCGGTGGGTAGCCAGTTTGGCCTGCGCAACTTCCACTGCCAGCAGGCGGCGTTCGGCTAAAAGCGTCAGGAGTTTTTTATCAACTGCGCTGATTTTATCGCGTAGCGCCAGCAGTGGATTGTCGGGATTCATAAGGCTCACCTGTAAGCTGTCCAATAAAAAAGCCTCCCGGTTGGGAGGCTTTGTTGTTCGTCTTCGCTTTCGTTTTCACACGACGAATGGCCTCCCGTTCAGGGGAAGGTAAAAAAGAAAGCGAAGAAAAACAGGTCATGTTTCATAGGTATGTCCGAAAAAAGTGTGTTCTGAGAGTAACCGTACTGATTTAAAGCTGTCAATAAAAAACGCGCCCGCAGGCGCGTTAACCGAATCAGGTCAGGATTGTTCGTCAGCGGGGATAATGTCTTTCACGCTGGCACTGGCGCGGCGCGCTTCAGATTTATGCTGTACTTTATTCAGCTGGCGCTCGAGCTTGGCGATCAGATCGTTGATAGCGGTGTACATATCCTCGTGTTTGGCACTGGCCACCAGCGTCCCGTTAGGCGTATTAATGGTGGCATCGGCTACAAATTCTTTGGGCTCTTTGGACAGGACGATATGGGGATTAATCAGGTCGGTTTGCCATTTTTCAAGCTTGGCGAGACGGTCTTCAACATGGTTGCGGATAGCCGCAGTGATTTCCATTTGTTTGCTGGTAATGTTCAGGATCATCAGTCTTACCTCTCTGTCATTTCCGTCTTGGTAGGTCCAGCATAGCGCGATAAAGGGTTAATTGCGTGATTTTGATCACGAAAAAATGTCACTTTTTGTCAAGCCAGACAATTTGTGAGAAAGGCAGAGAATGTGGCCGAAAAGCCTTGAAGCGAAGCGATTCTCGCGGCATTCTTGATGAGTTAACTAGCCAGCAAATATCTGTGACTGGTTATGCAATAAGCAAAAAAAAGCAGCCCATTCAGGCTGCTTTTTTATGGCCGATAATCTACAGACGATCAGTGACTGTTCGCTGCAATGATTTTCACCACTTTATCTGCTTCAGCGTTCAGCTGCAGATGACGGTAAGCATTTTCCATCAACGGCAACGCATCATGTGTTGCCTGCGTATCCGGATAATCGCGCATCATGCCCTCTACCCGGTTAACAACCGCGACATAAGCCTCACGCTTAGTATAGAATTGCGCCACTGAAAGCTCATATTTAGCCAGACGATCTTTCAGGTAGACCAGACGTTTCTGAGCATCAGCCGCATACTGGCTGTTCGGGTAACCGCGCAGCAGCTGAGAGAAGTCGCGGAAAGCATCACGAGCGTGCGTCGGATCGCGGTCAGACCGATCGATACCAAAGAAGCCCTGCAGCGCCGAATCATCCAGCGCCATGTCCGTCAGACCTTTCATGTAGATGACATAGTCAATGTTCGGATGCGTCGGGTTCAGACGCATGAAGCGAGCGATGGCAGCCTGCGCCAGGGGCAGATCGGCATTTTTATAGTACGCGTAGATTAAATCCAGCTGAACCTGCTGCGAATAAGGACCGAACGGATAACGATTATCCAGCGCTTCCAGTTGCTTAATCGCGGCTTTAAAGTTACCGTCCTGCAGCTTTTGCTGCGCTGTAGCATAAATTTCAGAAGGCGGGCTGTCCGGTACCGCGTCATTTGAGCCGGAACAACCAACAAGTGCCAGGCTCAGTGTGGCAGCAGCCACCAGATGTTTCATACGCGTCATGACGAAGTGATTATCCTCAAAATGTTATGGCGGAAGCTGTCCGTATAGCTCCCGGTAATGACCAGGTACGATAGCACATTATATTAAACGGCATCGCCGTGAAAACCCAACGTTAACGAAGAAGCTGTATATGGCACAACAAGTTCAACTCACCGCAACGGTATCCGAATCACAACTCGGACAACGCTTAGATCAATCTTTGGCGGAATTGTTCCCTGATTATTCACGTTCTCGCATAAAAGAATGGATCCTCGATCGTCGCGTCACAGTCAATGGCGTAACGGTTGATACACCGAAAGAAAAAGTGTTGGGCGGCGAGCTGGTCGCCATTAACGCTGAGATCGAAGAAGAGCAGCGCTGGGAACCGCAAGCTCTGCCGCTCGACATTGTTTATGAAGATGAAGACATTATTGTCATCAACAAGCCGCGTGATTTCGTGGTGCACCCTGGCGCCGGCAATCCCGATGGCACGGTGCTAAACGCCTTACTTCATCACTATCCGGCGATTATGGATGTGCCGCGTGCTGGCATCGTTCACCGTCTGGATAAAGACACCACCGGTTTGATGGTGGTCGCGAAGACCGTACCGGCGCAGACGCACCTGGTGGAATCGCTGCAGAGGCGCGAAATCACCCGTGAATATGAAGCGGTCGCGATTGGCAACATGACCGCAGGTGGCACCGTTGATGAGCCTATCAGCCGACACTCGACCAAACGCACCCACATGGCAGTCCATCCGATGGGTAAGCCAGCGGTGACGCATTACCGCATCATGGAGCATTTCCGCGCGCATACCCGTTTGCGTCTGCGTCTGGAAACCGGTCGTACTCACCAGATTCGTGTGCATATGTCGCACATCAATCATCCGCTGGTGGGTGATCCGCTTTACGGCGGTCGTCCTCGCCCACCAAAAGGGGCATCGGATGCGTTCATTGCGACCCTGCGCGGTTTCGATCGACAGGCACTGCACGCCACTATGCTGCGTCTGTATCACCCGATCAGCGGTATCGAGATGGAGTTCCACGCAGCGATTCCGCAGGATATGGTCGATTTGATCGCAGCGCTGAAAGCCGATACTGAGGCTTTCAAGGACCAGATGGACTGGTGATGCAGATGATTATTCCTCAATGGCCGGCACCGGCGCGCGTCCGGGCTTGCTCGACGCAGCGTCAGGGCGGCGTCAGCCTGTCGCCCTGGGATGCACTCAATCTCGGCGGGCACGTGGGGGATAAGCCAGAGCACGTTGCACAGAACCGACAGTTACTGGTTGAACAGGCGGGTTTGCCAGCGATGCCACAGTGGCTGGAGCAGGTGCATGCCACTGATGTGGCGCGTCTGTCCTCGGGCGGCACTGAGCCGTTGCGTGCCGATGCCTGCATTACCGCCGAAGCAGGCGTGGTGTGCGCGATCATGACCGCCGACTGTCTGCCGGTGCTGTTCTGTTCAGCGGATGGAAGCGAGGTCGCTGCGGCGCATGCGGGCTGGCGGGGGATTGTGTGCTGGCGTGCTGGAAAACACGCTGGCGCAGTTCCGTTCACCAGCGCATCAGATTCACGCCTGGCTGGGGCCGGCGATTGGTCCGGATGCGTTTGAAGTGGGTGCCGAGGTTCGGCAGGCGTTTATGGCACAGGATCCTCGCGCTGCAGAGGCTTTTCGTCCAGCTGGTGAGAAGTTTTATGCCGATATCTGGCAACTGGCGCGCTTACGTCTGCAGGCCGCAGGCGTGCAATCCATCAGTGCTGACAGCCGTTGCACCTTCACCGAAGGTAACGATTTCTTCTCGTTCCGCCGTGATGGAATCACCGGGCGTATGGCAACTTTAATCTGGCTGTTATAACCTTACGCCATAAGACGGTCCAGTTAGCGTATTTTTTACTCAAATCTCAGGTCATTAACCTTGAAATTTTGAGGGATGACCTCATTTAATCTCCAGTAGCATTTTGACCTGTAATGGGAGGAATTATGCGTCTGGATCGTCTTACTAACAAATTCCAATTGGCTCTCGCCGACGCGCAGTCCCTGGCTCTGGGACACGACAACCAATTCATTGAACCTCTGCACCTGATGAGCGCACTGCTTAAACAGGAAGGCGGATCGGTTTCACCTTTATTGACGTCAGCAGGTATTGACGTTGCCTCATTGCGCACTCAGGTTGAGCAGGCTATCGATCGTCTGCCACAGGTGGAAGGCAGCGAAGGGGACGTACAACCCTCATCTGACCTGGTTCGGGTACTGAACCTGTGTGACAAACTGGCGCAGAAGCGCAACGACAACTTTATATCATCTGAATTATTTGTTCTGGCGGCCCTCGACTCACGGGGTTCACTGGCCGATCTGCTGAAAGCGGCAGGCGCAACCAGTGAAAAACTCACCAAGGCTATTGAACAAATGCGTGGAGGGGACAGCGTGAACGATCAGGGGGCTGAAGATCAGCGCCAGGCATTAAAGAAATACACTATCGATCTGACCGAGCGTGCTGAGAAGGGCAAGCTTGACCCGGTGATTGGCCGTGACGAAGAGATTCGACGCACCATTCAGGTTCTGCAACGCCGGACTAAAAACAACCCGGTACTGATTGGTGAACCCGGGGTCGGTAAAACCGCCATCGTTGAAGGGCTGGCGCAGCGGATTATCAACGGCGAAGTGCCTGAAGGCCTGAAAGGGCGGCGGGTACTGGCGCTGGATATGGGTGCGCTGGTGGCCGGTGCCAAATATCGCGGTGAGTTTGAAGAGCGTCTGAAAGGCGTGCTGAATGACCTGTCCAAACAGGAAGGCAACGTCATTCTGTTTATTGATGAACTGCACACTATGGTAGGTGCCGGTAAAGCTGACGGCGCGATGGATGCGGGCAACATGCTCAAACCGGCGCTGGCACGCGGTGAACTGCACTGCGTGGGCGCGACTACGCTCGACGAATATCGTCAGTACATTGAAAAAGATGCGGCGCTGGAACGGCGTTTCCAGAAAGTCTATGTGGCTGAGCCCACAGTGGAAGACACCATCGCCATTCTGCGTGGTCTGAAAGAGCGTTATGAACTGCATCACCATGTGCAGATTACTGACCCGGCCATTGTGGCGGCCGCGACCTTGTCGCATCGCTATATTGCCGATCGTCAGTTGCCGGACAAAGCGATTGACCTGATCGATGAGGCCGCTTCCAGCATTCGTATGCAGATTGACTCGAAGCCGGAAGCGCTTGATCGGCTGGAACGCCGGATTATTCAGCTCAAGCTGGAGCAGCAGGCGCTGAAGAAAGAGGCAGACGATGCCAGCATTAAGCGTCTTGAAATGCTGGAAAGCGAACTCGACCAGAAAGAGCGCGAATACGCCGAGCTGGAAGATGAGTGGAAGGCGGAAAAAGCGTCGTTGTCCGGTACGCAGAATATTAAAGCCGAGCTGGAACAGGCGCGTCTGAATTTAGAGCAGGCACGTCGCCTCGGCGATCTCGCCCGGATGTCTGAGTTGCAGTACGGTAAAATTCCGGCGCTGGAAAAACAGCTGGCCGCAGCCACTCAGGCAGAAGGCAAAACCATGAAGTTACTGCGCAACCGCGTAACCGACGTGGAGATTGCCGATGTGCTGGCGCGCTGGACCGGTATTCCGGTGGCACGCATGATGGAAGGTGAGCGCGATAAACTGCTGCGTATGGAGCAGGATCTGCATGGACGGGTAATCGGACAGGATGAAGCGGTAGAGGCGGTATCGAATGCGATTCGTCGTAGCCGTGCGGGCTTGTCAGATCCTAACCGTCCAATCGGTTCGTTCCTGTTCCTGGGGCCAACCGGTGTCGGTAAGACCGAGCTGTGTAAGTCGCTGGCTAACTTCCTGTACGACAGTGATGATGCGATGGTGCGTATCGATATGTCCGAGTTTATGGAGAAACACTCGGTGTCGCGTCTGGTGGGTGCGCCTCCGGGCTATGTCGGATATGAAGAGGGCGGTTATCTGACCGAAGCCGTTCGCCGTCGTCCTTATTCCGTGATTCTGCTGGATGAGGTGGAGAAAGCGCATCCGGATGTTTTCAACATCCTGTTGCAGGTGTTGGATGATGGGCGCCTGACGGATGGCCAGGGACGCACGGTCGATTTCCGCAACACCGTGGTAATCATGACCTCTAACCTCGGATCGGATTTGATTCAGGAACGGTTTGGCGATCTGAACTATGCCGAGATGAAAGAGATTGTCATGGGCGTGGTTGGACATCATTTCCGTCCAGAGTTCGTTAACCGTATAGATGAGGTGGTAGTGTTCCATCCGCTGGCGGAGAAACATATCGCGTCGATTGCCCAGATTCAGCTGCAGCGGTTGTACAAACGTCTGGAAGAGCGCGGCTATCAGCTGCATATCTCTGACGCGGCGATCAAACTGCTGGGTGAGAACGGTTATGATCCGGTATATGGCGCGCGGCCGCTGAAACGTGCGATACAGCAACAGATTGAGAACCCGCTGGCACAGCAGATTCTCTCTGGTACGCTGGTTCCCGGAAAAACAATCGAAATGGATGTGGAAAACGACGTTATCACCGCGCATCAGTAATGCAGCATGAAGAAAAACGGGCCTCAGGCCCGTTTTTCTTGTCTATTAGTGGGTGATTTGCTGGTTTTTTATTCATATTGCACGTAAAGTGAACGGTTGGTTAAAAAGTTGAAATTAGCACTTGTCAGCCTCCGGAAACTCCCTATAATGCGCCTCCACTGACACGGAGCACCGGCTTACGGAGAGACGGGTCAGCA
>MIEI01000083.1 GCA_002095305.1 Pantoea brenneri
TGCATAGTGACGAGTCGGGGTTTCATACTCAACGTGTGAAGTGTTGATGGTGATACCACGTGCTTTCTCTTCTGGTGCGTTATCGATCTGATCGAATGCACGCGCCTGGCCGCCGTAAGTTTTAGACAGTACGGTGGTGATAGCTGCAGTCAGGGTGGTTTTACCGTGGTCGACGTGACCGATGGTGCCCACGTTTACGTGCAGTTTGTTACGCTGAAATTGCTCTTTCGCCATGGCGATAATTCCTTACGTTGTGCCTTCACCGTCTCGGTGAAGGCATCAGTTCAAATTTAAACCGTAGCTTATTTGCTACGAGCTTCAATAACGGCCTGCGCTACGTTGTTCGGCGCATCGTCATACTTCAGGAACTCCATGGAGTAAGAAGCACGACCTTTGGTCAGAGAACGCAGCTGAGTTGCGTATCCGAACATCTCAGACAACGGAACTTCAGCGTGAATCTGAACGCCAGTAGCGTTAGATTCCTGCCCTTTGAGCATACCACGACGACGGCTAAGGTCACCGATGACATCACCCGTGTTCTCTTCTGGCGTTTCAACTTCAACCTTCATGATAGGTTCAAGCAGAACAGGTGTCGCTTGTTTAAAGCCTTGTTTGAAGGCAAGAGACGCGGCCAGTTTAAACGCCAGTTCTGAGGAGTCGACATCGTGGTAAGAACCGAAGTGCAGACGCACGCCCAGATCCACAACCGGGTAACCAGCCAGAGGGCCTGATTTCAGCTGCTCCTGGATACCTTTGTCAACCGCAGGGATGTATTCACCAGGAATCACACCACCTTTGATGTCGTTGACAAATTCGTAGCCTTTCGGGTTCGAACCTGGCTCCAGTGGGTACATGTCGATAACAACATGACCATACTGACCACGACCACCAGACTGCTTGGCATGTTTACCTTCAACATCGGTAACTTTGGTGCGAATCGCTTCACGGTAAGCAACCTGTGGTTTACCCACGTTTGCTTCAACGTTGAACTCACGCTTCATACGGTCAACGATGATGTCGAGGTGCAGTTCACCCATACCGGCGATGATGGTCTGGTTAGATTCTTCATCAGTCCATACGCGGAATGATGGGTCTTCTTTTGCCAGACGGCCCAGAGCCAGACCCATTTTTTCCTGGTCAGCTTTGGTTTTTGGCTCAACGGCGATAGAGATTACCGGCTCCGGGAACTCCATGCGTTCAAGGATGATGACGTTATCTGGGTCACACAGGGTGTCACCAGTGGTCACATCTTTCAGGCCGATCGCAGCTGCGATATCACCCGCACGAACTTCTTTAATCTCTTCACGCTTGTTAGCGTGCATCTGAACGATACGGCCCAGACGCTCACGGTTTGACTTAACCGGGTTGAACACGGTGTCACCCGTGTTAACAACACCAGAGTAAACGCGGAAGAAGGTTAAGTTACCCACGAACGGGTCGGTAGCGATTTTGAACGCCAGTGCAGCAAACGGCTCGTTGTCATCAGAGTGACGAACAGCCGGCGTGTCTTTACCGTCGTCCAGCATACCGTTGATCGCGGTAACGTCAGTCGGTGCTGGCAGATATTCAACAACTGCATCCAGCATCGCCTGAACACCTTTGTTCTTAAATGCAGAACCACAGGTTACCAGGATAATTTCGTTGTTCAGAACACGCTTACGCAGAGATGTTTTGATCTCTTCTTCAGTCAGTTCTTCACCACCGAAGAATTTTTCCATCAGCTCATCAGAGCCTTCAGCAGCGGCTTCAACCAGCTTCGCATGCCATTCTTCAGCCAGTTCCTGCATATCAGCTGGAATATCTTCGTAGTCGAAGGTTACACCCTGGTCTGCGTCGTTCCAGTTGATTGCTTTCATTTTCACCAGGTCAACAACACCAGTGAATTTCTCTTCTGCGCCGATAGCCAGCTGCAGAGGAACTGGAGTTGCGCCCAGACGAACTTCCATCTGGTTAACAACTTTCAGGAAGTTAGCACCCATGCGGTCCATTTTGTTAACGAACGCAATGCGTGGAACTTTATATTTGTTAGCCTGACGCCATACGGTCTCAGACTGTGGCTGAACGCCACCAACTGCACAGTAAACCATTACCGCGCCATCAAGCACACGCATAGAACGTTCAACTTCGATGGTGAAGTCAACGTGTCCTGGGGTGTCGATGATGTTGATGTGGTGTGGTTCAAACTGCTTGGCCATACCAGACCAGTAACAGGTGGTCGCAGCGGAAGTGATGGTAATACCACGTTCCTGTTCCTGCTCCATCCAGTCCATGGTTGCTGCGCCGTCATGTACTTCACCGATTTTGTGGTTTACACCGGTGTAGAACAGAACGCGTTCGGTAGTGGTAGTCTTACCGGCGTCGATGTGCGCACTGATACCGATATTACGGTAGCGAGCAATGGGTGTTTTACGAGCCATTTGATTCCTCTGATTCTCGGGCGTTCAAGGTAAGTCGACCCCAGCGGGTTGGCTGATTGAGCGCCCGCTGGTTTAACATCTACGTGGTGATTACCAACGGTAGTGTGCGAACGCCTTGTTGGCTTCTGCCATGCGGTGAACGTCTTCACGTTTCTTAACTGCAGTACCTTTGTTCTCTGCAGCATCAGAAAGTTCGTTCGCCAGGCGAAGAGCCATTGATTTATCACCGCGTTTACGAGCAGCTTCTACGATCCAACGCATTGCAAGAGCATTACGACGAACCGGACGGACTTCTACTGGTACCTGATAGGTAGAACCACCAACGCGACGTGACTTAACTTCGACAGTCGGACGTACGTTTTCCAGGGCTACTTCAAAGGCTTCCAGTTCGTTTTTACCTGAACGCTGAGCCAGGGTCTCAAGCGCGGTATAAACGATTGATTCAGCAGTAGATTTTTTACCATCTACCATCAGGATATTTACAAATTTGGCCAGCAGCTCTGATCCGAACTTAGGATCTGGCAGAATTTTACGCTGACCAATGACGCGACGACGTGGCATGGAAATACTCCGTTGTTAATTCAGGATTGTCCAAAACTCTACGAGTTTATTTTGACATTTAATTTAAAACGTTTGGCCTTACTTAACGGAGAACCATTAAGCCTTTGGCTTCTTCACGCCGTACTTGGAGCGAGCCTGCTTACGGTCTTTAACACCTGAGCAGTCAAGCGCGCCACGAACGGTGTGGTAACGCACACCTGGCAGGTCTTTTACACGACCGCCACGGATCAGGATCACGGAGTGTTCCTGCAGGTTATGACCTTCACCGCCGATGTAGGAGGTAACTTCAAAACCGTTAGTCAAACGCACACGGCAAACTTTACGCAGTGCTGAGTTTGGTTTTTTAGGAGTGGTGGTGTACACACGAGTACAAACGCCACGTTTTTGCGGGCAAGCTTCCAGCGCCGGCACGTTGCTCTTTGCAACTTTGCGGACGCGTGGTTTGCGAACCAGCTGGTTAACTGTTGCCATTAAATAGCTCCTGGATTTGCTTTTGCTTCGTAAACACGTAATAAATCGCCTCGTAGAATTACGAGGAGGCAGAATTTTAGGGCTGCGTCAAAAGGGTGTCAAGAAATAACCAGGTTTTAGACGATTACCAGGTCATTTGTTGCGGATGCTTTACCGTCAGCGCGACGAAACCAGTATAGTCCACCGGACGCACACTGGTCGAAATTTGTCCAGCCAGGCCGCGAGCACGCACATCTTCGTCCAGTACCCACAGTGCAGCCGCACAGCCTGAAAGCTGTTGCAGTGCCCGACTACCGGCTAAGGCGGCGATCACACCATCCTGCAGTAACAGTATGTCGTCATCCGCATCCACCATTAACAGCAGAGTCTCAAGATCGCTGTAAGCCGGTGAGTGCAGGAGAGTATGCAGCATGAAGAGCCCTTAAAAGGTAAGAATGCGGTCATAACCGGCCAGCGTCTGGCGCAGTTCCACCGCGGACAATAGCGTAACATCCATCACCCGGGCGGCGTCAACCTGCATTCCACGCGTGGTGAGCGATTCCTGACAGAGATAGCAGTGCTCAATGTCGTACAGCGCCAGCACGCCAAAGGTCGGCGCATAGTGGCGGCTCTCTATCGCCTCGGGCTGTTGCTGTGTATTGAGCTGCAGTACACCATCGCCAATAAAGAACAGCCCGATGTCGTCACTCAGTGCGCCAGTCGCCAGGGCGGCATCCAGCCCTTCACGTCCGGCACTGCTGCCGTGCGGTGCGTGGGTAAATACAAAAGCCACTCGATTCATCAGAACTGCACCAGTCGTTCGCAGCTTAGCGCCGCTTCGGCCAGCGCACCCAGACCGCTCAGGGTAAACCCTGGCTGGAGATTACTGCCGGGCAGCTGCAGGCGTGCCGCTTCCTGTTGATCGGTCACGCCACGGCGCAACGCCGCCGCAACGCAGATATTAAGCGCCACACCCTGCTGTTGATTCAGCGCCTGCCATGCCCGTACCAGATCATATTCATCACTGGCCGGCGCGGTAAGCTGATTGGCATTCAGCACCCCTTCACGATAGAAGAAGACGCTCTCCAGCTGATGACCGGCCGCTACCAGCGCCCGGGCAAACAGTAGCGCGCTGGTCGCCTGCTGCGTGCCGTACGCCGGACCGGTAACCAGTAAGGTGTAACGCATTACCGATCCTGTCCCTGAAAATCGCCGTTTTTAAACTGGCGAATGTAGAGATAAACCGTGTGCTTCGAAATATTGAGACGCTCGGCAACCTGGTTGATTGCATCTTTAATATCGAAGATCCCCTTCTCATACAGGTTCAGGACGATCTGCCGGTTTTTGGCGTTGTTCGAAACGTTGCGATCGGCGCTGACTTCCTCGATGGTAAATTCAAGCGTCTGCATCACCAGATCGTCGACAGAGCTGGCAAAGTTGACGCTGGAATCCACCTGCTGCATCTCCGGCGGCAGGAAGGTCGACATAATCTGCGAGAACGGCACATCCAGGTTCATGTTGATGCAAAGCAGACCAATCACCCGCTGCTGCCGGTTACGGATGGCGATGGTGACGGATTTCATCAGCACCCCGCTTTTGGCGCGGGTAAAGTAGGCGCGAGAGACGTTACTGTCGGCGCCGTGCATGTCATGCAGCATCCGTAACGCCAGATCGGTGATAGGCGATCCCACTTTACGGCCGGTGTGCTCACCGTTTGCGATACGCACTGCCGAACATTTAAGATCTTCCAGCGAGTGCAGGACGATTTCGCAATGCGAACCGATCAGCATCGCCAGTCCATCGACGACAGCCTCGTATGATTTCAGAATATCGTAATCTGTTTGTTCGAACGGGCGTTGCTCCAGCAGATCGAAGTCGCTCAGTTCACCGGGATTGAATGGATTAGACATTGAAGAGATCACCCTGAATGGCTGGAGCCTGTCACAGCGGCTTATGGGCAGACTCAATATTGGGATAATTAGGCAGGCGCTAGTCTGGCAAATGTCGTCGGCTTATGCCAGTGGTTTGTAATGAAGCAGAAATGAAACCGCCGCCCGAAGGCGGCGGTGAGCAGATTACTGTGCTTTTTTCGCGTCAGCCGCAGGTGCCTGCGCTTTTTCGTCTGCTTTAGGGGCCGGTTTGATATCAAGCAGTTCGACATCAAATACCAGCGTGGAGTTAGCCGGAATACCCGGAACGCCATTTTTGCCGTAAGCCAGCTGTGGTGGGATCACCAGCTTAATCTTACCGCCTTTCTTCACGTGCTTCAGACCTTCAGTCCAGCCCGGAATCACACCATCCAGACGGAAGGAAAGCGGCTCACCACGGGTATAGGAGTTATCGAACTCAGTACCGTCGATCAGCGTCCCTTTGTAGTTCACGACCACCGTGTCGCTATCAGTCGGGGCTGCGCCGGTGCCTTCTTTCTCGACTTTATACAGCAGGCCGCTTTCAGTTTTCTTCACGCCGCTCTCTTTCGCGAATTTGGTTGCGTAAGCATCACCCTTTTCGGCGTTCTCTTTCGCATCTTTTTCCATTTTCGCGGAGGCTGCGCCTTTCACGCGGCCTTCAAAAGCCTGCAGCGTCTGCTCGATCTCTTCATCAGAGAGCTTACTCTTGCCACCAAAGGCATCCTGAACACCCGCGATCAGCTGTTGCTTATCCAGCTTGATGCCCAGTTTTTCCTGCTCCTTCAGGGAGTTGTCCATGTAGCGACCCAGTGAGGCGCCCAGTGCGTAGGCAGACTGCTGGTCTTCATCTTTGAAGGCAGCATTTTTCGGTGCCTGAGGAGCAGACTGTGGTGCCGCAGCCGTTGCCGGTGCAGCCGCGGTTTCTGCCGCCATTGTCAGCGGTGCATTCAGCGCGACGGCCATAGTGGTAGCTAACAATGTGACTTTAAACAGTGATTTCATCCATTCTCCAAAACCGAAGCGTCTAACCTCGGGAATCATTGCGGACTTCAGAGTCCACACTATAACTTTACGTGGCAGTGGCGAACACTGCCACAATGTAATTACCCGGTTAACCTCCGACCTTTTTTGCATCAGGAAGTTTCATCAGAGATGATGCCGCGCTGCGCTTTTTCAAGCGAAACGCCGCAGATAGTTTAAAAATCAGGTGATTCTTCGCGTCCAGCCCGTAGAATCACGTCCGAGTCGCACCTTAACAGAGGAACAGGTCATGCAACAATCTGAGTGGGAACAGCGTCTGGAGACGTTAGAGAGTAAACTGGCCTTCCAGGAGATGACCATTGAGCAGTTAAACAGCGCGGTGGTGCAGCACGAACTGGAGATGAATAAGATGCGTGAGCAGATGCGTATTCTGACCGACAAACTCAAAGCCAACGCGCCGTCGATGGTCGCGTCACAGTCTGAAGAGACGCCGCCGCCGCACTACTGATCTGCCGTCTGGCCGGATCAGCCTGAACCGGCAATACCGGTACGCGGATGGCCGCCAAAAGAAAGGGCCACCCGAAGGTGGCCCTGATACGGATAATCGGTCTTAGTGGCTGCAGCCGCAACCGCCAGTACCGCAACCGCCCTGACCGTGATCGTGGTCATGACCGTGATCATGGTCGTGGTCGTGATGATGGCCATCTGCACCGTGAACGTGACCATGGGCCAGTTCTTCCGGTGTGGCTTCACGAATCGCGACCACTTCGACGTTAAAGTTCAGGTTCTGACCCGCCAGCATGTGGTTACCATCAACCACGACGTGATCGTCTTCCACTTCGGTAATTTCTACCGGTACCGGACCCTGATCGGTTTCTGCCAGGAAGCGCATGCCAACCTGAAGTTCGTCAACGCCCATGAAAACGTCTTTCGGCACACGCTGTACCAGGTTGTCATCGTACTGACCGTACGCGTCGTTTGCCGGAATATGCACGTCAAACTTGTCGCCTGCTACGTGGTTTTCCAGCGCATTTTCCAGACCAGAAATCAGGGAACCATGACCGTGCAGATAGTCCAACGGTGCACTCACCGGTGACTCGTCAACTAACACGCCGTCTTCTGTACGTACCTGATAGGCCAGGCTTACCACCAGGTCTTTTGCTACTTTCATGATATCTCCTAACCGTTGAGAGCTGAGATCCCGTCTCATTGGTCTATTCTTGCGTGCAATAACACCAACCAGAAAGGTTCGTTGCTGAGTGCAAGAGGACATAACCTTTCTCTTGCGACCACAGCGTTAATGGCGCCAATTGTAACGGAATTCAATCCCGCTGTAAGTTTAAGCTTAAAAAAAGCTGAGCCATTCCGCTACTCGGGATGGAAAATCCCGATAACCTGCTCATTGGTGCGAACCTGATCGCGGGCCTGCTTATCGGCCTCACGCATCTGGTGGCCGCACTTAACGCACTCCACCACATCGACATTGTTTTCACGCCACATCGCCAGCGTGTCTTTTTCCTGACAGTGCGGACAGGTCGCACCGGCAATAAAACGTTTACGCATGATATCCCGCCTGTTTAATCACGTTATTCATCATCGTCCCAGCCATCAAGCTGCCGCTTCTCCTGCTGCATTTCGCGCTGGAAGATATCCTCCAGTTCACGCCGCGCTTCACGTACCCGTGACACCTGGGCGGAATCGGTGAGATTCGGCATCAGTTCACGCAGCATGCGCATATCCAGCCGACGGAAATGCTGCTGAGCGCGATGCGCCTGATGGGGATGCATCCCCAGCGACATCAGCGTTTTACGGCCCAGCTCCAGCGCACTGGAGAAGGTTTCACGCGAGAACTGGGTCACGCCGGCCTGCAATAACTCGTGCGCTTCGACACGACCACGGGCACGCGCCAGAATCTGCAGATGGGGAAAATGCTGCTGACATAAATGCACGATCGTCATTGCATCTTCAGGTTCGTTACAGGTAATAACGATCGACTGCGCGCTGGCGGCCCCGGCTGCGCGTAACAGTTCCAGTTCAGTGGCGTCGCCATAGTAAACCTTATAGCCATATTTCCGCATCAGGCTGACCACGCTGATATCGCGTTCCAGCACGGTAATGCGGCTATGGTTTGCCATCAGTAAACGACCCACCACCTGCCCAAAGCGACCAAAGCCGACCACAATCACCTGCGGCTGATCGTCTTCGACGAACGGTTTTTCCGCCTCGTCGTCCGGCTCGTTGAAACGGCGCGCCAGCAGGCGATCGACGCCCTGCATCAGTAATGGCGTGGTCATCATCGACAGCGTTACCGTCACCAGCAGCATCGGCAGCTGATCGCCAGAGAACAGCTTCGCAGAGGCAGCGGCGGAAAACAGCACAAAGGCAAATTCACCGCCCTGGCTCAGCACGCCAGCAAACTGCTGCCGTTCTGAACTGCGCAAACCGTAAATCCGCGCCAGCACGTACAGCACCAGCGTTTTGACCACCACCAGCGTCAGCACGCCCAGCAGGATGGTAATAATATGGGTATAGAGCACCCCGAGGTTAAGCGCCATGCCGACCGAAATAAAGAACAGCCCAAGCAGTAGCCCTTTAAACGGGTCGATGGCGACTTCCAGCTCATGGCGATATTCACTTTCCGCCAACAGAATGCCGGCAATAAAAGTACCGAGCGCCATCGACAGGCCGAGCGCATCCATAAATAGCGCCGAGCCCAGCACCAGCAACAGCGAGGCGGCGGTAAACACTTCGCGCACCCCGGAAGCCGCGATATAACGGAAGATCGGCCGCAACAGGTAACGTCCACCCACCAGCATGCCGGCAAAGGCCAGCACCTTCATGCCGACCTTCATCCAGTCGACATGCCCGCTATCGGTGCCCGCCAGCAGCGGAATCAGCGCCAGCGCCGGGATGACCGCGATATCCTGAAACAGCAACACCGAAAAGCCCAACTGCCCCGCTTCGCTGCGGTTCATGCCCTTATCCATCATCAGCTGCAACGCCATGGCGGTGGAGGACATCGCCAGGCCAATCCCGCCGATAACCGCCGCCTGCCAGCTAAAGTGGGTCAGCCACAATAGGCCGCCCAGAATCGCGGCAGAGAAGATCACCTGCGCGGCCCCGACGCCAAAGATCGAACGCCGCAGTGCCCAAAGCTTGGCCGGGTTCAGCTCCAGCCCGATGATAAACATCAGAAACACCACACCCAGTTCAGAGAAGTGCAGGATCTCATCGACGTCGCTGATAAAGCCTAATCCCCACGGACCAATGGCAATACCCGCCACCAGATAGCCCAGAACTGCACCGATACCGAGGCGAGCCGCCACCGGTACGATCAGTACCGCCGCCACCAGATAGATCACCCCCGCGGTCAGCAGCGTTTGTCCTTCCATCTACACCCCTCCATTCGGCAGCGGTGCTGCCAGCCAGTCGCCATAGGCGCGGGCATAATTTTTCATTAAATCGGGATTCTGACGACGCGCCCAATAGACAATCATTGGCGGCATCCAGTGCATTCGGCACATCTGCGCCGTCAGTTCGAACGGCCGCATAATATCGTTCATCGAATAGCGATTAAGACCATGGTGTTTAAAGGCGCTTTCCGGCTCGCCGGTGGTGATCACGCTGCGCCAGTACTTACCTTCCAGCGCATTGCCATCCACACCGTTAGCAAACCCGCGCGACAGCACCCGATCCAGCCACTCTTTCAGCAGCGCCGGGCAGCTGTAGGTATAGAGCGGATGCTGGAAAATGATCACCTCGTGTTCGCGCAGCAGCTGTTGTTCATGATGAATGTCGATAAAAAAATCCGGATAGGCGGCGTACAGATCGTGCACCGTGACATGCTCCAGCGCCTGAGCCGACTGCAGTAAAATCCGATTCGCAATCGAATCCTGCGATTCCGGATGAGCATAAAGCAGCAAAACCTTGGGTGGCTGCGACATCCTTTCCCTCCAAAGCGTCGTCATTGGTGCGGTTTTCCGCTACCATGCACGACGCAGCAAAATCTCATTATGTTGCCTGTAAATTAACATATTCTGACGATACGGCGCTTACATGATTGTCTTCTCTTCCTTACAAATTCGCCGCGGCATCCGCGTTCTGCTCGATAACGCCACCGCCACCATCAATCCTGGCCAGAAGGTCGGTCTGGTGGGTAAAAACGGCTGTGGTAAATCCACGCTGCTGTCGCTGTTAAAAGGTGAGATCACCAGCGACGCCGGCTCCGTCACGTTTCCGTCCAACTGGGCGCTGGCCTGGGTCAATCAGGAGACGCCGGCGCTGGGTAAACCGGCCCTGGAGTACGTGATTGACGGTGACCGTGAGTATCGCCAGCTTGAGGCGGAACTGGCAGACGCCAACCAGCGCGACGACGGCAATGCCATTGCCCTGCTGCACGGCAAGCTCGATGCGGTACAGGCATGGAGCATCCATGCGCGCGCCGCCAGCCTGCTGCACGGCCTGGGCTTCAGTCAGGAGCAGTTGCAACGGCCGGTCAGCGACTTTTCCGGCGGCTGGCGCATGCGTCTTAACCTGGCGCAGGCGCTGATCTGCCGTTCCGATCTGCTGCTGCTTGATGAACCAACCAACCACCTCGATCTCGATGCGGTGATCTGGCTGGAGCGCTGGCTGAAAAGCTACGAAGGCACGCTAATCCTGATCTCCCATGACCGCGACTTCCTCGATCCGGTGGTCGACAAGATTGTGCACATCGAACAGCAGGCGATGTACGAATATACCGGCAACTACACCTCGTTTGAGCGGCAGCGCGTCGCCAAACTGGCACAGCAGCAGTCACTGTATGAGAGCCAGCAGGAGAAAGTGGCGCACCTACAGAGTTATATCGACCGCTTCCGTGCTAAAGCCTCCAAAGCCAAGCAGGCACAGAGCCGCATCAAAATGCTGGAACGCATGGAGATGATTGCGCCTGCCCACGTCGATAACCCGTTCAGCTTCAGCTTCCGCGCGCCAGAAAACCTGCCGAATCCGTTGCTGAAGATGGAAAAAGTCACGGCGGGTTATGGCGATCGTATTATCCTCGACGCGATCAAACTCAACCTGGTGCCCGGCTCACGCATCGGTTTGCTCGGCCGTAACGGCGCCGGTAAATCGACCCTGATCAAGCTGCTGGCTGGCGAGCTTGAGGCGATGGAAGGCAAGATTGGTCTGGCAAAAGGGATCAAGCTGGGCTACTTCGCACAGCATCAGCTGGAGTATTTACGGGCTGATGAGTCGCCGGTGCAGCATCTGGCGCGCATCGCACCAAACGTGCTGGAGCAGCAGCTGCGTGACTACCTTGGCGGATTTGGTTTTCAGGGTGACAAAGTCAGCGAAATCACCGAACGCTTCTCGGGCGGGGAGAAGGCGCGACTGGTGCTGGCATTGATCGTCTGGCAGCGTCCTAACCTGCTGCTGCTTGATGAACCGACTAACCACCTCGATCTGGATATGCGACAGGCGCTGACCGAAGCGTTGATCGATTTCGAAGGCGCGCTGGTGGTGGTATCGCACGATCGCCACCTGCTGCGCGCTACCACCGACGATCTCTATCTGGTGCATGACGGCAAAGTGGACGTGTTTGAGGGCGACCTCGAAGATTATCAGCAGTGGCTGAGCGATCTGCAGAAACAGCAGGCGCAACAGGATGCGCCGCCGAAGCTGGATAACGGCAACAGCGCCCAGGCCCGTAAAGATCAGAAGCGCCGGGACGCAGAGCTACGCGCGCAAACGCAACCGCTACGCAAAGAGATTGAGAAGCTGGAAAAGCAGATGACCCGCTGGCAAAGCCAGCTGGCCGAAGCGGAAAACCAGCTGGCCGACAGCACGATTTATGAGCAAAGCCGTAAGGCGGATCTGACGGCCGCCCTGCAGCGTCAGGCCGAGAGTAAGTCGGCGCTGGAAGAGGTCGAGATGGCCTGGCTGGACGCGCAGGAAAAATTAGAGCAGATGATGGCCAGTTAAACGGCTGGCGTTCTCCCTTTAACCGGGGGAGAGCGCCGCTGACTCTGCGTCTTAAAACGGCTTATCCCCCAGCACCGTTGCCCGCTGCATTATCCGCCGCGCCGGATAGTAATCGGCATTAGCATAATGCTGGGTAACCCGGTTATCCCAGATAGCCAAATCGTTCGGCTGCCAGCGCCAGCGCACCTGGAATTCCGGCTTAGTGACGTGGCTGAACAGGAAGCTCAGCAGCGTCTCACTCTCTTTCTCGCTCAGATCAACAATCCGCGTGGTAAAGCCTTCGTTCACAAACAGCGCTTTTTTGCCGCTGACCGGATGTGTACGGATTACCGGATGCTGCACCGGCGGATGCTTCGCCACCGCCTGCTGCCAGCGCTGATGCTCCTCTTCCGTTTTGCGGTACTTATATTCCTGGAAAGACTTTTTGAAATCGTGCTCGGCGGTCAGGCCGGCCAGCAGGGCTTTAAACGGTGCCGAGAGCGCCTCATAAGCAGCAATGCCGCTGGTCCAGAGCGTGTCCCCTCCCGCCTCCGGCAGAACTTTTGACGCCAGCAACGCAATCGCCGGTGGCGTTTCGATAAACGTCACGTCGGTATGCCAGTTATCGTTATCCGGTGGATTGTCCTGATGCGTGTCCAGCACGATGATCTCTTCAACCCCGTCGGCGTGCGGATAGACCGGGTGAATATGCAGATCGCCGAAGCGGATCGCCAGCGCCCGGTGCTGCTCCGGCGTAATCACCTGGTCACGCAGAAACAGTACCTGATGACGCAGCAGGCCATGGTAGAGCTGTTCAAACTGCGCATCACTGAGCGGCCGTGAAACATCAAGGTTGGAAACCTGGGCGCCAATATACGGACCAAGCGGTTGAAAATTCAGACGTTCATTCATGATTGTTCTCCATTCCACGGCGTCAGACGGCGCTGCAGGGCCCGTAAGCCGAGTTCTAAACTAAACGCAATTAAGGCGATGACCGCGATGCCCGCCAGCACCACATCGGTGGCAAGAAACTCCCCGGCGGACTGCACCATAAAACCGAGCCCCCGGGTGGCGGCGATCAGTTCAGCCGCCACCAGCGTTGACCAACCGACCCCCAGACCGATGCGCAGTCCGGTCAGAATTTCGGGCAGCGCGCCAGGCAGAATGACCCAGCGCAGCAGCTGCCAGCGGGAAGCGCCCAGCGACTGTGCCGCCCGGATGCGTACCTGTTGCGCATTACGCACCCCGGCTAAGGTAGAGAGGGTGACCGGCGCAAAAATGGCCAGATAAATCAGCAGGATTTTCGAGGTCTCACCAATGCCGAACCAGATCACCATCAAAGGCAGGTAGGCCAGCGGTGGGATTGGACGATAAAGTTCGATCAGCGGGTCAAGCAATCCACGCGCCACCGGGCTCAGGCCCATCAGAATCCCGACCGGAATTCCGATAGCGGCGGCGGCAAACAGCGCGATCAACATGCGGGTCAGGCTGGCTGTCAGATGCTGCCACAGCGTGGCGTCCATAAACCTTGTGGGCTGGCAATCAGCAGCAGTTTGCTGAATACCTGCTGCGGCGGCAGTAAAAACAGCGGCGCGATTAACCCCAGCGCGGTCACGCCCCACCACACCAGTAACAGCAGTAATACGCTCAGTACGCTTAATGAAAAGCGGGTAGAAAAAGGCCAGCGCAGTCGGCGTCGCACCGGCAAGGTTTTGTCGTTGATTAACGCACTCATGCGAACGCCTCCCGTTGCTCAAACACCCGGCTCAGCACATATTCGCGCTGAGCAATAAACTGCGGATCGGATTTGATGCTGCGGCACGGCTCCCCATCGGCAAAGCGCTGACCAAAATCGGGCCGCAGCCGCTCGACAATGCGTCCGGGTCCCGGCGACAGCAGGATCAGTTCGCTGGCGAGAAAAATCGCCTCTTCAATATCGTGGGTAATCAGCAGGATCTGTTTGCCGCTGTCGCGCCACAGCGTCAGCAACAAGGTCTGCATCTGTTCGCGGGTAAAGGCATCAAGCGCGCCAAACGGCTCATCCAGCAGCAGCAGGCGCGGATCGGTCGCCAGCGCGCGCGCAATGCCAACCCGCTGCCGCTGACCGCCTGATAACTGCCAGATTGCCCGCTTTTCCGCGCCTTCCAGGCCGACCTGCCTGATCAGCCGGCGCGCAATGGCTTCACGCTCCTGACGCGCCATGCCAGCCAGTTGCAAACCGAAGGCGACGTTATCCAGCACGTTGCGCCACGGCAGTAAGCCTTCATGCTGAAACACCACTCCGCGGTCAGCCCCCGGTCCGGTGACCGGCTGGTTATCCAGCGTGATGCTGCCCGATTCCACCGGCAAAAAACCGGCTACCAGGTTGAGCAGCGTGGTCTTACCGCAGCCTGACGGCCCCAGCACCACCAGCAGTTCACGGCGATCGATCTGCAGATTAATATCCTGCAACACCGGTTGCCCGGCATAACGCGCATTCAGATGAGCGATGCGTAGCATGAGGACTCCTTAAGGTTTGGCTAACGGCGCGACAAAGCGGGAGGTCACGTAACTGCTGTAATCGTTATCCGCCTGCGGCACTCTGCCCTGCGCTTTCAGAAACTGGGCCGTGTCGACAATCGCCTTGTTCACCGGCTTGCCCAGCTGTTCAATCTGCTGTTGCGCCGTCAGGTAGGTGTTGCCTTTTACCAGGCCGGGCACCTGCGCTTCCGGTACGCCGCTCAGCCGTGACAGCTTGCTGAGATTATCAGGCTGCTTCAGCCAGCTATCAGGATTGTCGAGATAGGATTGCTGCGCGGCCAGCGCGCTGCGGGCAAAGGCGGTGACGATCTCCGGATGCTGCCGGGCGAAGTCTTTGCGCACCACCCAGACGTCGAGAGTGGGCGATCCCCAGCTTCCCACCTGCGCAGAGTCGGTTAACACCTTGCCGTTTTTCTCCAGCTCATTGACTGCAGGTGCCCAGACGTAGGCACCATCAATGTCGCCACGCTGCCAGGCAGCGATAATCGCGGGCGGCTGCAGATTGACCAGCTGCACCTGTGACGGCTTGATGCCCCAGTGTTTCAGCGCCGCCAGCAGGCTGTAATGGGTCGTAGAGATGAACGGCACGGCGATGCGTTTACCGATCAGATCCTGCGGTGTTGTGATGTTCTTCTTCACCACTAAGGCTTCAGAGTTACCGAGCTGAGAAGCCAGCAAAAAGGCTTCGATGGGCAGCTTCTGCGCCGCAGCGACCGCTAACGGACTGGAGCCGATATTGCCGATTTGTACGTCGCCCGACGCCAGCGCGCGCAGCACACCGGCACCGCTGTCAAACTTACGCCAGTCAACGCTGGCACCACTCTCTTTGGCGAAACTGTTGTCCGCCTGCGCCACCTTGGCCGGTTCGGCAGAAGTCTGATACGCCACGGTGACATTGACCGCGTCCGCCCGGAAGGCCAGCAGCGCCAGCGCTGCGGCTAAAAACGTTAAACGTGCTGTAACTGCCATGATTGCTACCCCACCCTTTTTATGATGGAAGCAGTGTCTCTGGCGGCAATAATTTCACCAAGGAATTAAAAATTATCCCTAATAGAAATAAGTTCTTAGATCACTATCTGCAAAACTAAGCTAAAAATCGCAAATGCTGAAAACAGCGCCAGCATAAAAAAATGTCAGGCGCTCACATTCGGCCTGTGCTATTGATATGCGTTCCCGTTTCTTGCTTGTAAAAGGTCTTTGTGTTCGATGTCGATTGAGAAAGTCGCTCAGCTGGCTGGCGTCTCTAAAGCCACGGTGTCGCGGGTTCTCAACGCCCATCCGGCGTCAAACCCGATACGCGTGAGAAAGTGCTGTCGGCTATCGCCGCCTGTGACTACCAGCCCAACTTATTAGCCCGACAACTGCGCACGGCGCAAAGCCACATGCTGCTGGTGTTGATTTCGGACATCACCAATCCCTTCTGCTCGCGGGTGGTACAGGGGATTGAGGCGGAAGCCGAGCTGCACGGTTATCACATCCTGCTCTGCCACTCCGCCTCGCAGTTACAGCGTGAAGCCGCCTATCTCACGCTGCTGACCGGCAAAGTAGTGGATGGCGTGATCACCATGGATGCGGCGTCGGGACTGCAGGATTTGCAGCACATCATTGCAGGCGCGCCGTGGGTCCAGTGCTCGGAGTTCGATCCGGCTATCCCGGCCTCTTCCGTCACCATCGATCATCTCGACGCGGCACGCGATACCGTCCACTACCTTGCCGGCAAAGGCCGCAAACGCATCGGGCTGGTTAACGGGGATATGCGCTACCTCTATTCGCACCATCGTGAACAGGGCTACCAGCAGGCGATAAACGCGCTGGGACTGCAGTGGTCAGGGGTCGCCTACGCCAGCGATATCTCCACGGAAGCGGGCAGCCAGGCACTACAACAATTACTGGCGATGCCGCAACCGCCGGATGCGATTTTTGCCGTGTCGGATGTGCTGGCTGTGGGGGTGATTCATGCCGCGCTGCAAGCGGGGCTGCGCGTGCCGGAAGATCTGGCGGTAGTGGGTTTTGACGGCATTCCATTTACCGGCAGCCTTAACCCGCCGCTGACCACCATCGAACAACCGATGTATCAGCTCGGGGCGCGAAGCGTGCAGCTGTTGTTGCAGAAAATCCGTCAGCCGCACGCGCCGGTAATCCGTGAAGTCCTGCCCTGGAAGCGCGTTGAACGCGCCTCCAGTTAACTCAGTGCCAGATCAACAGCACGCAGGCTGCCGTCAGCAATCCCATGGCGAGATTAAAGATTTTCCAGGCGCGGCGGCTGCGTAAAATGCGGCCAATCATTGCGCCGAATCCCATCCAGATCAGGCCGGACACCAGATTGACGATAAACATGCCGAGACTGATCGCCATCACCGATTGACGATAGGCATCGCCAGCCAGGCTAAAGCTGGCGACCGCGCCCAGCGCCATCAGCCAGGCTTTGGGATTGATCAGCTGCAGTAATCCGCCCTGCCAGAACGGCATGGGCGACTCCGGCACCTGATCGGTTTCCAGTTTTTCGTAGCTGGCGGTGGCAATTTTCCATGCCAGCCACAGCAGGTAGAGGCTACCGGCGATTTTCAGCACCAGATGCAGTGAGGGATAGAGCAGGATCAGTCCGCCGACGCCAAACGCCACCATCAGCAGCATGACCTGCATGCCGATCATGATGCCAATCATCAGAGGAATGGTCCGCAGGAAGCCAAAATTGGCGCCGCCCGCAGTAAGTAACATATTATTAGGGCCTGGCGTGATCGCGGCGACCCAAAGGAATCCTAACATCGACAAGAAAAGACTCAGTTCCATAGCAATCGGGTGCTCCTCACCCCCAGCAAGCAAAAAACCTATCGAAGCTAACAGCGCGATATGTAACAGACAAGCTTTTACCCGATGAAATTAATCGCACCCGACACGGATCAATTTACGCCGTTAGCCGGCATGCGCAATGCGCATCTGCAAACGGTACTGCCACGCCTGCTACGGCGGCAGATCAAGCTCGATCCTCACTGGCAGCGTCTCGATCTGCCCGATGGCGATTTTGTCGATCTCGCCTGGAGTGAAGATCCGCATCTGGCACAGCACAAACCCCGGGTGGTGCTGTTTCACGGACTGGAAGGCAGTTTCCACAGCCCCTATATCCACGGGCTGATGGGAATTTGCCGCGCACGCGGCTGGCTGGCGGTGGTGATGCACTTCCGCGGATGCAGCGGCGAACCTAACCGGCTGAACCGTATCTATCATTCCGGTGAAACCGAAGATGCACGCTATTTTCTGCACTGGCTGCAAACCCGCTGGGGTCGGGTACCGACCGTGGCGGTGGGTTTTTCGCTCGGCGGTAACATGCTGGGCTGCCTGCTGGGTCAGCAGGGATCCGATGCGCCGGTTGACGCGGGCGTCATCGTCTCCGCGCCGCTGCTGCTGGAGCCGTGCAGCGTCAAACTGGAGCGCGGCTTCTCGCGCTTTTACCAATACTATTTACTGGCGCAGCTGAAGAAGAACGCCCGGCGCAAACTGTACGCCTGGCCGGAAACGTTGCCGGTGAATCTGACGCAGCTTAAAGCGCTACGCCGGCTACGCGACTTCGATGACGCGATCACCGCCCGCGCCCACGGTTTCAGCGATGCGGCTGACTATTATCAGCGCGCCAGCGCCCTGCCCTGGCTGAAACAGGTCGATAAGCCGCTGCTGATCATTCATGCCAAAGATGACCCGTTCATGAGTGATGAGGTGATCCCGCACAGCAGCCAATTATCTGCCACTATTACTTATCAACTGACGCCGCACGGCGGTCACGTTGGCTTTGTCGGCGGGACGTTGCGCCAGCCCGAAATGTGGCTTGAACAGCGCATACCCCAGTGGATTGCCCCTTTTCTGGATACCTAACGTTGTGATTATTCCCTGGCAACAGGTCTCACCTGAGACGCTTGAAAACCTGATTGAAACTTTCGTACTGCGTGAAGGCACCGACTACGGCGAGCAGGAACGCAGCCTGAGCGAAAAAGTGGCTGACGTGCGCCGTCAGCTGGAAACCGGCGAAGTGGTGCTGGTGTGGTCGGAACTGCATGAATCGGTCAATATTATGCCGCGCAAAGAATTTCGCGGCTGATGCAGCCGGCGGCAATTCATGCTAACAATGCGCATGGCCCGACTTCACAGGGAGCTTTTTTATGTCAGCACGCCATCCGATAATCGCCGTCACCGGTTCCAGCGGCGCGGGGACCACCACTACCAGTCTCGCGTTCCGTAAAATCTTTCAGCAGCTCGATCTTCACGCTGCCGAACTGGAAGGCGACAGTTTCCACCGTTTCACCCGGCCTGAAATGGATATGGCAATCCGCAAGGCGCGCGATTTGGGCCGTCATGTCAGCTATTTCGGTCCGGAAGCCAATGACTTTGGCCTGCTGGAGCAGAGCTTCAGGCAGTATGGGCTCAACGGCCAGGGCCAGTCGCGTAAATACCTGCACACCTATGACGAAGCGGTACCGTGGAATCAGGTGCCGGGCACCTTTACGCCGTGGCAGCCGCTGCCGCAAAACACCGATATTTTGTTTTACGAAGGACTGCACGGTGGCGTGGTGACCGCCCAGCATAACGTAGCGGAGCATGTCGACCTGCTGGTGGGCGTGGTGCCAATTGTTAACCTCGAGTGGATTCAGAAGCTGGTGCGTGACACCAGCGAACGCGGCCATTCGCGTGAAGCGGTAATGGATTCGGTGGTGCGCTCAATGGAGGATTACATCAACTTCATTACGCCGCAGTTCTCGCGCACCCATCTTAACTTCCAGCGAGTGCCGACGGTCGATACCTCAAATCCGTTTGCCGCCCGCGCTATTCCGTCACTGGATGAGAGCTTCGTGGTGATCCATTTCCAGGCGCTGGACGATATCGACTTCCCTTATCTGCTGGCGATGCTGCAGGGATCGTTCATCTCGCATATCAATACGCTGGTGGTACCGGGCGGAAAAATGGGGCTGGCGATGGAGCTGATCATGGGTCCGCTGGTGAAGCGGCTGGTGGAAGGCAAGCGGATAGAATAAGAGGCCAGCAAAAACCGCTCTGAGAGCAGATGTCTTTAACAAAGAGAGTAAAACTGGCTTTCCTGCGGCTAAAGACTTACCCCTGGGCAGGCTTCAGGGAGCATACACCTTTCGCAAAGACGCAAAACCGCTA
>MIEI01000084.1 GCA_002095305.1 Pantoea brenneri
TAGCTCGTAGCTCGTAGCTCGTAGCTCGTAGCTCGTAGCTCGTAGCTCGTAGCTCGTAGCTCGTAGCCAGAAGTCACAATCATTAACCCTACGCCCGCAACCCTTAGACTTCATTCCAGAGCTTCAGCATTACGCCTAAGCAGTCAACGTCAGACCGCCAGCCACTCATGGAGCAGAGCAGGGCACCATCAGCTTTCCAGCCAGTCACAGCCACGCTCAAACAGCTGAACTAATTACCACCGATGAAGCCGATCAGCCCGTAATCCGCATTCAGAATCGCAACCAGACATTCACTGTAATCAGTAGTCCGATTAGCTCGTTCTCTTTCAGCCAGCACAACGCCACAAACATTCACTGTAATCAGCAGACCATTCACTGTAATCAGTAGGACATCCTGGAAACGCTTTCGCTTTGCTGCCATAAGCAGCGTTTTGTTCACAGCGTATCCAGCCGGAGAACAAACCGTGCGCAACGTTCACTGTAATCAGTAATCCATCCGGTTTCCTTGCCATCACTTACGGCGGAGGTCACAACAATCGTGTTGGCAGCGATGCTCAATCACGTCAGGAGAGGCGGGGCACAGGTCTTTAACGTTCACTGTAATCAGCGATTTTGCGAACCCTGTCACGTTTGTCACTGATTATCCTGAAAAGCTTTGCCGGTTAGCGTAATAGCCTGCTCAAAGGCACTGAGTCAGTTAATAATCTTATAGCTCAGTGATTTAGGCCCTATCATTCACTGTAATCAGTAATGCGCTGTGGTAAAGGGTTCACTGTAATCAGCAGACCCGCGTTTACCTGCCGGGAACATTCACTGTAATCAGTAAAGCGGGTAAACGCAGCGACCGGCATGAAGAAAACAAAATGAAGCGAGCACTCACTAACCAGTAAAGAACTGTTATTAAATGATTTTCATTAACACCCCCGCAGGAGGATCTATTCGCCTGATTGAGGTTTGCTGATTACAGTGAACGTTACTGATTGCAGTGAACAGTAACAGGGATACTGATTACAGTGAACGGTAGGGGAGCAAAGGAGGGAGAGGCGCAGTGTCACGTTTCGGCTGAAAGTGACACTGCAACGCACAGTAACTGATTGCAGTGAATGTTGTGATCAGTCGTCGAATTCAATCTCATCCAGTGAGTCAATGCTCTCCAGATTACTGATGCCATCAAGTTTCGGCGTACGGCTGTGGATGATAAAAAATACCGAGCGGCCGCGTTTCACTTCTGAATAATCCAGGTAACCAATCTCTTTCAGCTGCTCCATCGCGCGGCGCACTACGTGATTCTGGGTGGTCGTTTTGGAACCGAGGTTCAGACGCATCCGCAGTCGGGCGAGTGAGATTGGGGCAGGATTGGTCGGCAGACTTTCGAGGAAGGTATAAAGCGCCTGAGCAGACTCTTTACGCTTGAGCCGTGAGATAGCCCGCAGCTGCAGTAACACCTTATGATCGAAATTATAGAGTTCGAACAGCTTAGGATCGGCCTGAATACGGACGATATCTTTCTCACGGTCGTAATACGCTGACTGCACCAGGTGCGTATGGTACGCCTTACCGTTACCTTCAAAAGAGAGGGTATTGGTGGCAATACGTCGCAGAGATGCATCCAGTCGCTTACGCAACGCGGCAGAGGAGTTAGCAGAAGGAATGCCACACATCTTCACAAAATCGATAAACGGCAGAGTCACCGTGTCGCCTTTGGTCGGATAACGCGAAAAGGACTGGATAATGCCAGCCCAGGTTTTAAAGTCGTTATCCATATCCAGTCGCGCGCCGGTGATGGTAATCTTTTCATAGCCTTCAGCTTTCACCAGCGAGAGATTTTTCAGCTCTTTAGTCGCATCCGTTGAAGCCATGGCACCCGATTTACCGCGCGCTGTTGATTTCAGCGTCGGAACAAACAATCCCAACCGCATTAAAGCAACAGGTTGAACCGTATTATTCTTGTTGGGATGAAGCTGAATAACTTCACCACTGTTTTTGGTCACCGACAGAAAAGGTTCTAGTAACGCTTTGTTTTCACTATCTTTATCTGCCATAGCTTGAGATCTTCATTCTGTGGATGAAAGGGATCGTTTTCTGACTACAGTGAACATTAGCACTGTTTATAGTGAACATTCTACCTGGTACAGTGAATAAAGTACTGATTACAGTGAACACTTTACTGATTATAGTGAACGCGATCACCCTTTCAGCCCTTGTGGGGTGCGGCCTGCGACGATCGGGGATCTCTTAGGATCTCTATATGATCTCTTTAGGATCGTTATATAGGAACTAATCACTGTATAAGTGGATAACTGCTGTCGGCGCTTACCATTATGACCGGTTAAAAGAATGATCAGGATCATTATGGCGATCGCTACCAGACCCACGATCGTCAGCGTCATACAGGCTGAATCAGCATCAGTTAAATTCTCAAACCCTAAAGAACTTCCTCATTATTATTCATTTTTCATCACTAATGGCTGAGCGTATGGTGGTGGCACTGTTATCTGAATGAGGAAAGTGCATCATGACTGACTATGCCATCTCACGTAACCCGACCACTGGCGAAGAAATTGCACGCTATCCAATGCTGACTGCCGATGAGCGGGAAAAGAGCCTGAGCCGCAGTGCTGACGCTTTTTCACAATGGCGACACAGCACAATGGCAACGCGAGTCGCGGTTCTGCGTCAGTTGGGCGAACAGATCCGCCTGCGTGAAGCTCAACTCTCACGCACTATCACCCTGGAAATGGGTAAACCTATCGCTCAGGCGCGGGCCGAAGTGCTTAAATGCGCCAACTTATGCGACTGGTATGCAGAGCATGGCCCGGCAATGCTGGCTGACCAGCCAACTCAGGTTGCCGATGCGTGGCAACGTTTCCGTCCGCTCGGCGTGATCCTCGCAGTAATGCCGTGGAATTTCCCACTGTGGCAGGTTCTGCGCGGCGCAGTCAGCATGCTGCTGGCAGGCAATACCTATCTGCTTAAACACGCGCCTAACGTCATGGGAAGCGCGACGCTGATGGCTGAGCTGTTCGACGCTACCGATCTGCCGGCGGGTGGCTTTAACCTGATCAACGTCGACAATGATGGCGTCTCCGCCGCGATCAAAGACGATCGTATTGCTGCCGTCGCGGTGACCGGTAGCGTGCGAGCCGGTGCTGCGATTGCCGCGCAGGCCGGTGCCGCCCTGAAGAAAACCGTATTAGAACTGGGCGGATCCGATCCGTTTATCGTGCTGGCGGATGCCGATCTGGATGAAGCCGTGAAATCAGCGGTGATTGGTCGCTTCCAGAACACCGGACAGGTCTGTATGGCGGCTAAACGCTTTATCGTTGAAGCGCCCGTGGCGGAAGCGTTCGAAAAACGTTTCACCGCTGCCGTTCAGGCGTTGACGATGGGCGATCCGCTGGATGAAAACACCTTCCTCGGACCAATGGCGCGCACCGATTTGCGGGATGAACTGCATCAGCAGGTCGAAGCCACGCTGCGTGAAGGCGCGCGTCTGGTGCTCGGCGGTGAAAAAGTGGCGGGGCAGGGTAACTACTATGCGCCGACCATTTTGTCAGACGTCACCCCCAACATGACCGCTTTCCAGCAGGAGCTGTTCGGACCGGTGGCGGCTATTGCGGTGGCGCGCGATCCACAACATGCCCTGGCGATCGCCAATGACAGTGAGTTTGGTCTGAGCGCAACGGTGTGGACTGCCAATGAAGAGATTGCCGATCGGCTGGCGTCAGAGCTGGAAGTGGGCGCCGTATTTATCAACGGTAACGGCGCCTCTGATCCACGAGTGACGATCGGTGGCGTGAAGAAAAGTGGCTACGGACGTGAACTGTCGCATTTTGGCGTGCACGAATTCTGTAACGTCCAGACCGTCTGGAAAAATCGTCGCTAGCTTTTACTGCGCTGCCGGCAGATAGGCAGGCGCAGCAACGTTCCGCCTGTCACTGAGCGGACGCACTAACCGATCCGGCGCAAAGTCAGCCAGCATCGCGGGACGTGCGCCGCTCATCATCTCCTCAGCCACCAGCTTGCCGAGTAACGGTGCCAGCGTCATACCGCTGTGGCTTACCATCAGATAGATCCCCGCCAGTCCGCTCACATAACCAATCGCCGGTAATCCATCAGCCGGGCGTGAGCGTTGTCCGAGCTCAATCCGTTCGATCCGCGCATTGTCACTGTTGGCAAACAGTCGCCGCAGGCGACGCAGCAGTTCATTACCGATCATCCCATCCACTGCAACCGGACGTGCCGGATCGGCATGTTGATCCAGATCCAGCGCCTGCAACATCAGGCGACCCCCACCATCGGGCCGCACGTTCAGTTCCGGGGTGATGATGTTGCAATTGAGCTGAACCGGCAGGGGCTGCGTATGCGCCAGAAAGCTGCAGGCGGCGGGATCGGCACGGTTAGCATCGGTCATCGCCAGTTCAAGACCACACTGCGCCAGCAATTCAGCTGACCAGCGGCCGGTCGCCAGCACCAGCTGATCGCCGTGCCAGCAGTTGCCACTGGCCAGCGTCACTGAGACGCCCTGGTCGGCGGTGGAGAGTGTCGTCACCTGATCGTGACAGATCAGCTCGCCGCCCAGCAGGCGCAGATCGGCCAGCATCCGGGCGATAAACAGGCTCGGATAGATCAGGCATTCAGAGGGGAAATACCATCCTGCTGTACCCGGGGATCGAGACGCAGTTCCGGCAGGGCAGCCTGCAGTCTGGCGCGATCGTAGGGTTCTGAAGGGTAATCGAGCGCCTTGAGCTTTGCCACCCGTTGTTCAAGCTGACGCCGGGTTGCCGGATCTGCTGCCCACTCCAGCGTGCCGGTTTCCAGCAGCCACGGCGCTGGCGTGGGGTGTTCAGCCTGCCAGCGCTTGTGCTCGTCAATGGCCGCTGCGTTGAGCCGGTGATAGCTGGCCGGATCTTTGCCGTTGGCATTCACCCAGCCATAGCTGATCTGACTGGTGCCGCTGCCGGGATAGCGTTGGTCAAACAGCGTCACCTGCGCGCCCTGACTGGCCAGCGATCGGGCGACCGCTAAGCCCAGCACGCCCGCACCGATGACGGCAATACGGTGTGATCCAGTGTGTTGTCGCACAGTCTTTTGAGGCATAGTCACTCTTCTCCGTAATGGATCGACGCAGCGAAAACCGCCGAGGGTTTGAATCAGGTGGCCTGTTCAGTTCAGGCTGATAGTCAGGATTAACTTAACCGGGAGTCGACAATGCAACAACTCTCAATTGTGCCGCGCCTGTTGCCCGCCGTCCGACGCGGTGAGAAAACCCATACCCTGCGCTGGCAGGAAGGGGATATCCATCCTGGCCCGCTTCGCTACTGTAATCAGCAAAATCCAGCCGACACGCTGGTGGTGTGGGTGACAAGCGTTGAGACGCTGCCGCTAAGTGCGGCAGCGGAGAGATTAGGAAAGCAGGCAGAGTGGCCGGATGCGGTGCTGCTGGCCGGGATGCGCGAACACTATCCGGCAATTGAGCTGACCTCACAGGTGCAGCTGGTGCATCACCTCACACCAGAGGCAACGCGTAAACGCATGGCTGAGGGCTGAACGACGCTACATATGCTCCATTACCAGCAGCGCCAGGGTATCGGCTTCCAGCGCACGGAAAATATGCGGCTCATCGCCGGGATAGGTAATGTAATCGCCCACTTCCAGTTCGACCGGCGAATCAACCGGACCGACCAGCGCCCGACCTTTAGCGACGATGATGTGCTCAATGGTGTTAGGGGAGTGCGGCTGCGAACAGCGATCGCTACCGGGCTGAACCTGCAACAGATAGATATCGCGGCGTGCGCCCGGCGGACAGGTCGCCAGCAATACCGCCTGATAGTCGGCCAGATCGGCGGTCACCGTCGGCCCTTCCCCCCGGCGAATCACCTGCATACGGCGCGCTTCCGGCTCCATCAGCCGTGAAAACGGAATATTCAGGGTCACGCAAAGCGACCACAGCGTCTCGATGCCGGGATTACCGTTGCCCGCTTCCAGCTGCGACAGGGTGGATTTGGCGATACCCGCGCGACGTGCCACTTCTGCCAGCGATAAGCCGGCCCGCTGGCGTTCACGGACTAATGCGTTGGCAATGATGCTGATAGGGGTATTCAAAGGGACTCCTGCAGTGTGATCGTTCTCTATAACGAACGTAATGTTCGTCTTGTAAAACAGTCTGACGATGTTCATTATAATGGGTAATTCGTTCATTATGAGATCAGGTTATGCAGTTTCCGCAAACAAAGTTGCTGGACAAAGGAGTGGTAAAAGCCATTTTTCTGGTCTGTCTGGCTGATGGCATTGTTGGTTTATCGTATGGATCACTGGCAACCGCCGATGGGTTTCCGCTGTGGGTGCCGCTGGCCCTCTCCACCCTGGTGCTGGCCGGGGCCTCGGAGTTTTTGTTTATTGGCGTGGTGGCCGGCGGCGGCAGTCCGTTCACGGCGGCGGCGGCGGGTCTGCTGGTCAATGCCCGCCATCTGCCGTTTGGCATCGCGGTAAAAGATCTGGTGGGACGGGGTCCGGCGGGCTGGCTGGGTTGTCACATCATGAACGATGAAAGCGTGGTGTTTGGGATATCCCAGCCGAAACTGGCGCAGCGGCGCAGCGCCTTCTGGCTGTGTGGCATCGGCATTGGCCTGATTTGGCCAATCAGCGTTATGACCGGCGCGGCTATTGGCCAGTTCATTCCCGATACCTCGGTCATCGGACTGGATGCGGTGTTTCCTGCCATCCTGATTGCGCTGATTTTTCCGGCGCTGCGTCAGCGTCGAACCCGGGTTCCCGCCGTGCTCGGCGCTGCTCTGTCGCTGCTGGCGACGCCGCTGGTGCCGGCTGGCATGCCGGTGCTGTTTTCGCTGCTGGGCCTGCTGGCATGGAGATCACGCAAATGAGCCACCAGACGATGGTCATCGCCGGTATCGCCCTGCTGGCCGCCGGTACCTGGCTGATGCGCTTTGCCGGTGTCAGGCTGGGAAATCGCTTACCGCTTAGCGAACGCAGTCAGCAAATGCTGTCGGACGCCGCCACGGTATTGCTGTTAGCTGTGGCTGCCACCACCACTTTATTTGAAGGTCAGCACTTTTCCGGTATGGCGCGGGTTATCGGCGTCGGTTTTGCGCTGCTGCTGGCGTGGCGTCGTGCGCCACTGATTATCATTATTCTCGGCGCGGCGCTGATGACGGCGTTATTACGCTACTTCGGGGTGCCTTGATCGACGATAACCCCAGCAACAGCGGGATTTTATTGGAGCAGATATTTGTTAGCATGCCGGTCAGTTAATTTTTGTTAATGAGTAAACAGGCGCTGCTGAATGAATTTTGCCCGTAAAACCTTCCGTTATTGCTTCCCGTTGCTGCTCACGCTGGCCGCTGTTTTTTTGATCATGCCCGCCGAAGCCCGACCTGATCTGCGCCCGTTAGGTGAAAATATCGCCGACAAAGGCTCGGCGTGGTACCGCTTCGAGAGCAGAACTTTTGACTCGCAGGACGGTCAGCGACACTACCGGGTCTGGCTGGGTATTCCGAAAACGGCGGCTCCGCCCGCGGGATATCCGGTGCTGTATATGCTGGACGGGAATGCGGCGATGGATCATCTGACGGAGAGCCAGCTAAAACAGCTGCGCAGCGGCAATTCGCCGGTGCTGGTGGCGGTCGGCTATGACACCCGGCTGCCGTTTGATGTGGCGGCGCGCAGCTACGATTACACCCCACCCAACGATGCACCGAACCCGGAGGTGATTCAGCCGCACGGGCTCAAGGGTGGCGGCAGCCAGCAGTTTCGTCAGTTGCTGCTGACGCATATCGTTCCGTGGGTCGAAACTCAGGCCGCCAGCGATCCGCATCAGCGTGGCCTGTGGGGCCACTCATACGGCGGCCTGTTCGTGCTGGATACCTTTTACCACGCCGCCTGGTTCAGTCATTATTTTGCTGCGGCTCCATCGCTGGGCTGGAACCAGCAACGCATTATCGGACTGGCGCGACGAGCCGATCCGCGTTCGCTACAGCCGCTGTCACTCTATCTGATGGAGAGCGACGGCGTCACCGAACGGCGGGCGGGTCACTCCGATGATCTGCAACGGGAAGAAGCGGAACTGACCAGTATCCTGCGTCCGTCGGGCGTCACGCTGCATCTGACGCATTATGCCGGGCAAAGCCACGGCCAGATCCTGCCCTCGTCGCTACGCGATACCTTAACCCTTTTCTCCGGCGCAAAAGATTGATCAGCGCGGGCTAATCATCGCATGATGTGGTCTGGTGATCCGCCGGGAGTCTTACCATGAGCCGTCCGCTACAGATTGGTCTGTTGTTGTTTCCTGATGTTACCCAGCTGGACTTAACCGGTCCGTGGGAAGTGTTTGCCCGCACGCCGCAGTTCGTCTGTCATCTGGTGTGGAAGGACCTGCAGCCGGTTCGTTCCGATCGCGGCTTGTCGATTCTGCCTGGTATGACGTTCGACGCCTGCCCGCAACTTGATGTGATCTTCGTGCCCGGCGGTCCGGGACAAATCGCGCTGATGTCCGACCGTGAGACGCTGGACTTTTTGCGTCAGCAGGCGCGACAGGCGCAATGTGTGACCTCGGTTTGCACCGGCTCGCTGGTGCTGGGCGCGGCGGGATTGTTACAGGGATATCGCGCCACCTCGCATTGGGGATCGATTGACCAGCTGGCGTTACTGGGCGCTGAGCCGGTCAGCCAGCGGGTGGTACGTGACCGCAACCGGATTACCGGCGCAGGGGTGACGTCCGGCATCGACTTTGCCCTGACGCTGGTGGCCGAACTCTGTGGTGACGCCGTCGCCAGGGCGATTCAGTTGCAGATGGAATACGATCCGGAACCTCCGTTCAACAGCGGCTCGCCCCGAACCGCGCCAGCCGGCGAGGTGGAACAGGCGCGAAGTCAGATGGCGTCTTTCATTGCCACCCGACGTCTGGCCACGGAGCAGGCGGCGGCCCGGCTACAGGCTGATCAGCTTACGGACGCCGGGAATACGCAGCATCAGCAGTGAAATAGCCATCGAAAACAGCAGCGTCAGGGCGATAACCAGCAGCTTGTCGCCCAGCGTCTGAATTCGGATCGCCGCGGCCAGCAGATTAAAAATCAGATAGTGCAGGATATAGACGCCGGTCATGGTCTTGCCCAGCGTGGTCAGGAAAGCAGTAATCCACGGTTTATTCGCCGGCAGCCTGATGGCATTAATGCTGATCACAATCAGCACCACCAGCAGGTAAACCTGTGAGCCGGTGAGTACCATTTCATTGCTGGTGGCAAAAAAGCGGGCGATGAAGTAATAACGCTCATACAGCCAGGTAAACAGCCAGACCGCGGGCAGCAATAGCAGGCTGCTTTTGATCATCCGTGGCGACATCAGCAGGCGGATCACCTGCGGCGCAGCCATCAGCCGCCCCGACAGGTAATAGAGCACCCAGGTCCAGATACGGTACTGCGGCAATAGTGAAAACGCCCGCTGGCTGGGATAGAGGCTGGCCAGCAGGTCATATCCAAAGGCAAAAATCAGCAGCAGCAGTATCCCCAGCGCCATCCGTCCAGGCGTACGGAACAGCCGATCGAACAGGGGATGCGAAACGTAAATCACAATCAGCGCAATCACAAACCACGGCTGGATTAAATAGCCCTTCTTGTGCAGGCCGGCAAACCAGAAAAAGCCAAACCAGAACAAAAAAATCAGCAAAATACGGCGAATTTTACTCAGCTGCCACGCCGGAGTAGGCTGCTCGCCCGCATCCATATAGCCATTGAGTAAAAAGTAGAGCGGCGTAGCGATGGTCGAAACAAAGCTCAGCACATTCAGCGCCAGGCCCGAGTCGTAGTGGTAACTGTCGTAGCTCTGATAAAAGGTAAAAAAGGAGACGGCAGTGATGCAGGCCAGCGTCTTGAGCATCGCCAGCCCGCTTTTATTCACTTTTCATCTCCCGTCCATGCAGGCAGCGGTAAATCACCGGTAATACCAGCAGGGTTAACACGGTGGCGAAGCCCAGCCCGAAAATGATCACTACCGCCATGCTCTGGAAGAAGACGTCACGCAGCAGCGGCAACAGTCCCAGCACGGTGGTAAAGGCGGTCAGCAGGATAGGGCGCAGACGTGAGGTTGCGGCATCAATAATTGCCTGTTGCAGCGGTTTTTCCTGCTGCAGCAGCCGAATCTCCTCAACCAGCACGATACCGTTGCGGATCAGCATGCCTGACAGGCTGAGCAGGCCAATCAGCGCCATAAAGCCAAACGGAATACCGGTGAGCAGGAAGCCGCAGGTGACGCCGATCAGCGCCAGCGGCACCGTTGCCCAGATCGCCAGCGCGTCACGCAGCGAATTGAACATCAGGATAGTAATCACGAACATCGCCAGGAATCCCACCGGCAGTGAACTCAGCAAACCGCGCTGCGCGTCGCGTGAACTCTCCAGTTCGCCGCCCCATTCAAGCCGGTAGCCAGCCGGCAAGTCCAGCCGATCGATCTGCGGCTTAACCCGGGCGACAATCTGCGCGGACGTTAAGCCCGCTGCGGGATCCGGATCGGTCTGCACCGTCAGCACCCGCATCCGATCACGCCGCATGATCAGCGGATTTTCCCACTCCAGCCGGAAGTCCGCGACCACATTGCTGAGCGGAACGACGCGCTGTAAGGCGGCGCTCCACAGCTGAATATTGGCGATATGATCGATATCCTGACGCTCTTCATCCGCCGGGTAGAGCATCACCGGCATCAGTCGCGAGCCGTCACGGAAAATGCCCACCGCATCGCCGCTGAAATTCATTCTCAGGGCCTGATCGATATCGCGTTTATCAATGCCCAGCTCCTGGCCGCGTAGCGCAGAATAGAGCGGCCGGATCACTTTGCTCCGCTCCTGCCAGTCATTGCGCACCGGGAAGGTGGTGCCGTCCGCGAGGAAGATGGCGTCCAGCTGGCTGGCAATGTGGCGCAGTTTTTCCGGATCGGGACCGATGACGCGCAGGGCGATTGCACTGTCGCTGGCGCTGCCAAACTGAATGCGTTTAATCCGCTCATTCACCTGCGGGTAGTGCTGCTGAATAAAGTGTTCAGTTTGCAGCGCTAACGCATCCAGCTGACGGGCATCTTTGACCCGCACCATGATCTGGGCAAAGTTGCTGTACTGGCGGGCGCCATCATAGGTCAGCGTAAAGCGCAGCGCGCCCTGACCGACCGTGGTGACCGTCGCCTCTACCGCCGGGTCCTGATTGATAAATCGCGCAATCGAGGCCGCCGTCTCTGCGGTGTAGTGGATATCGGTACCGTAGGGCAGCCACAGGTCGGTAAAGAAGATCGGCGTGCTGGAAGAGGGAAAGAAATTCTGCTTAACCAGACCAAAGCCGTACAGCGACACGGCTAACAGCGCCACCATCACGGTCAGGGTAGTCAGACGAAAACGCAGCAAGCTGCTGAGCATCTGGCGGTAAAGGCGGAAAACCACGCCTGGTAAGGCGCGGCTTGCTGTACCGGCTGGCGGGCCGGCTGACGCTTCTCGCTCCAGCGGATAAACACCGGGGTTAAGGTCAGCGCGGTGACCCAGCTCAGCATCAGCGAAATCAGCAATACCTGGAACAGTGATTTGCAATATTCGCCGGTGGAGTCCTGGGACAGGCCGATCGGGGCAAAGGCGATGATGGCGATCACGGTCGCACCCAGCAGCGGCAGCGCGCTACGGCGTATCATCCGGTTCATTGCCTGTTGTAAGGGCTGGCCGCGCTGGTGGTCAATTTTGACTCCTTCAACCACCACGATAGCGTTATCGACCAGCATACTCAGCGAGATAATTAACGCTCCCAGCGATATCCGCTGCAGCTCCAGGCTGAATAAATTCATGATCAGCAGAGTGCCCAGCACGTTGAGCGCCAGCGAGGCGGCAATCACCAGCCCGCTGCGTAAGCCCATAAACAGCAGCAGCGTACCGACCACAATGGCCAGCGCCATCAGGAAGTTAAGGATAAAGCCATCAACCGACTGTTTGACCTCGTGCGCCTGGTTATAAAACACCTTCAGGCTGATGCCCGCCGGCGTATCCTGCTGATAGCGCGCCAGCTTGCTGGAGAGCGCATCGCCGACGTCAATCACGTTGACGCCTGGCGCAAAAGAGACGCCAATCGCCAGCGCGGCCTCGCCATCAGCAAAATAGAGATTCGCCGGATTATCCGTAACACCGTGCGTCAGGGTGGCGATGTCGCGCAGATGCACATTTTGCGGACTGCCGGCCGGCAGAATCGGCAGGCTGGCCAGGTCGTCCAGCGTCTGCAACTCGCCGGTTGAATGGAACCGGATGGATTCACTGTCGACCCGCACGCTACCGGCATTGGCTACGCTGTTGTTGCGGCTGAGCAGTTCGGCTACCCGCTGTGGCGTCAGGCCGTAGGCGGTCATTTTAGCGGTGGAGAGGGCGATCCGTATCTCTTCCTGCTCGACGCCCGCCACCGCGACTTTAGCCACGCCGGGCACCAGCACCAGATCGCGCCGCAGCTGATCGGCATAGTTGCGCAGTTCGCTGTTGGTGAAGTCCTTGCCATGGATGACAAAAAAGTAGCCATAGACATCGCCGAAATCGTCGTTGACCAGCGGTGCCTGAACGCCTGGCGGAAACTGGCGGGTCGCATCATCAACGCGTCGCCGCAGTTCGTCCCAGATCTGCGGCAGCTGATCGGCAAGGTAGCTGGTATGAATGTTGACGGTGATCTGCGACAGGCCATTGGCCGAGATGGAACTGACGTTATCCAGCGACGGCAGGCGCTGTAAGGCATTCTCCAGCGGCAGGGTGACCTCTTCCTCCACCTGCTGCGCTGAGGCACCGGGATAATGCGTCACAATCACCGCTGATTTGATGGTAAATAGCGGATCTTCCAGCCGTCCGATATTGAGCAGGGCGTAAATGCCGCCCACGCCCAGCAACAGAATAATCATCCAGTAGCGGATCGGCTTATCAAGGAAATGCTGCTGAATACGCATTATAACCCCCGCTCGCGCTGCCAGATCCGCACCGCTTCGCCTTCACGCAGCTCACCCACGCCGGCGGCGACAATCCGGTCACCCGGTTTCAGTCCGCTGACGATCTCAACGCCTTGCGCACTCAGCCTGCCGACTTCAACCTGGCGGTCTTTGACCCGCAGAACATCGCCCTGTTGCTCCACCAGCCAGACGTGCGGCTGATTAGTCGGGCTGTGATCGGGATTAAATACCGCGGCGGCAGGCACCACCAGACGCGGCAGCGCCGGGGCATTGGGCAGATTATGCAACTGGACCCGCACCGAGCCGCTCAGGCCCGCCACGCCGGGTAAATCCGCCGGACGCGGCATGGTCAGCACCACCTGATAGGTCAGGGTGGCGGCATCGGTCTGGCTGGTGTGCTCCTTATACTGAGCCTTAAATACCCGGCCCGGCAGCGCATTGAACTGCACCTCGGGCTGATAGTCGATGTTCTGGATATCGAGACTGGTAAACAGGGTTTCGGGCAGCGTAAAAAGCACATCGAGTAAATCTGCGCGGGTCAGCAGAGCCACCGGCTGTCCGGCAGCGACGACCTGATGATTACGCACCTGAACCTGCGCGATCATCCCATCAAACGGGGCGCGCAGCGTCAGGAACTGCAGCTCCTCCCTGGCGAGTTTTAACGCCGTCGCCGCCGCATCGCGATTGGCTTTTTGCACATCCATCTCCGACTTAGAGACGGCGCTGCGCTGTGCCAGGGTGCTGAAGCGTTGATATTGCCGTTCGGCGAGTTGCAGGCTGGTCTGACGGTCACGCACCCGTAATTGTGCTTCAGCGTCATTGAGCGTGGCGAGGGTCTGACCCGCTTTAACCGCTGTTCCATCGCGAATATTCAGGGTAATCAGCTGACCTGGGCGCTTAAACGCCAGATCGGTATTGTCACCGGCCTGAATACGTGCAGGAAAAATACGGATATTTTGCGCAAGATCAGATTCAATAGTGAATGTTTTAATTACGCGCGGCGGTGGCGCATCCGGCTCTTTTTTCTCGTCGCAGGCTGTCATAAAAAAACAACAGAGCAAAACAGGGATAACTTTGTGTTTGATCATTTTCCTCGCCTTAACTTCAGCTATTTTAGCCGCGGTTTCATAAGCGTTAAGGAATAATTCAGCCCGATGCTTATTGCCAGCGATTTAAAATAAAGTTTAACCGCATCAACATATTTTTAAGCCAAACGGCAGGGCCGCTTCGTTTGTTACATATCAGATTGCCATCTGTGAAACCACCAGCCAGGTTAATAACCCCACCAGCGTGGTCGCGGCAACCGCGAGAATAACGAAACCGCAAAGCACGATAATGCTCTGTTTTTTCATCAGAGTTTCCTTTTATAGGCCACGATATAAACCGATGCACACTGCATGAGCCAGGCTAAACCTTAGCTAAACAAAAACAACGTTGTCATTCTGATAATATAGGTTAAATTTAATTTAGCCATTCCTGTCATTCACCAGACCTTTTTTGCAGAAAAATGATGTCGGTCATTACCTGTGGGTTTTGCATCCCGCAAAATGCGTTTTTTTTAAATTTCGCCTTTAATTCATCGCTTAATGGCACGGGGTTTATATATGCTAAACAACGAAAAACAGGATAAAGCGCCCGCTTTATCCGATCGTCCCTGGTATCAGCGCAGTGTGGCCGAGATATTTTCTGACTTACAAAGTTCGTCAGCGGGATTAACCTCGGCCACCGCGCATGACCGTCTGCAGAAATATGGTCCAAATGCCCTACCGCAAAAAGCAGAAAAGTCTGCGCTGCTAAGATTTATCGCGCATTTCAAAGATGTACTGATTTATATCCTGCTGGCTGCCGCGGTGATTACTGCAATCATGGGCCACTGTAGATACCTTTGTCATTCTCGGCGTTGCTGTCATCAACGCACTGATTGGATTTATCCAGGAAAGCAACGCCGAGAAATCTTTGAAAAGCATCCAGAATATGCTGGCGAATGAAGCCATGCTGGTGCGAGAGGGTAAACAGGTCACCGTGCCGACGCGTGAGATTGTGATCGGTGACGTGGTGATGCTGCGTCCCGGCGATAAAATTCCGGCAGATTTGCGGTTGTTTGAAGTGAACAACCTGCGGGTTGAAGAGGCGATTCTGACCGGCGAATCGACGGTGGTATCGAAAAGCGTTGATACGCTGAGCGGTGAAAAATCGCTGGGCGATCGCCTTAATCTGGCCTTTTCAGGCACCACCGTCAGTTCAGGTACGGCGGCAGGCGTGGTCATCGCCAGCGGTGGCGATACTGAACTCGGACATATCAACGAGATGATCAGCGGCATCAAAGAGGTGAAAACCCCGCTGCTGGTGCAGATCGATAAACTGGGTAAAGCGATCTTCTTTATCATTCTGCTGATGATGGTGGCGCTGTTCATTTTCGGCTATCTGCTACGCGATATTCCGCTGGGCGAGCTGTCGCTGTCGGTGATCAGCCTGGCGGTCGCGGCGGTGCCGGAAGGGCTGCCGGCGATTATTTCGATCATCCTGTCGCTGGGCGTGCAGTCGATGGCGCGCAATCAGGCGATTATCCGCAAGCTGCCGACCGTCGAAACCCTGGGTGCCATGTCAGTCATCTGTTCTGATAAAACCGGCACGCTGACCATGAATGAGATGACGGTCAAAGCGGTGGTGCTGGCCAAAAGTCGCTGGCGCGTCAGCGGTAACAGTTATGAACCCAAAGGCGAGATCGTAGCCGAGCAGGCCACAGCAGGCACTACCAGTGCCGCACAGGATCCGCTATTCCAGCAGTTCCTGCGTGCGGTCAATACCTGTAATGAAAGCCAGCTCCGCCAGGATAATCAGGGCCACTGGACCATCGTGGGCGGCCCGACGGAAGGCGCGCTGAAAGTGCTGGCGGCCAAAGGGCTGACCGATTCCGGGCCAGTTGAGGTAGTCAGTAAGCTGCCATTTGATTCTCTGTATAAATATATGTCAGTCAGCTGCGTAGCCGGCGGCGAATCCTATGTATTGCTGACCGGCGCGCCAGACGTGCTACTCAATTTATGTCAGCAGCAGCAGACGCCGGAGGGCGCAGAGCCCATCGACCGTGACTACTGGGACGCCGCCATCACTACCTACGCCAGCGAAGGGTTACGTACCGTGGCCGCGGCCTGGAAGAAAACCGCTGCGCCGGTCACCTCGCTCGATCATGATGAGCTGAAACATGACATGGTGCTGCTGGGTCTCGCCTGCATGATGGATCCGCCGCGCCCTGAAGCGATCGCGGCCATTGATGAGTGCCAGCAGGCGGGAATCCGCGTCAAAATGATCACCGGTGACCATCAGGAAACCGCGATGGCGATTGGTCAGATGCTGGGGATTGGCAACAGTCACGCGGCAATCACCGGCTACCAGCTGGAACACATGAGCGATGCCGAACTGGCTGAAGCGGCGAAAACCTACGATATCTTCGCCCGCACCAGCCCGGAACATAAACTGCGGCTGGTAAAAGCGCTGGAAGCCAGTGGCGAAATTGTCGGGATGACCGGCGATGGCGTCAACGATGCGCCCGCGCTGAAACAGGCCAACGTCGGTATCGCGATGGGGATTAAAGGCACCGAGGTGACGAAAGAAGCGGCAGATATGATCCTGGCTGACGACAACTTCGCCACCATTGCCGCTGCGGTGAAAGAGGGACGTCGGGTTTATGACAACCTCAAGAAGACCATCCTGTTCATCATGCCCACCAACCTGGCGCAGGGTTTGCTGATTATTATCGCCATCCTGATGGGGAACCTGCTGCCGCTCACGCCGGTACAGATTTTATGGATGAACATGGCAACGTCCGCCACGCTGTCGTTTGGTCTGGCGTTTGAACCGGCTGAAGCCAATGCGATGCGGCGTCCACCGCGTAATGTGAAGGCGCACGTAATGGATGGTTACGCTATCTGGCGCGTGGTGTTTGTCGGCTTGCTGATCTCAATCAGCGCCTTCGTGCTGGAAGCCTGGCTGCAGCCGCGTGGCTACAGCGCAGAATTTATCCGCACTGTGCTGCTACAGATGCTGGTCACTGCGCAGTGGGCCTATATGCTCAACTGCCGTAACGCTGATGGCTTCTCTCTGGATCGCGGTCTGCTGAAAAATCGCGGCATCTGGCTGGTTACGCTGGTGCTGATTGTGCTGCAGGCGATAATTATCTATGTGCCACTGATGAATACGCTGTTTGGTACCCGTCCATTGCCGATCAACTACTGGATGATTTCACTGATCGTCAGCGTCATCATCTTCTTCATAGTGGAGATCGAGAAGCGTCTTACCCGTTCATGGCGACTGAAAACGCCCTCACGGCGTTAATTTCGACTGATGGTCCTGCTGCTGCGGATAACCCGCCAGCAGGACCTTTTTAATCAGATAGGTTAACGGAATCGCCAGAATTGCCCCGGTTATCCCCAGCAATGCCTGCCAGAACAGAAACGCCAGTAACTGGCTGGTCAGCGACATATCAAGCCGCTTTCCCACCAGCAACGGTTCAATCACTGAACTCAGCCCCAGATTCAGCACCATGAAAAAGCCGGCAACCGCCAGCGCCATCTGCAGATCAAACAGTATGTAGCTCTGGATCACCGGCGGGATCGCCGCCAGGAACGATCCCAGTACCGGCACATAGTTAAAGACAAACATCAGTACGCCCCAGAAAAAGGCAAACTTCAGGCCCAGCAACTGCGCGCCGGTTCCGACGATCAGCGCGCCAAGCAGGCTGGTCAGGGTTTTTACCCGTGCATAAACGATCACACTCATAATCCCTTCCTGCAGTGCCTGATAAAGCGCCTGATGTTTGCCTGCTACCCGCTGTTGTAGCGTCTTTTTCAGCAGCGGTAATTCATACAACATAAACAGCAGCATCAGAAAGACCATGATCCACCAGGAGATGACGCCAGGTATCTGCGTCAGGAAGGCGGTCACTATCCGCACCACCGCACCCGCATCAATAAAGGTCAGCAGCTGGTCGGGCGTCATGCCGATATCCAGCCGGGCAAACGCCTGCGTGAGCTGCTCCAGCCGGGCGGCCAGCAGCAGCGGGGCCTGACGACTGAGCTGCATCAAATCGGGGGTCAGCACCGTCAGTTTAATGATGGTGACCACCACCACCATCAGCATCAAAGCAATCACCAGTATCGTCGACACAATACGCGGTATGTGCTTCTTCTCCAGCCAGCTGATAAGCGGATCGAGCATGATCGACAATAACATCGCCAGTAGCACCTGGTTGATCAGCGGTGCCGCCAGATAGAGGCCGCTAAGAATGAGGGTTAACGAAGCGAGAACAAATAATACGCGTGCCAGTGGCGGCCAGAGGGTAAACCAGCTCAGTCCCATGAGGGAGCTCCTTTAGCGAAGATAAATTGCAGTATAGATGAGCGGCCGGTAACAGCGCTTTGCGTCAGGTCAGTCGGGATTAGCATCCCGCAAAGCGGACCGGCGAACCGGTCGCTGTTCAGATCCTGAGTTTGGCGAGGACGAAATACGCCTCTTTTATTGTGAGTAGATTCCGGCTATCGTTAAGGAAACGAACGTTTCCTAAAGGGCGAGCAATGCGCAATGATAATCGGATCAGAGAACGGGGCCGACCGCGGGCATTTCAGACAGAAGCGGCGCTGGATAGTGCGATGCAGATCTTCCGCGAAAAAGGCTATCACGCCACCTCAATCGGCGATCTCAGCCGTGCCATGCAACTCACCACCGGCAGCATCTATAAAGCCTTCACCGACAAGCGCTCGCTGTTTGCCCAGGTCTTTGCGCGCTATCTCTCATTGCGTCAGGCCGCGCTGCGCGAACGGCTGGCGCAGTGTGAAACCGGCCGCGAAAAACTGACGGCATTGCTGCAGTTTTATGTGGAGTCGGTGCGGGAGATCGAAGGTGAGCGGGGATGTCTGGTGGCGGGCAGCGCAGTAGAAATCCAGACCCTGGATGACGATCTGGCCGAGGCGGTAAGCCACGCGCTGATGCGCAATCAGCAGACGCTGCAGCAGCTTATCGTTCAGGGACAGCAGGATGGCTCGATCAATCCGGCGCTGAATGCTGATGCCTCCGCCTCACTGATGTTATGTATTGTGCTCGGTATGCGGGTGGCCGGCAAAGTGGCCGCGACCCGGCCGGATGAAAGCGTTATCCCGCTGGCCCTGAAAATCCTCGACTAAATTTTTTAATCAATATGGAAACGATCATTTCCTAAATTTTGGAGCGACACCATGCAACATAATTCGCACTATCAGCATCACTTTGCCAGCGTGGATCAACTGCGTCTTCATTATCTCAGTGCCGGATGTGAAAACGCCGAGGTGGTAGTTCTGCTGGCCGGTTTTCCGCAAAGCAGCTATGCGTGGCGCGAGGTCATCCCTGGGCTGGCTGACCACTTTCAGGTGATCGCACCTGACCTGCCAGGACAGGGGGACTCTGACTTTCCGGCAGACGGATACGATACTGACAGCATAGCGCAGCGGGTAATGGCGCTGTTACAGCAGCTCGGCATCACGCGCTTTCATCTGGCGGGACACGATATCGGTGCCTGGGTTGCCTGGTCGCTGGCGGCGCAGTTTCCGCAGCACGTCAGCCGGCTGGCGCTGCTGGATGGCGGCATTCCGGGCATTACGCTGCCTGAGTCGCTGCCCGTGGCCGGCGGTAACGCCTGGAAAACCTGGCATTTCGCCTTCCACTGCGTCAGCGATCTGCCGGAAGCGCTGATTGCCGGCCGGGAGGCGATCTACCTGGACTGGTTCTTTAACCGTAAAGCGGCCAGTCCGCACCGGATAGATGCGGCGGCGCGCGCCGAATAC
>MIEI01000085.1 GCA_002095305.1 Pantoea brenneri
CTTAGGGATTAAGATGGCGGCGCCGCTGTTTCAGAATGAGCGTTATTTCAGAGAGAACGGCGTGCAGGTGTTTAGCAGCAATTATGAACTGTAGTAAGTTAAGTGGAATGCAACATTGAGTGAATAAACTTTGAACAGTAATGCTGCTGTCAGAGGTAAACACGATGCTGATTCCACCGGATAAACATATACTGTTGCTGGCAGAGCGCTGGCTGAAACTGTTATCAAATTTAGGGCGGGCGCAGGCCACACTTTCCGCCTACCGCAGTGCCCTACGCCATTATTTTGCGTTCTGCAGCCAGTACAGGATCGAACCTGAAAAAGCCCGGTTTGAAGATCTGGCCGCCTACATAAGGCCACAGCTGCCCGATATGCCTTTTCCTGCAGCCAGCGCCACGCTCCAGTTGCGCCTTACTGCTATCCGTCTCTGGTATGACTTTCTGGTTTACCAGGATATATGCAGTCTCAATCCACTACCCCGTGCGGGTTTGCCTGGTGCAATTTATACCGGACGGGGGCTGGTCCCGCGTATCACCCACTTACCTGTAGTTCCTGATGATGAGCAATGGCTGAGATTTCTGAAACATGTTTCAGCAGCCTCCCTGCGTGACCGGCTGATGCTCGCACTTGCTTATTTCGGTGCACTCCGTCGTGCAGAGGTGACAGCCCTTACGCTTGAGGATATTGATCCTGCTCATCGCCTGATCCGCATTCGCGCAGAAATAACGAAAAGCAGGCGGGAAAGGGTTGTGTGCTTTGGTCCGGACGTGACGCCGGTACTGGCAAATCATTTTTGGCGACTGAAGCAGGCAGGCTGGAAACAGGGTGCCTTGTTCCGTTCAGTTTCCGACCGTAATTACGGCGTACCCCTTTCTTTCTGGAGCTGGAGTAAAACCGTACACAGATGGCTCTGGATTCAGGGCTTCCTCAGATTACAACACATACCTTCCGCCATCTTCGTCTGACCCATCTGGCGCGGGCCGGCTGGAAGCTGCATGAGCTGGCAGCCTATGCCGGACATAGGGATCCGCGCACTACACAGATTTATATCCATCTGTCAGGTTCCGATCTGGCTGGCCGGATAGCCGCAGCTGTGGCTGAAACCGACAGAAAGGTCGCCGGCCTTATTTTTCGTGGGAATTTTTCTGATGAATGAAGAAACGGCCAGAGTCATTTATGTGCCTTTTAAACGCACAGACTATCAGCTGAATGATGCGTTAAGCCCTGAGGAAAGAGACGCAATACGCACATGCTACCGGCGATCAGCTGCGCTCGATCGGCCTGGTTCTCTGCCGTTTTTACTGATGCCTCTGCAGGACATAGCCTCGCGCAGCAGTATCAGTGCCAGGCTGATCAGAATTACTATCCTTGCCGTTCTGGCAGAAACGCACCGGGCGGGGCAACCCTGCTGGATGTGGACACAGGAAATGTGGTTAACGCTCTGTCAGCAGCACAGTTTCGGCAGGCCTTTGCTTGTCGCCTTTGCCTTTCATCTCGGCCCGTTTTCCTCTGCGCTAAGCCTGCCAGTGCATGGCGCCCCATCGCTATATGCCAGTGCTATCTATGGCCGGAGTATTGTCAGTCATGAACTTAACCGGCTGACAGACGTTCTGATCTCACTGGGATATGTTGGGCAGAATCAGAAACACAACCTGTCAGGTATGCTGGGTGTTCTGATGCTGATGAACAACGTCCGCGTCTTGAAACGTTCACGATAGAGCTGTTGTGGCGGGGGCAGAACTGCCACGACCGGGGGATCGCAAGAGTGACAGGAAAAATATCCTATGCACTTGCTGCTATGGGAATTATAAAAAGCCCCCTGAGAATGCGTAACTATCAGGAATGGCATGAGAAGCCAGCAGAAGGTATCGCGCCTGACTGGGCCCGATGGTGCCGCAAGTGGCGCGAAACGTCGGTGCTCCGCCCCCGCTCCAGAGAAACACAGTACAGTTTCATTCTCCGCTGTGGCCTGTGGCTTGCCCGGGAAAAGCCGGAAATATGCGAGCCATCTGACTGGACAATGGAAACCTGCGCCAGCTTTATTGCAATGGTTGGCAGACTGAAAGTGGACGAGCTGTCACTGGACACAGTTAAAGGGGGCCGGCGTTCAAACCGCTCAGGAGAGCCCCTGATGCCGCATTCCCGCAGCCGGTTTGTTTATGCTGTTCGCCGTTTTATGCTTGATTATGAAAGCTGGGGATGGGGCCGATTAAAGTTCAGTCCGGGCCGTCATCTGTCCACGCCGGACACACCGCTGTTTCGTCAGGGTGTGAGTCCCCGTGTCATTGATGATCCGGTCTGGCTTAAACTGGTCTGGGCAAGCCTGAATTTGCGTCAGGAAGATCTGCTGAGCGAAATTCATTATCCCCTGTCTATGCTTCAGGCTATGGCGGTTATCTGGACACATGCCGGGCTGCGACAGAACGAACTGATGCGCCTGACAATCAGCTGCGTTACTCCGCAGGCGGATGACATCCCGCAGGAAAATGGCAGCGCTATCACGGCCGGCACCCTGTGCTATCTCAGCGTGCCGGCCGGCAAAACGTCTAAAGCTTTTGTTAAGCCGGTATCGTCTGTTGTGAAAAAATATGTCGATATCTGGCTCAGTGAGCGACCTCAGGAGCAGGCAGCACTTACGGATGAACGCACCGGTGAAAAAGTTCGTTATCTGTTTCAGAACCGGGGTAAACCGGTGGGCAGGAACATAATTAATCTCACTGTTATTCCGGTTATCTGCGCCAGAGCAGGAATGCCCGCAGAAGATTCACGCGGTCCCATTACCAGCCACCGTGGCCGTGCTTCTGCCGTTACGGCACTGGCCAGTGTTCCCGGGGGCATGTCTTTACATGAGCTGATGCAGTGGTCAGGTCACTCATCCGCACAGTCGACAATGCATTATATCCGCATCCGTCCGACTCAGCTGGCAGCATCGTTCGTAAAAGCAGACAGGGTCGCTCACATGATCAGCGTGCTGATTGACCACGATCCGGAAACCGCCAGTCTGACCGGACCCTCGACGTACTATGATCTGGGTGACTCATACTGCACGAACCCCTTCTGGAGCAGCTGTCAGCACCGGATGGCCTGCATCGGTTGCGATTTTAACCTGCTCAAACAGAGCGCGCGCGGACTGGTAATGGAAAGCAAATCCTCTGTCAGACGTTACCTTGAAGAAGTTCCGCTCACACCCGATGAGAGAGCCATCGCTGAACAGGACGCAGAGAAAATTGAGCAGGCTCTTCAAAAATTGTCGCTTAAATCTGGAAGGTAAACGATCCGCTTTTTGCCAGAAGCGGACGTTAAATTTTTTCAGGTTAGCTTTCGGGCTTACTTAACGCAGGATGCTTTTAATCAGGATAATATTGTGACGAGATAGAAACCCGCAGCGGTCATCAGGACTGAACCGGCCACGTGAACCAGCACCGACATGAATGCCCAGGTATAATTCCCGGCCTGTAGCAGAGTAAACACTTCAACGGAGAAAGTAGAAAAAGTTGTCAGGCCGCCACAAAGGCCGGTAACGATGAGGAGTTTCCAGGCAGGATCGAGGTGCGGATGGCGAAGGAAATATGCCACTGCGGCTCCGATGATAAAGGCGCCCAGCAGGTTAACGACCAGCGTACCGGGCGGCAGAGAAGGAAAAATGCTGTTCAGTCTGACACCAAAAAACCAGCGAATGACACATCCCACGGCCCCACCGGCCATAATTGCTAACAGCTGACTCACTGCTCTACTCCTTTTATCAGTTAAGTGTAATTTTTGAGATAATATTAATACCTGCATCCAGTCTGTAGACCAGTGGTACTGCCGTTGGCACATGCAGCCTTTCTGTAGCAGTCTCAGGCAGGTTCTCCAGCAACACTATCAGTGACCTGAGCAGGTTCGCATGGGAGACAACAAGCACCGTTTTCCCCTCATCAAGCTGAGGCTGGATCCTGCCGATCCAGTAGGGCATCAGCCTCATTAATGCCCCGCAGAGACTTTCTGTCATCGGCAGCTCATTCAGTCTGAGATGCCGGTAACGCGGGTCGCGCTGAAGCACTGCTGGCGCATTCTCATCTGAGGGCGGCAGACCTGAAAAGCTGCGCCGCCACAGGCAGACATTATCTCTGCCGAAAAGCGCTGAAGCCGTATCCTTGTTCATACCCTGGAGCGCACCGTAATGCCGTTCATTAAGTCTCCAGCTTTTTTCGAGCGGCAGCCAAACGCGATCGGTCTGCTCCTGAATATGCCAGGCCGTCTGTACCGACCGTGACAGAACAGAAGTATGAATGCAGTCTGGCTGAAGGCGTGAAGCCATCAACTTTTTTCCTGCGGCATCTGCCTCTGTCAGCCCCTGTTCAGTCAGAGGTATGTCAGTCCAGCCTGTGAAACGGTTTTCCCTGTTCTACAGACTTTCACCATGCCTCAACAGAATAAGCGTTGAGGCATGCGACGCGTCATTGTCACTGTCGTTGTCAGCCCGTCTGTCAGCGGCGGCGAACAAAGGCACTTATCCCCGCATAACAGGCCTCATCGCCCAGTTCCTGCTCAATGCGCATCAGCTGATTGTATTTTTCGACACGCTCTCCCCGGCAGGGAGCCCCGGTTTTCAGATGCCCGGCCCGTAATGCTACCGTCATGTCGGCAATGAAGGTATCGGTTGTTTCTCCGCTGCGGTGAGAGATAAAAGCGCCCCATCCGTTATCCTGGCACAGGGATACGGCATCAAATGTTTCGCTCAGCGTGCCTATCTGATTCAGCTTAATGAGCGCCGCGCTGGCAAGGTCTTCATCAATGCCGCGCCTGATATATTTTACGTTCGTAACAAAGATGTCATCACCGACCAGCTCGACCCGATCACCCAGTGCCTGATGCATCTGTTTCCACCCACTCCAGTCGTCTTCCGCGAGCCCGTCTTCCAGAAGAATGACCGGGAAGTCGTTAAGAAGGTTACGATAATAATCTGTCATTTCTGCAGCGCTCAGTGAGGCGGCCTCGGTGAGCAGATGATAGCGGCCTTCCTGGAAAAACTCACTGGAGGCCGGATCCATGCAGATACTGATGTCTTCTCCGGGACGGTAACCCGCCCGCTCAATGGCCTGAACGATGAACTCAAGGGGTTCGCGATTTGATCGCACGTGAGGCGCAAAGCCACCTTCGTCCCCTACGCCTGCTGAAAGGTTTTTGGAAAGAAGAAGCTGGCGCAGGGCCTGATAGACCTCACTGCCCTGACGAACGGCCTCGGTCAGTGAGGTGGCACCGTGCGGGGCTATCATGAACTCCTGGAAGTCGGCTCCCTGGCCGCGGGCGTGCACACCACCGTTAATGATATTCATGCAGGGGACAGGCAAAAGGTTCGCCCGGAGTCCGCCCAGATACCGGTACAGCGGCTGAGAGGATACCTGGGCGGCCAGACGCGCGACGGCAAGCGACACACCCAGGATGGCATTCGCCCCCAGGCGGCTTTTATCGTCAGTGCCGTCCAGCGCTGACATGGCACTGTCAATCGCACGCTGCTCCCGAATATCTCTGCCCGTAAGCGCAGGCGACAGTTCGTCATGTACGGCGCTGACCGCCTGAAGCACGCCTTTTCCGCCATAACGGTGCGCATCGCCGTCCCGGCGTTCATGTGCTTCACGCTTTCCGGTGCTGGCCCCGGACGGGACGGAAGCGCGGGCGCGACAACCTGCTGCAGTGACGGCCTCCACCTCAACGGTGGGGTTACCACGCGAATCCAGGATTTCCCGGGCAATGACTTTATCCAGAATAAAATTGTTCATCTTTTCTCCTTAGCGGGGCAGGTGCGTGATAAGCACATCAATATTCAGGTGGTTGACATACTCCAGTGAGCCTGACGTCAGCTGGCCCATAAAGCGGTTGCGGTGCCCTGCGATGACAAGATCTATACCAAGTTCAGCAATACACTTCTCAACATCCTCAAACCGGTGCATCGTGACAAGCTCACGCGTTTCAATTTTTTCTGGCAGGGAAGCAGCCAGCTCATTCAGCATTGATTTCCCCTGGATAACCTCTTTTGAGACGGCATCATCCATCAGGCTGTCTGAGACATAATTCATTTCCCGGTAATCATCGCTGATGTGCGCAAGCGTAATCTTAATATCAGCCTGACTGGCCAGCGCCGCCGCATTGCTTACCAGAACCTCACCATCCTCTCTGCCGTGAACGAGCACGAGCGCATGTGTATAACGTTTCATCATAAACTCCGACATTCATTGAGTTGAGTTTCCAGCCATGGCAGAAGCTGTTTCTTTCGGCTGAGCATGCCCGGAATGGAGCAGGGTCCGGACTTAGTCATTGCCGGCCCTGCGAAATACAGCGTGGAGTAATTGTCAGTAATGTTTGTCAGCATGAGTACCGCCAGTCCGGCACCCGTCTGACGGGCAAGCCATGACAATGACGCCAGGAGCGGCTCGGTCAGTGCGCTGAGCTGTGACCTGTCCATCACCTCAACCTGGGCGATACGCACATCGGTGCCCGCAATAACGAATGCCTTAAGGTCTCTGTCAATAAGGCTCTGAGGTGAAAGACCCGTGGTATCCGTTTTGGCCATGAGGAGCCGGCGGGCAAAGGATTTGCGACTGACGCCCGTTCTGACACAAAGCTGGGTCACGATCCGGATGTCACTTTCTGTGGTTGTGGGGGAACGCAGATTGACGGTGTCGCTGAGAACGGCACCCAGCAGTAAAATCGCCAGCGCCGGCGGAAGGCTGTTTCTGTCCTGCTCGCTCATGAGCAGCCAGAGCACCGTAGCGCTGCTGCCCACAGGTTTTATGCAGACTTCAGGCGGAAGGCGGGTAGCCAGCCCGCCCAGCCGGTGGTGATCAATTATGCCGGTGACATTACAGTGGGGCAGCCATTCCGGCCCCTGAGCGGGTTCGGTGAAGTCGACCAGCCATACCTCGGTGCCCTCCGCTCTCGCGGGAGAAAGGGGTGGCAGAGGAATACCCGCTTCACTGAAGATAAAACAGGTTTCCCGGTTTGCTTCGCCCAGTCGCCAGGCACAGGCTTCGCGATCAGAGGCGTTCAGCCAGTGTGCCGCCACGACCGCAGTGCAGATGGCATCGCTGTCCGGATTGATATGACCAAATACGTTTATCAAGATCATCTCCCTGGATAGGGAGGTATGCGAGGCAAAACGGAGAGACGGCCTGACATACCCCTGTTGAAAGAGTTATATCAGGCGTCATCAGCCCACGCTGGGGCGGTTGGGTAAGGTGGAACGCCATCACCTTTAAAACATCATAGATCAACGTTTCATTAATGTCAGCATGCTTCCGGTTGCCTGGGGGTTCAGATGGCCGGGCACAGGCGCAACGGCCGTACTGCCTTTACCGGAATTTACGCTGACCGGTCAGGGAACGTTACTGTTTATGATAAAATTCTTTTTTATCAATTGGTTCAGAAGGTAAGTAGTTACAGAGTTATCTCACGCCTTATCTGAAGGACGTATTTGCACTCATCATATTTACTGTAACAGACAGTCTGAACTCAACTTCAAAAGGAGGCTGTGTGCCACAGTCCACGATCCGAAATAAAAAAAACCTCTCTGCCGTTGTCGGCGGGTTTATCAGCTCGCCAGCGGCAGGCGGCATTATCCTAATCCTTGCGTCCGCAGCGGCTATCGTTGTAGCTAACTCTTCGCTTCGCGAGGGATATGAATCTCTGCTGAAATACAAAACTGCCGGCCTGTCTGTTGAGCACTGGGTTAATGATGGACTCATGGCCATCTTTTTCCTGTTTGTCGGGCTGGAAATCAAGCGTGAGCTTCTTGCGGGTGAGCTGTCCACGTGGAGCCAGCGCGCACTGCCCGGCTTCGCGGCGCTGGGGGGCGTTGCGGTGCCGGCACTGATTTATGCCGGTTTTAACTCTGGTGATGCAGATACGCTCCGGGGATGGGCCATACCTGCAGCGACGGACATTGCTTTTGCACTGGGTGTGCTGACCCTGCTGGGAAAACGGGTTCCGCCGTCCCTGAAGATTTTTCTCTCTGCCCTGGCCATTCTGGATGATATGGGTGCTGTGGCGATTATTGCGATTTTTTATACCAGCGATATTTCACTCCTGATGCTTGGCAGCGCTGCGGCAACCGCCCTGCTGATGGCTGGCATGAACAAAGCAGGTGTGAAGCGGTTGCTTCCCTATCTCCTGGCTGGCGCATTGATGTGGTTTTTCATGCTTCAGTCGGGAGTGCATGCCACGGTCGCAGGTATTCTGAGCGCGCTGTTTATTCCGCTGAATACAAGTGGGACTTCTGACTCACCGCTTGAGAGACTGGAACATGGCCTTGAACCATGGGTCGTCTTTCTTATTCTCCCGATATTTGGCTTTGCCAATGCGGGCGTGTCACTCTCAGGCCTGACCGCGGAGGACATTCTGTCACCTGTGCCGACAGGCGTGGCAGCAGGGCTTTTCTTTGGCAAACAGGCCGGTGTTTTTGGCCTTTCGGTGCTGGCTATCACTCTGGGGCTGGCTAAAAAGCCCGCGAACAGCTCATGGCTTCAGCTGTACGGCGTCGCTGTACTGTGCGGCATTGGATTTACCATGAGCCTCTTCATTGGTAACCTGGCCTTTGCGGGAAGTCAGCTGCTTATTGATGAAGTCAAAGTTGGCGTGCTGGGAGGATCGGTCCTCTCTGCATTTGCCGGAGCCCTTATCCTGATGCTTTCGCGCCGGCATTAAGCCGAAATTTGTGCAGCAATTGATGCAACTTGAGATTGAAGTAATACCTGACCGAACACTCTGACCACTTACAGCAGGTTCTTATTGTGAATGATATTACCAATGAGCTAAAAAATATTGATGCCGCACTTCTTGAAACCCCACTGACCGAAGAAAAGCTCAGTGTTTCAGTAGTGGCTCATCCGCCCCGCATCCTGATGCTTTACGGCTCGCTGCGCGAACGCTCTTACAGCCGGCTGACGACGGAAGAAGCCGCCCGGCTGCTGACGGCAATGGGTGCCGAAGTGAAAATCTTCAACCCTTCCGGCCTGCCGCTGCCCGACGACGCTCCGGAGACGCATCCGAAAGTCACGGAACTGCGCGAACTGGTGCTCTGGTCGGAAGGCATGGTCTGGTGCTCGCCGGAACGGCACGGCGCGATGACCGGCATCATGAAGACACAGATTGACTGGATACCCCTGACGTCCGGAGCCGTCCGGCCTTCTCAGGGAAAAACGCTCGCGGTCATGCAGGTCAGCGGTGGCTCGCAGTCGTTCAATGCCGTGAACCAGATGCGCATCCTCGGACGCTGGATGCGCATGATCACCATCCCGAACCAGTCATCCGTGGCAAAAGCCTGGGCCGAGTTTGATGAAGATGGTCGCATGAAGCCTTCTCCGTATTACGACCGCATCGTTGACGTGATGGAGGAGCTGATGAAGTTCACCCTGCTGACGCGCGGACGCAGTGATTACCTGACCGATCGCTACAGCGAGAGGAAAGAGAGTGCTGCGCAGCTGTCTGAGCGGGTCAACCAGCGCAGCATATAAAAAAGCCGGCATCTGCCGGCTTTTGTCTTTTGTTTTTCCAGGGTCAGCGGCTGATCCGGTTACCGTGCTCATCGATGACCTGTTCACCATCTTCTTTCGTAAAGGCTCCTTTCTGCGGGTCCGGCAGGATATCCAGAACAGCTTCAGACGGACGACAGAGCCTGGTGCCGAGAGGCGTCACCACCACCGGACGATTAATAAGGATGGGGTGAGCCAGCATGGCATCGAGCAGCTCATCATCACTGAACCGGTCCTCTGCCAGCCCCAGCTGCTCATACGGCTCCGTATTTTTGCGCAGCAGCGCGCGCGCGCTGATACCCATATCGGAAATCAGCTTTTTCAGCTCGTCGCGCGCCGGCGGCGTCTCCAGATACAGAATCACCGAAGGCTCCACGCCGCTGTTGCGGATAAGCGCCAGGGTGTTACGCGACGTCCCGCAGGCCGGGTTGTGGTAAATCGTAATATCAGTCATAGGCAATGCTCCGTAAAGGGGCTGCATCCTCGCAGCCCCTGGCTTAAGGTTAAACAGACAGGCGCAGGGCCAGCGCGGCCAGCGTCACAAAAAGCACCGGCAGGGTCATCACGATGCCCACGCGGAAGTAATAGCCCCAGCTGACAGTGATGTTTTTCTGCGCCAGGACGTGCAGCCACAGCAGGGTGGCCAGACTGCCGATCGGGGTGATTTTAGGGCCGAGGTCACAGCCGATGATGTTGGCGTAAATCATCGCCTCCTTTACCACGCCCTGGGCGGTGCTGCCGTCAATCGACAGCGCGCCAATCAGCACAGTGGGCATGTTGTTCATCACCGATGACAGGAAGGCCGTCAGGAAGCCGGTTCCCAGCGTGGCACCCCAGATGCCGTGCTCTGCAAACCGGTTCAGGATGGCAGAGAGATAATCCGTCAGCCCGGCGTTGCGCAGGCCATACACCACGAGGTACATGCCCAGCGAGAAAATCACTATCTGCCAGGGCGCGCCTTTAAGCACTTTACGGGTATCAATAGCGTGCCCTTTCCGGGCGACCAGCCAGAGAATCAATGCTGCCCCCGCCGCGACCAGACTGACCGGCACGCCGAGCGGCTCCAGACCAAAAAAGCCCGCCAGCAGCAGAAGCAGCACCAGCCACCCGGTTTTAAAAGTTCGCATGTCCCGGATAGCGTCACGCGGCGCTTTCAGCTTCGCCAAGTCATAGGTTGCCGGGATGTCTTTGCGAAAAAACAGGTGCAGCATCACCAGCGTGGCCGCTACGGACGCGATATTCACCGGCACCATGACGGACGCATACTCGCTGAAGCCCAGCTTAAAGAAGTCCGCCGTCACGATGTTGACCAGGTTCGAGACGATGAGCGGCAGGCTGGACGTGTCCGCGATAAAGCCGGCAGCCATGACAAAGGCCAGCGTGGCACCAGGGCTGAAGCCCAGTGCCAGCAGCATAGCGATGACGATGGGCGTCAGGATAAGCGCCGCGCCATCATTGGCGAACAGCGCCGCTACCGCCGCGCCAAGCAGGATGATATACGTGAACAGCAGCCTGCCTTTACCGTCTCCCCAGCGGGAAACGTGCAGTGCCGCCCACTCAAAAAAGCCGGACTCATCCAGCAGCAGGCTGATAATGATGACCGCAATAAACGTGGCCGTGGCGTTCCAGACAATCTGCCAGACAACCGGAATATCACCGATATGCACCACGCCGGTCAGCAGCGCCAGCGCGGCCCCGATACAGGCACTCCAGCCAATACTGAGACCCTTCGGCTGCCAGATAACCAGCACCAGTGTCAGGACAAAAATCGCAACTGCCAGAAACATACTCTCTCCTTAAATACTGCACCTGTCAGAACAGGGACAGCAGTCTTAATGATTTATATGCGAAAAATCATATATGTAAAATTAAATTTTTAAAGGCAGACGGGCTTGCCATTCGTCGTTGCGTTATCCCGTACAGCCTGCTGGCTGAGTTGCTGGATGTCATCCCGCTGGCACAGGTAAGCCTGTTCAATCACAGACGCCGCCCAGGCGGGCATGTGAGGGGAAAGCCGGTAATGAATCCACTTCCCTTCACGCCTGTCGGTGAGCAGGCCACTATCTCTCAGTAATGCCAGATGCCGGGATATCTTGGGCTGGCTTTCTTTCAGAATAAGCGTCAGCTCGCACACGCAGAGTTCGCCTTTTTCCCGCAAAAGCAAAATAAGGTTTAAACGCGTTTCGTCAGACAGCCCCTTGAAAAGCTGCAGAGGAGAAAGCGGTGGCATGATAGTTCCCGATAGCAGACGTAAAAAAACAGTGTGACTTTTAACCTCCAGGGCGTCAATACATATTCATTTATTCGCATGTGTTCAGTCGGGCCGGATCTGCCCCGATCTGATGAGCCAGGCGCAGGCATTTTGATGTTTATGCTGCCATCGCCGACCCTTATTGCGGGCTGAAACGTTGACCTCTTACCGCTTTCGTTTATAGTTTAGCGCCTGTCCTGATAAAGTCGGGCTTCACCGTCAGCGCGCCTTCCACAGAGTTTCGCTGGCTTAATTCAGTCCTGAAGGCACCTTTTGCCGTAAAGGAGCACTTAAAAAATCATGCGTCTTACGCCACCCTGAGTCGTAACCCCTCTCCGTCGCACTGAGTAGTTTCAGTCGCGCACTCAAAAACATCCCGTCTGCGGATGTGCTTTTTCGTACCTGAATTTTTTGCCCTAACGGGCTGACTGTATTCAAAATCTGAGAAATTATTATGCTGCTGTCCTCAACGCGTAAGGACTGGCTGGGCAACGTCCGTGGTGACGTGCTCGCCGGTATTGTCGTTGCGCTCGCGCTCATTCCTGAAGCGATCGCGTTTTCCATCATTGCCGGAGTCGACCCGCAGGTCGGCCTTTACTCGGCGTTCTGTATTCCCGTGGTGATGGCCATCTTTGGCGGACGCCCCGCGATGATTTCATCGGCCACCGGTGCGATGGCGCTGCTGATGATAACCCTGGTGAAAGACCACGGTCTGCAGTATCTGCTGGCGGCGTCGGTGCTTACCGGCCTGCTGCAGCTGGTCGCCGGCTACCTGAAGCTTGGCAGTCTGATGCGCTATGTGTCCCGTTCGGTCGTGACAGGATTCGTCAACGCGCTGGCCATTCTGATTTTCATGGCGCAGCTGCCGGAGCTGACTAACGTGACCTGGCACGTGTATGCGCTCACCGCCGCAGGCCTGGCAATCATCTACCTCTTTCCGTACCTCAATAAAACCATTCCCTCCCCGCTGGTCTGCATCGTGGTGCTGACCGCCATTTCCATGTGGCTGCACCTGGACGTGCGCACCGTGGGCGACATGGGCAAGCTGCCCGACAGCCTGCCGGTGTTCCTGATTCCGGACATTCCGCTGAACCTGGACACGTTGCTGATTATCCTGCCTTACTCCGCCGGCCTTGCCGTGGTGGGACTGCTGGAATCCATGATGACCGCCACTATCGTTGACGACATGACCGATACCCCGAGCGATAAAAACCGCGAGTGCAAGGCGCAGGGCATCGCCAACGTCTGCACGGCGTTTATCGGCGGCATGGCGGGCTGCGCCATGATTGGCCAGTCGGTGATTAACGTGAAGTCCGGCGGACGGGGCCGGCTTTCCACGCTCACCGCGGGTGCCGTGCTGCTGTTGATGGTGGTATTCCTGCGTGAGTGGGTGTCGCAGATCCCGATGGCGGCGCTGGTTGCCGTCATGATCATGGTGTCCATCGGCACCTTCTCCTGGCGCTCTATTACCGACCTGCGCCGCCATCCGCTGTCGACCAGCGTGGTCATGCTGGCAACCGTGGCGGTAGTGGTGGCAACCGACAATCTGGCCTTCGGCGTGCTGACCGGGGTGCTGATTGCCTCACTGAACTTTGCCACCAAGGTAGCGCGCTTTATGACGGTCAGGTCGTCACTGGCGGGCGATACCCGGATTTATACCGTGACAGGCCAGGTCTTTTTTGCCTCCGCCGATCGCTTTATGAACCACTTTGATTTCAGGGAAGCGGCAGAGCGCGTGGTCATTGACGTCACGCACGCCCATTTCTGGGACATCACCTCCGTAAGCGCGCTGGACAGGGCGGTGATTAAGTTCCGCCGGGAAGGCGCTGAGGTGGAAATACTGGGCATGAACGACGCCACCCGCACCCTCGTTGACCGCTTCGGAGTGCATGACAAGCCGGAAGAAGCGGAAAAACTGATGGGCGGTCACTAACCGACAGGAGATTCAGCTATGAAAAATACCGTTGTGGCCTGCGTGGACGGTTCGCCGTCAACCGGGCCGGTCTGTGACTACGCGGCGTGGGCCGCCGCCGGTCTCTCTGCGCCGCTGGCCCTGCTGCACGTGCTTGAAAAAGACAGTCATCCGGCCGTCTCTGACCTGAGCGGCAGCATTGGCATCGACAGCAAAGAGCTGCTGACCGAAGAGCTGGTGCGCGTGGAGGGTGAGCGCAGCCGCCTGCTCATGGCGCAGGGTAAAGCCATTCTCTCCGGTTGCGCGGAGCGGCTGTCCCGTGCGGGAATTCCGGAAGTGCGCCAGCTGCAGATGCACGGCGCGCTGGATGAAATCCTTGCCGGGCTGGATGACGTCAGGCTGATGGTGCTTGGCCGGCGTGGTACGGAACACACCGTGGGCAGCCATCTGGAAAGCGTCATCCGCCTGCAGAATGAGCCCGTGCTGGTCGTGCCGGAAACGTTCAGCACGCCCTCCCGGGTGCTGTTTGCCTGGGACGGCAGCGAGGCCAGCCGCCGAAACCTGACCCGTCTGACCGTGAGCCCGCTGCTTTGCGGCCTGACCTGCCATGTCGTGATGGTGAACGGCGATGATGCTTCACTTCTCGACGCGCAGCAAATCCTGCAGGCGGCCGGCATTGATGCAGAGTCCCGGATGATTCAGGATGAATCTGTTTCTCGCGGCCTGTGCCGTTACGCGGAGGAGAACGGAACGGACCTGATCGTGATGGGGGCCTGGGGACACTCCCGCTGCGCCGGTTCTTTATCGGCAGCCACACTACGTCGATGCTGGCTGAAAGCCGTCATCCGCTGCTGATGCTGCGATAAACTTTACGGGCCTGCAACCCGGGCCCTTTTCATCACGCGCCTCCGGAACATCAGTTCCGGAGGCGTTCATTTGTGCGGCGCCTTTATCTGCCGCGTTCAGGGAATACCATGCGTCAGCTGTTTCGCTTTATGTACCAGCACGGCAGTCATCTCGCTTTCGGCGCAATACTGATGGCGATGTCGAGTTTCGGGCAGACTTACTTTGTATCGCTTTACGGGCAGGACCTGCGTCAGGCCTTCGGGCTCAGCGACGGCGGGCTGGGCGGACTTTATGCCGCCGGCACCGTGCTGAGCGCCGTCACGCTGACCTGGGCGGGCCGGCTGATTGATTACACCACCACACGGTGGTTTACCCTGGCCGTTACCCTGCTTCTGATGACGGCGTGCCTGCTCGTATCCGGTGCGCAGGCGGCATGGATGCTCTGTGCAGGCTTTTACCTGCTTCGCCTCGGCGGCCAGGGGCTGATGGTGCATACCGCACTCACTGCGACTGCACGCCAGTTTCCGCTTGATGCCGGCAAGGCGCTGGGCGCTATCGCGCTGGGCCTGTCGCTGGCGCAGGCGCTGTTTCCGGTCGCGGCCGTGCAGATTAACCATCTGACGGGATGGCGCATAGCCTGGCTGATAAACGCTGCGGTCCTGGTTACCGGCGTTGCGCTGGCTGTCACCTTTCTTCCGCGCGCTGCCGAAAAACCACTGCGAACGTTCAGAAAACGGGGCGCATTGAAGGTTCGCGAAACGTCCGTATGGAAAAACCGGAACCTGCTGCTGGCTCTGCCGGCGGTGCTGGCGTCACCATTCATTACCACGGGCTTCTTTTTTCATCAGGCTCGACTGGCAGAGGAGAAAGGGTGGGCATTGTCGTGGGTTGCAGGATGGTTCATTGCCTACGCGGTTACGCAGGCGGCGTCCCTGCTCTCCTTTGGTCCGCTGATTGACCGCCTCACGCCGCGCCGTCTGCTGCCATGGTTTCTGCTGCCGCAGGGCGCGGGCATGCTGGCGCTGTGGCTCAGCAGCAGTCTGTGGGTCACGCCGTTTTATCTCATTATGACCGGCATATCGTCAGCCATTGCGTCCACGCTGGCGACCGCGCTGTGGGTACAGCTGTTTGGCCCGGCGCAGCTCGCAAAAGTGCGCTCGGCTGTTGAGGCAGGTACTGTACTTGCCAGTGGCGCATCTCCGGTCATCATGGGTGTGCTGATTGATCATCATGTCACTCTCAGAATACAGGCGCTGCTTTGCCTGGTCTTCATTCTCACTGCCAGTTTGGTCGCAACCCGGGTTCAGCCAGCCCTCAGGACATAAACATCTAAATACAGGAATTGCTTTAAGGACGAAAGTGCATTAAGTAAATGCAACTATGTACCGAAGCGGACAACGTCCGCTTTTCGCTCATAGCTGACCCTAAAGCGCCAATAATTTCTGTAGATTTTCCATTCCACATAAACGGTGATATGTCAGCGCGCATGATGGCCATACTGGGCGAGATGGCCGCGGGGCAGGAAGTCTATTCCATCGATGAGTCATTCCTGGACGTTTCCGGGATTGGCAGGCTTATCCCGCTTGAGACGTTTGGCCAGCAGATGCGTGAGCGCATCCGGAGAGAAACCGGGCTGATAATTGGTGTTGGTTTCGGCCCGACTAAAACGCTGGCCAAACTGGCTAATCATGCCTCGAAGAAATGGACGCAGACAAAGGGTGTGGTAGACCTGTCCAGCCGGACCCGCCAGCGAAAACTACTCCACCTGACCGACGTCAGTGATATCTGGGGTATTGGGCCGCGCATTACTAAGCGCATGTACCAGCTGGGGATCACCACGGCTCTGCAACTGGCTGACAGCAACATCAGCATGATACGGAAAAATTTTGACGTCATTGTTGAGCGCACTACTCGCGAACTCAATGGTGAGTCCTGTATTGCACTGGAAGATGCCCCACCTCCGAAGCAGCACATATTGAATTCACGCTCATTTGGCGAAAGAGTCACAAAACTGGGAGACATGCAGCAGGCAATCGTAATGTATGCCACACGTGCGGCAGAGAAACTCAGGGAGCAGAATTCACGCTGCCGGCATATCAGTGTCTCCATCGCCACCGCTCGCCATGGAAATGAACCGCAATATTCGAATACAGCCTCGCGCATCTGTGATTACCCGACGAACGATACGCGCGACATTATTGAGTCAGCGCTTGGCGGACTCAGCACCATTTGGCGTGATGGATTCCGGTACGCTAAAGCCGGCGTCATGCTGGGTGATTTCTATCAGTCAGACGTTGCTCAGTTCGACATGTTCAGCGAGCAGCAGCCGCGCGCGAATGCTGATGCGTTAATGGCGGCCTTGGACTCCATTAACCGCTCAGGCAAGGGAAAGGTATGGTTTGCCGGTCAGGGTGAACGAGACAGTGCCTGGCAGATGAAGCGTGAAATGTTATCGCCGCGCTTTACAACGAGATTTAAAGACATACCAAGAATTAAGTAAATTCATATGATAAAGCGAAATTATCTGTATTTTAAAAAAAAGGAACGTATATGACTAAACTACCGGAGCCCGAGAATCTTCAGATGTTGAGACATCGCTTTTCTCGAACGATTGAGATGGGGGTTGCATACAATACTTTTCTTAATCGGGAAGTGCTTATTGGAAGTGATAAAACATGTTTAAACGACTTTGTCTTAGTCCAGACAACGCATACACTACTCATCACTTACTATTCTTTCATTTTCAGTCTCTTCGATCCGAGTGCTGTTAATTTTAAAATAATTACTGAAAGTATTTCAGCAGAACTACCACCTGACATGCATGAAATCCGAAATTTAATTTTGGAACAGTGGGAAAAAATAAAAAAACCGATGGCTATAATAAGGCATAAAATTGGTTTTCATCACTCTCAGAGTCAAACGGATGTAGATTTCGGTTATACTAATTATAGTAAAATTCACCCGTTATCACCGGAATTAATAATGATGGCCTTGAGGGTGTTCTTTCGCAGGTTAGATGATATCTACTCTTCAAACGAGCCTTATGCTATAAAACCTGTCGAGAAAGATACTTTGGTTCTGATGGATCAAGTCAGAAAGATGAAAGAATATATTGAAAAAAACCCACATCAAGATATTTTTGAAAACCTACGTGAATCACTGGATGGATTCTGATTTTTATGGTTATAGCGTCAAGGATGACATTCCTTAGTTAAAATGCCGCTCAAGCATAAATCATTCGTGCTGTGTTTTTTAGGATGGCTTTGTAATTCGATAAATTTTTATTTAACATTTAGTTTGTTATTGTTTCATGCTAATTATTTAAAAAGGAGTAGGGTTTGAAGAGAGATTTAGTTGAGCTATATAATGATACGTTACTTTTAGCAGACCATATCGAGCTTAAAAATATTGCCAATGAAATGCTTCCAGCTCTCTATCCGGGAAGAGAGCTGGAAGGACTTTCAGACGAGGAACTTATAGTATTAATTAAAGCTGTAATTACCGGTATGACCTCTTGGGTTTGCTAATAAGCACTGAATAAGGGCCTCTGAGAGGCCCTCTTCTATTTCAGAGGATTTCCAAATTTGCGCAAATATTCTTGACCAAATCTAAATGATGCAAAATCATTCAGGTGGCCAACGTCACGATAGAGCGGGGTTCTATCCAGCGCAGTAGCGCAAAAGCCGTTTTCGCACTGGACTTTTTTAGGGTCTATCACTATCAGGGTTGGAAATTCTTTCTGCAGTTGGTCGAACAGCGGCAGCGTCCATTGTTTTTCAGGACTCTGCGGGTTTTGGTTATCGCATTCATCCTGACGGTAAGGCTCTCTAAAGATGACATGGTGACGGATACATGACTGATAATTAACGGGCATAGGTGCTACGGTTCTTATTATCACTGGCCGTGATCCTGATGCGATTATCACTTTCAATGCCTGCCGTATGGCAACGTTGAAACGTTCTTTAGTCAGTGCATCAGAGCGCTCATCACCTGGATGGTTAATGATATGAGGACCACTTACGTACCATTCCCAGACCTGGCCAAGAACGACGTAGTCATAATGATTTTTAGCTATCAGCGCAAAATATTTAGCCGTGTTTTCATGACACTTATCAAACGTCTGGTTCCGGAATGACCACCAGTCATAGAGGTATGTATCTGGCAGTGCTAAACACAGCGCTGTACTTAACGCCTTCATGCGGATATGAGCGTCCTGCGCGAGCACATCGAAGAACCCCCAGAAGTGGTTTGAGTGAGAATCACCAATCAGTAATGCTGTTTTCTGACCGTTAATATCCCCGAAAGTGCATTTTTCCGCATTCTGAGATCCATCCAGACAGTCCGGCCTGTGTCCGGCCTGAGCTAACCCGGCACTGATATTGTGAGCCACGCGGTCATATTCAGCACCGAATCGGCCAGGCATGCCGTCACGATTCTCAGCATATTTGAACGCAGCGTTGAAGATAACGATTGGGATGATGATTAGCAGGGGAATTGTATATTTCAGAGACCAGCGCAGCCGTCTGCAAGGCTGCTCCACGAGGTAATAACTAATCAGCGATAGCAGTACCGTCAGAATCAGGCACAAAAGAAGCGTGGAGCCAGCAAGGTTGTAACCCAGGTAACGAGTTATGGCCAGAACGGGCCAGTGCCAGAGATATAACGAATAAGATATCCTTCCCGTGAATGCGACGGGTGAAAGGCTTAGTAACTGAGATGCGATGCTGTTTCCGTACGTTCCGGTAAACATGAGCAAGGCTGAAGCAGTGACGACCAGCAATGCATAGAGATTTGGATAGAACCCGATAACGTCAGGGTGAATCGCGATATAAAGCAACACGGCAAGCGATAAAATGCCTGTACTGTTTGAGACAGCTGAAGGAACCGAGCGAATATAGCGAGTCAGAAAAAATGCAGACCCCCCCACCATGAATTCGAATATACGGGTAAGCAGTGAGTAATAGGCTGCATCGACCTCTCGGCTGGCCATAATTAGCGCCAGAGCAGCTGCCAGCGGCGTCAGGATAAGCCACACTGCAGCAAGTGCATTCGCCGGGTTACTGATCACCTTCTGAATTGACTTAAGCCGTAAGATGGCACCTGACAGTAAAATGCCCAGCGGGAGAAACAGATACCACTGCCACTCAATTGCCAGAGACCAGGTATGGAGTAAAGGGAACAGATCGGCTGCAGGAGAAG
>MIEI01000086.1 GCA_002095305.1 Pantoea brenneri
TACACCGCTTATCGATATCACCATTCCGGAATGGGTGGAAGCACAAAGTGAGTTTCTCCTGTTATCTGGTACCGGAGGAACACCAACGCAAATTAAAGGTGTGCTTGAACGACTTCGTCTGGCCGGAATGCCGGAAAAGGATATCCAGAGACTGCGGTCAACCCGAAGTATTCAGACCCGGTTTACCATTACGGCACCGATAGACGGTGTCATTACGGCGTTTGACCTGCGCACTGGTATGAATATCTCAAAAGATAAAGTGGTGGCACAGATTCAGGGGATGGATCCGGTCTGGATCAGTGCAGCAGTACCCGAATCCATCGCCTATCTCTTGAAAGACACCTCTCAATTTGAAATTTCAGTACCGGCCTATCCGGATAAATCGTTCCATGTGGAAAAATGGAACATTCTTCCCAGCGTCGATCAAACCACCCGGACCCTTCAGGTACGTCTGCAGGTATTAAACAAGGACGAACGCCTTAAACCGGGCATGAATGCTTATCTGAAACTGAATACCCGGAGCCAGGAAATGTTGCTGATCCCGTCCCAGGCCGTTATTGACACCGGTAAAGAACAGCGCGTGATTACTGTCGATGCAGAAGGTCGGTTTGTGCCAAAAAGGGTCCATGTTCTCCACGAATCTCAGCAACAGTCCGGTATCGGCACCGGTCTCAATGAAGGTGATACGGTAGTAGTCAGCGGCATGTTCCTGATTGACTCCGAAGCCAACATTACGGGCGCACTGGAACGTATGCGTCATCCGGAAACAACGGACGGCACAATGCCGGCAATGTCCGCTCCGTCTGCAAATACACATTCCGGTCATTGAGGAGACGACGATGATTGAATGGATTATACGGCGATCGGTTGCCAACCGTTTCCTCGTTATGATGGCCGCTCTGTTTCTCAGTGTCTGGGGCACCTGGACTATCATCAACACCCCTGTGGATGCGCTACCCGATCTGTCCGATGTACAGGTGATTATCAAAACCAGCTATCCTGGTCAGGCTCCGCAGATTGTTGAAAACCAGGTTACGTATCCGCTCACGACCACCATGCTGTCGGTACCCGGTGCCAAGACCGTGCGCGGTTTTTCCCAGTTTGGCGATTCCTACGTTTATGTCATTTTTGAGGACGGGACCGATCTGTACTGGGCCCGCTCGCGTGTGCTGGAATACCTAAATCAGGTTCAGGGGAAACTGCCTGCCGGTGTAAGCTCGGAAATCGGGCCTGATGCCACAGGTGTAGGCTGGATATTTGAATATGCTCTGGTTGATCACAGCGGCAAACACGACCTTTCCGAACTGCGCTCCCTGCAGGACTGGTTCCTGAAATTTGAACTGAAAACTATCCCTAACGTCGCGGAAGTGGCATCAGTAGGCGGTGTGGTCAAGCAGTACCAAATCCAGGTTAACCCGGAGAAACTAACCCAGTACAGCATCAGCCTGCCTGAAGTAAAACAGGCCCTTGAGTCATCTAATCAGGAAGCCGGTGGCTCATCCGTTGAAATCGCCGAAGCGGAGTACATGGTCCGGGCCAGCGGTTACCTCCAGTCCATAGACGATTTCAATAACATCGTCCTGAAAACCGGAGAAAACGGTGTACCGATTTATCTGCGGGACGTGGCCCGCGTGCAGACCGGGCCTGAAATGCGGCGTGGTATAGCAGAGCTTAACGGTCAGGGAGAAGTCGCCGGCGGCGTCGTGATCCTGCGGTCGGGTAAAAATGCGCGCGACGTTATCACGGCAGTGAAAGATAAACTGGAGACCCTGAAGGCAAGTTTGCCTGAGGGCGTTGATATTGTGAGTACCTACGATCGCAGCCAGTTAATTGAGCGGGCCATTGACAACCTCAGCTACAAACTCCTGGAAGAGTTTATCGTGGTGGCCATCGTCTGCGCCCTGTTCCTGTGGCATGTTCGTTCTGCCCTGGTGGCGATCATTTCTCTGCCCCTTGGTCTGTGTATCGCCTTTATTGTCATGCATTTCCAGGGGCTGAACGCCAATATAATGTCGCTGGGAGGGATCGCCATTGCAGTAGGGGCGATGGTAGATGCCGCCATCGTGATGATTGAAAATGCGCATAAACGGCTGGAAGAGTGGGATCATCAGCATCCGGATGAGCAGATTGACAACGCAACGCGCTGGAAGGTTATCACCGATGCCTCCGTTGAAGTGGGACCCGCGCTGTTTATCAGTCTGCTGATCATTACCCTGTCCTTTATTCCTATTTTTACCCTTGAAGGACAGGAAGGTCGTCTGTTTGGTCCGCTGGCCTTTACGAAAACCTACTCCATGGCGGGCGCGGCCGCGCTGGCCATCATCGTCATCCCGATTCTGATGGGATTCTGGATCCGGGGGAAAATTCCTGCCGAGACCAGCAATCCCCTGAACCGGCTGCTGATCAAAGCGTATCATCCTTTGCTGCTGCGAGTACTTCACTGGCCAAAAACAACCCTGCTGGTTGCGACCTTATCCATCTTCACGGTTATCTGGCCCCTGAGTCAGGTGGGCGGCGAGTTTTTGCCGAAGATAAATGAGGGCGACCTGTTGTATATGCCCTCAACATTGCCGGGCGTATCGCCGGCAGAGGCCGCTGCGCTCTTACAGACCACGGATAAGCTCATCAAAACCGTACCTGAAGTAGTTTCTGTTTTTGGCAAGACCGGGAAGGCCGAGACCGCGACGGATTCCGCGCCGCTCGAAATGATGGAAACCACAATCCAGCTCAAACCAGAGGATCAGTGGCGGCCCGGCATGACGATTGACAAGATTATTGACGAACTCGATCAAACGGTCCGTTTACCCGGACTGGCTAACCTCTGGGTGCCCCCCATTCGTAACCGTATTGATATGCTCTCTACCGGGATCAAAAGTCCGATAGGTATCAAGGTGTCAGGTACTGTTCTGTCCGATATCGATGCAACGGCGCAGAGTATTGAGGCGGTAGCCAAAACCGTGCCGGGTGTGGTATCTGCTCTGGCTGAGCGACTGGAGGGCGGGCGCTACATTGACATCGATATTAACCGTGAAAAAGCCTCCCGCTACGGGATGACGGTGGGTGATGTCCAGCTGTTCGTCTCCTCAGCTATCGGCGGCGCGACGGTTGGGGAAACGGTTGAGGGCGTGGCCCGGTATCCGATTAATATCCGCTACCCGCAGGATTACCGGAACAGTCCGCAGGCGCTGAAACAGATGCCGATCCTGACACCGATGAAGCAGCAAATCACGCTGGGGGATGTGACTGACGTTAAGGTCGTTTCCGGACCAACCATGCTGAAAACGGAAAATGCCCGACCTGCCAGCTGGATTTATATTGATGCGCGCGGCAGGGATATGGTTTCGGTGGTAAACGATATTAAGACGGCCATCAGCAAGAAAGTGAAACTTAGACCGGGTACCAGTGTGTCATTCTCCGGTCAATTTGAGTTACTTGAGCACGCCAACAAGAAACTGAAACTGATGGTACCGATGACGGTGATGATCATTTTCATTCTGTTATACCTCGCCTTCCGCCGGGCTGATGAAGCCCTGCTGATCCTGATGAGTCTTCCGTTTGCCCTGGTCGGAGGAATATGGTTCCTCTACTGGCAGGACTTCCACATGTCTGTGGCGACCGGAACCGGATTTATCGCCCTGGCTGGGGTGGCGGCAGAATTTGGAGTGGTCATGCTGATGTATCTGCGTCATGCCATTGAAGCACACCCGGAATTGTCCCACCGCGAGACATTCACATCTGAAAGTCTTGATGAAGCCCTCTACCATGGTGCAGTTCTGCGTGTCCGGCCAAAAGCCATGACCGTGGCAGTGATCATTGCGGGTCTGCTACCCATTCTCTGGGGAACGGGAGCAGGCTCAGAAGTCATGAGTCGGATTGCAGCACCCATGATTGGGGGGATGATCACAGCTCCGCTTCTATCACTGTTCATTATTCCTGCTGCCTACAAATTAATCTGGCTGCGTAGGCATAAAGCAAGGATATTATGATATCAAAAGGCCCTCTGTCAGAGAGGGCCTTTATATCAGGATAGGTATCAAAACTGCACTATGGCCATTATGAAAAGAGCGGTGTCAGTGATGCTGTCCCTCTCTTTTTCAGAGCCGACCTTGGTAGCATAACGCAGACAATATAAGCCAACTACGTCTCCTGTCACTGCCCGCCCTAATCCGATAGGCAGCAGCCCTGCTAATTACGCAACAGGCGCAGGCCGTTTGCTACAACAAGCAGGCTTGCTCCCACATCCGCGAATACCGCCATCCACATGGTCCCCATACCTGCAATGGTCAGGGCCAGGAACACTGCCTTGATCCCAATAGCCATAACGATATTCTGAACCAGAATGTTATACGTCTGCCGGGAGAGTCGGACAAAAGCCGGAATTTTACGCAAATCATCATCCATGAGGGCCACATCGGCAGTCTCGATGGCGGTATCCGTGCCCATTGCACCCATGGCAAAGCCGATATCGGCGCGGGCCAGCGCCGGTGCATCATTGATGCCGTCGCCCACCATGCCGGTCGTGCCCTGCGCCGTAAATGTTTCTACAGCACGCAGTTTATCTTCCGGCAGTTGATCCCCCCGCGCCTCATCGATACCAACCTGACCGGCAATGGCCTGCGCAGTGTGCGCATTGTCTCCGGTCAGCATGAGCGTTTTAACACCCAGACTATGCAACTGACTTATCGCCTCGCGGCTGCTTTCCTTCACCGTATCAGCCACCGCAAACAGCCCTAGCACCTGATGAGTGTCACAGAGCATGATGACCGTTTTACCCCCGGTCTCCAGTTCCGTTAGTGCAGCCCTGACCGCTTCCGGACAGCGCACCGTTTCTTCAGCCAGCCTCAGATTGCCCAGACTGTAGGTTTGACCGTTGATGACGCCGCGCACGCCGCGGCCTGGCAGAGCCTCAAAGTTTTCCACTTCATAACGCTGAATGCCATCTGATGCCGCCGATACAGCCTGCGAAACCGGATGATCGGAGTAACCTGCCAGGCTCACAGCCAGACTGCGCCCCTCATCTTCTGCCACCCCGGTATAGATAATCACATCCGTCTGTACCGGCTTACCGTGCGTCAGGGTGCCGGTCTTGTCGAGCGCCAGCCACTTCAGCTTTCGGCCTTCTTCAAGATAAACGCCGCCCTTGATCAATATCCCCCGGCGGGCTGCTGCCGTCAGGCCACTGACAATGGTCACTGGCGTGGAAATGACCAGCGCACAGGGGCAGGCGATAACCAGCATCACCAGCGCCTTGTAAATCCACTCCTGCCAGCTTTCACCTGCAATCAGCGGTGGGAGAACGGCAACTGCGACGGCAATAGCAAACACCACAGGGGTATAAATTTGTGCAAAGCGATCAACAAAGCGCTGCGTAGGGGCTTTTGCCCCCTGCGCTTCCTCCACGGCATGAATGATACGCGCCAGCGTGGTATTTCCGGCAGCGGCCGTTACACGGTACTCAAAGCCACCGGAGCCGTTGACCGTCCCGGCGAAGACCGGGTCACCTTCCCCTTTATCCACCGGCAGACTTTCGCCGGTAATAGGTGCCTGATTAATGGCGGTCCTGCCCCGGACCACCGTGCCGTCGAGAGCGATACGCTCGCCCGGTTTTACCCTGACCACGCTGTTAAGGGATACAGACCTGGCCTCAGTTTCTTTCCAGGAGCCGTCCGGTTGCTGAACCGTGGCCGTTTCAGGCGTCAGCTTCATCAGAGAGCCGATGGCATTGCGGGCGCGATCAAGAGATTTCGCTTCAATCAGTTCCGCAATCGTGAACAGCACCATTACCATGGCGGCTTCAGGCCACTGTCCGAGCGCCAGCGCCCCGGTGACGGCAATACTCATCAGGGCGTTGATATTCAGGTTGCCGTTGCGAAGAGCAATCCAGCCTTTTTTGTACGTGGACAGGCCACAGGCCGCAACGGCAGCCAGAGCAAGAGCCGCTTCCAGCCATTCCGGCATGCCCGCCCAGTGCATGGCTTCGGCGGCGATTGCCGCCACACCGGCAAGCGCGAGCGGCCACCAGTGTTTTTTCTTTTCCTCAGTGACCGCGTGCCGGCCATTACTGTCAGGAAGTTCAGGTTCAAAGCCCAGAGAACGAATGGCGGCCAGAACCGGCTCCAGCGTATCCGGTGCGTGAACCACCGTCAGTACACGCTGCATAAGATTGAAATCCAGTTCCTTGACGGCTGACATGCCGTCCAGCTTTTTACGGATCATGCCCTCTTCAACCGGGCAGTCCATCTGCATGATCCTGATACTGGTACGCACCCCGTCAGCGGTCACCTGCTGCGTCTGCAGCTCACCGAATGTGACAGGGGCAGGCGAGCAGCAGGAACCGCCGGTATTTTCCGCCTCACGGCCTGAGCAGCAGCTGCCTTCAGGCTGCATTGCTTTATCAATCGGTTCCGGGTCAAAACCCAGCGAGCGCACCGCCTGCAGAACCGGTTCCAGCGCCTGCGGTGTATGGGTCACGGTAAGCACCCTCTGTATCAGATTGAATTCAAGATTGCTGACGGCAGGTAATTTTGCCAGTTTTTTTCGGAGGAGCGTCTCCTCCGTCGGGCAGTCCATCTGCATGATGCGCAGACGCGTCTGAACGTCATCGTTGCGGGGAAGCTCTGCAACCGGTTCGGACATCTGGCTCAGGCCGTCCGTTGAGCAGCAGCTCCCGGTGCTGCAACAGGCCGGTGTGGTCTGAGTCGTTTTTGGTGGCATTTTCCCTGAAGCCTCAGTCGGGGCAGTGGCGGTATTTTTAACAGACGCCTCCTCTCCGGTTGCGGCTGATCCACATTTTTTATTACTGCAGCAGTCACTCATTTTTTTATCCCGTTCATAACGTATACTGGCATTAAAGACCCTGATGTAACTACAGGGTCAAGCTCAGAAGAGGTGTGATATGAAAATTGGTGAACTGGCCCGCCAGGCGGGATGTCCTGTAGAGACGGTACGTTATTATGAGCGAGAGGGGCTTCTGCAGGCCGCATTGCGGGACCAGACTAATAACTACCGCCATTACGATAGCGCACATCTCGAAAGGCTTATGTTTATCCGGCGCTGCCGGGCGCTCGATATGACCCATGAAGAAATCCGGGTGTTGCTGCAGGCGCGCAGCCAGCCAGACGCAGACTGCGGTACGGTTAATGCCCTGATAAATGAACATCTGAACCACGTTCAGGCCCGTATTCGTGAACTGAATATGCTGGAAAAACAACTATTTGAGCTCCACAGCCACTGCAATGCCAACCGGGCAACACGGGACTGCGGTATTCTGCGCGAACTGGAGCAGGCAGAAGAGCCTGAGGATATCGTGCCGGTTATCACTGCAGGTCATCTGGCCGGAAGCCACTCTTACTGATGCTGCTTTCTGCCATAAGTAGAACGGTTCACTAAAGAAACAGGCTTTTTTGTGATGTTACTTCGTCATGCCCGACCATTAAGGCAGCTGAAAGTGTGCTGCCGTTAAAATCTGTGTGATATCGTTTAACCGCTATTCCCTCATTAAGCTGTACTGAAAAGCCTGTAAGCACGTCAAAACATATATGAATTTATAAATATAAAGTTGACCTTTCGTCTGCAGCAGACGAGACTTGTTGCTGTCCGCCACGAAGGAGAAATTATGCCGTCACTTCTGCCCCTGCAACTTTTTAAGAATCTTTCTGACGAAACCCGGCTCAGCCTGGTGCTGTTGTTGCGCGAAAAAGGGGAGCTTTGCGTCTGCGAGCTTGTATCTATCCTGAAAGAAACACAGCCAAAAATATCGCGGCACCTGGCCCTGCTCAGAGAGAGTGGACTGCTTATCGACAGGCGCGACGGCAAGTGGATCCATTACCGGTTATCGCCACACATGCCTGCGTGGGCAGCAGCGGTCATTGAGCAGGCATATCTGTGTCAGCGGGATGAAATTCTTCATCTCAGTCAGCAGGCTGAGCGTGATAACGCAACCACCAACGGCAAAGCTGTCTGCATGTAAAAATTTTATCTAAACACATTCGATTAAACGCATATATTTACAGGGTACAGTTAGCAGCCCGCTTCAACGGGCAGTTATAATTAAGAAGGAGAGGGTATGTTTCTGGCGGGTGCGATTTTTATTCTGACGCTGGTACTGGTTATCTGGCAGCCGAAAGGACTCAGTATTGGCTGGAGTGCCGTTATCGGCGCCGCGCTGGCGTTGCTGACCGGCGTAGTACAAATCGGGGATATTCCGGTGGTCTGGCAGATTGTCTGGAACGCCACGGCCACGTTTATTGCGGTCATCATTATCAGCCTGCTGCTCGATGAGTCCGGCTTTTTTGAATGGGCCGCGCTGCACGTTTCCCGCTGGGGAGGCGGCAGGGGCCGGCTGCTGTTCACGTATATCGTTCTGCTGGGTGCGGCAGTGGCGGCGCTGTTTGCCAATGACGGAGCCGCGCTAATTCTGACGCCGATCGTTATCGCCATGCTGCTGGCGCTGGGCTTCAGCCCCGGGGCCACGCTGGCGTTTGTGATGGCGGCCGGGTTTATCGCCGATACCTCCAGCCTGCCGCTCATCGTGTCAAACCTGGTCAACATCGTCACGGCAGACTTCTTTAAACTGGGTTTCAGCGAGTATGCCTCGGTGATGGTGCCGGTGAATATCGCGTCCGTGGCCGCCACGCTGGTGATGCTGCACCTGTTTTTCCGCAGGGACATCCCGGACACTTACGACCTGGCGAAGCTGAAGGCGCCGCGTGAGGCCATTCGCGATGCGCGTACCTTTAAAACCGGCTGGATTGTTCTCATCCTGCTGCTGATCGGCTTCTTTGCCCTCGAACCACTCGGCGTGCCGGTCAGCCTTGTGGCCGCGGTGGCGGCGTTTATTCTCTGGCTGGTAGCCCGGAAAGGCAATGTGATTGATACCGGAAAGGTACTGAAAGGTGCGCCCTGGCAGATCGTTATCTTCTCGCTGGGCATGTACCTGGTGGTATACGGACTACGCAATGCCGGGCTAACTGATTACCTTTCTGCCGCCCTGAACCGGTTTGCAGAGCATGGCGTCTGGGGCGCAACGCTCGGCACCGGCTTTCTGACGGCGGCGCTTTCATCAGTCATGAACAACATGCCTACCGTGCTGGTTGGCGCGCTCTCCATTGACGGCAGCACCGCTCAGGGCGTGGTGAAGGAGGCGATGATTTACGCCAACATCATCGGCTGCGACCTCGGTCCGAAAATCACCCCTATCGGTAGCCTCGCTACCCTGCTGTGGCTGCACGTCCTGGCACAGAAAAACATTACCGTCAGCTGGGGCTACTACTTCCGCGTGGGCATCGTGATGACCCTGCCGGTACTGTTTGTGACGCTGGCTGCGCTGGCCCTGCGCCTGTCTGTTTAACCTTAACCCCGGAGCTGTGCCTGTGCAGCGCCTTTATGGAGTAACGCTCATGACTGACATTACCATTTATCACAATCCGGCCTGCGGGACGTCCCGCAATACCCTGGCGCTTATCCGCAACAGCGGCACCGAGCCCACGGTGATTCTGTATCTGGAAACACCGCCGTCGCGCGACGAGCTGAAAAAGCTGATTACGGACATGGGCATTAGCGTGCGTGCCCTGCTGCGTAAAAATACCGATCCCTACGAGCAGCTCGGCCTGGCTGAAGACCGGTTCAGCGATGAAGAACTGCTCGATGCGATGCTGGCTCATCCGATCCTCATTAATCGTCCGGTGGTGGTAACGCCGCTGGGAACGAAGCTCTGCCGCCCCTCCGAAGTGGTTCTGGACATACTGCCGGACCCGCAGAAGGGAGCGTTTACCAAAGAGGACGGCGAAGCCGTCATTGATGAGCACGGAAACCGCGTCAGCCACTGATGTTTCACCAGGCTGCGGGCATAGCAAATGTGAAAAAGCCGGCAGATGCCGGCTTTTTTATATGCTGCGCTGGTTTACCCGCTCAGAGAGCTGCGCAGCACTCTCCTTCCTTTCGCTGTAGCGGTCGGTGAGATAACCACTACGACCGCGCGTCAGCAGGGTGAACTTCATCAGTTCCTCCATGACGTCCACTATGCGGTCATAATACGGAGAAGGCTTCATGCGGCCGTCCTCATCAAACTCGGCCCAGGCTTTTGCAACGGATGACTGGTTCGGGATAGTGATCATCCGCATCCAGCGCCCAAGAATACGCATCTGGTTTACGGCGTTGAAAGACTGTGAGCCTCCGCTGACCTGCATGACAGCAAGGGTTTTCCCCTGCGAGGGCCGGACCGCCCCGGACGTCAGCGGTATCCAGTCAATCTGCGTCTTCATGATGCCGGTCATGGCACCGTGACGCTCAGGAGAGCACCAGACCATCCCTTCAGACCAGAGCACTAGCTGGCGCAGCTCTGCGACCTTCGGATGCGTCTCAGGTGCATCATCCGGCAGCGGCAGGCCGGACGGATTGAATAACTTCACCTCCGCGCCCATGGCCGTCAGCAGCCGTGCGGCCTCTTCCGTGGTGAGTCGGCTGTAAGAGCGCTCCCGAAGCGAACCGTAGAGCATCAGTATGCGGGGCGGATGCGCCACCTCTTCGGCCTTTAATTTCTCTTCCGAAAGGAGCGTATCCAGGAGTGTCAGATCGATATTGTTCAGGGCATCATTCACGTTATTCACAATGGAGTCTCTTTATGGGAAATCTCGGTAGACAGGCTGCAGCTACTGCCACCGGCGCAGCACTCTTCAGTGAGAAAAGCCATCAGCTGCTCAAGCTGCGCATAGCAAGGTCTGCAGAACAAGGTACGACTCTGCCGTTCCTGGCTTATGAGTCCAGCGGACATCAGCGCTGAAAGATGATGGCTGAGCGTGGAGGCAGGAATAGCCAGTCTTTTCTGGATGTCACCCACGGGCAGTCCTTCTGGCCCGGCTTTCACCAGTTCACGGTAAATTCCCAGTCGCGTCACGTGTCCCAGTTCCCTGAGAGCAGCCGCAGCATTTTGTATGTCCACATCATCACCAAATCTATATTTCCAGAATAATGGAAATATAATTTAAAGCGGACTGAATGGTCAAGCCTCTTCCCGCCATAAAAGTGCTGCGCTCAAAAAGAAAGCCTTTTATACCCTGCTAATCCGGCTGCAGTGGCAGAGCATATAAAGCGGCCATAGCTCAGCATTTCGGTAAAATTCCAGCGCTCTGACAACAGCTTTAGCCATAACCGTTTCGCTTCCTCTTGCCAGAAATTCCTGACTCAATAATACTGTTCATATAACCAGTATAATTTAAAGGGGGATTTTTATGTGCTTTACATTTTTTTTTCTAATCCGTACACGGCAGCACCTCCGGGACGCCGCGTTATGAAAGCGGTCTGTTACGCTCAGGGTCTGACACTGTTATGGCCGCCGATTTTTACCCCAAAGGTAAAGGTACCGCTGTACGCAGATCCCTGCTCAGCCGGCTTTCCCTCCCCTGCTCAGGATTATGTAGAGAAAGAGCTGGACCTGAATGAACTCTGTATTCGCAGACGGGCGTCCACATTCTTCGTACGGGCCAGTGGCAACAGCATGCAGGAGCTGGGGCTTTATGACGGTGATGTTATGGTGGTCGATCGCGCGGAGCCACCCACGCATGGCGACATCGTCATTGCCGAGGTTGGCGGTGAGTTCACAGTTAAGCGCCTGCAGCTGATCCCGAGGGTGGCACTGCTGCCAATGAATCCTGCTTACGCCGCCATCTATCCGGAAGAGCTGCAGCTGCTCGGCGTTGTCACCTGGTTCTTTAACAGTACCCGTGCCCGTCGGAGATAATTATGCCCATGTTCGGACTGGCTGACGTCAACTCTTTCTATGCCAGCTGTGAGACGCTTTTCCGTCCGGACCTGCGTGGAAGGCCGGTAGTCGTGCTCAGTAACAACGATGGCTGCGTTATTGCGCGCTCTGCTGGCGCAAAAGCTCTGGGCATAAAAATGGGTGCACCGTGGTTCCAGATAAAAACGCAGGACTATCCGGAAAAGATACACGTGTTCAGCTCAAACTATGCGCTGTATCACAGCCTCAGCCAGAGAGTAATGACCGCGCTTGAGGAGGTAACACCACGCGTCGAGCAGTACAGCATTGATGAGATGTTCCTGGATCTCACCGGTATTGACGGCTGTGAGAACTTCGAAACTTTTGGCCGCCGCCTGCGTACGCACGTGTTTACCACAACCGGTCTTACCGTCGGTGTCGGCATGGGGCCCACTAAAACGCTGGCAAAATCGGCCCAGTGGGCGAGTAAGGAGTGGAAGCAGTTTCGCGGCGTGCTGGCGCTGACTCCGGATAATCCGAAGCGTACTGAAACCCTGCTGGCTAACCAGCCCGTTGAGGAAATATGGGGTGTGGGACGGCGTATAGGTAAGCGACTTAACCTTATGGGCATTGAAACTGCTCTGCAGCTGTCACTCGCGCGTCCTAAGTTCATTCGCGATAGCTTTTCCGTGGTGCTGGAGCGCACCGTACGCGAGCTGAACGGTGAGTCATGTATTCCGCTGGAAGAGCTTCCGCCGGCAAAACAGCAGATAGTCTGTAGCCGCAGCTTCGGAGAGCGCATTACTACAAAAACAGCCATGCAGCAGGCACTGTGTCAGTATGCTGCATGCGCAGCGGAAAAGCTGCGCGGGGAACGTCAGTACTGTCGCAACATCGGCGTGTTTATCCGGACGTCACCACATGCAAGCGGTGAGATGTTTTACGGAAACAGCACTGGTGAGAAGCTGATACTACCAACACAGGACACGCGGGACATCATTGAGTCTGCGATGCGGTCACTCGATCGTATCTGGCTTGAGGGGCGCCGGTACATGAAAGCCGGCATTATGCTTGATAACTTCACGCCGAACGGCGTAAGCCAGCTAAATCTGTTTGACGATAATCGGCCACGGGCTAACAGCGCACAGCTGATGAAGGTATTGGACGGCATTAACCAGTCAGGACTGGGAAATGTGTGGTTTGCCGGACAGGGGATTAGCATGGAATGGAAAATGAAGCGTGAAATGCTTAGCCCTGCCTGGACCACGCGCTGGTCAGACATTCCTAAAGCACGTGTGCTCTGAGACGGTTATTAATTAAGCTGTTGAATCTGTATTCCACATAAACCAGTCCATGTCGCAGCGCGTCATGGCTGTCCTCGAAGCACTGGCACCTCGCGTGGAGCAGTATTCTATCGATGAGATGTTTCTGGATATCCGGGGGATTGATCACTGCATGGGATTTGAGGATTTCGGGCGCCAGCTGCGAACTCAGGTCAGGGCCTATACGGGCCTTACAATAGGTGTCGGTATGGGGCCCACTAAGACCTTGGCCAAATCGGCTCAGTGGGCGTCTAAAGAATGGCCTCAATTCGGAGGGGTACTGGCCCTGACTACTGCCAATCCGACACGCACTCTCAAACTGCTCAGTCTGCAGCCTGTTGAAGAGCTTTGGGGAGTCGGCCGCCGGTTGTCTAAAAAACTGAACGCAATGGGCATAGTAACTGCGCTCGATCTGGCCCGTTCCTCCCCCGCCTTCATCCGTAAAAACTTCAGCGTAGTCCTTGAGCGAACTGTTCGTGAACTCAACGGCGAATCCTGCATTGATCTGGAAGAGGCTCCGCCTACGAAGCAGCAAATCGTGGTAAGCCGCAGCTTTGGCTCACGAATTACGGACTATGAGTCTATGCGGCAGGCGATCTGTCAGTACGCTCAGCGGGCAGGTGAAAAACTACGTCAGGAAAGGCAGTTTACTCGCCATATCGGCGTATTTATTAAGACTTCGCCGTTTGTAGAAGGTGAAGTTTATTACTGTAATGTGGCCAGCGAGAGGCTGTTGCTGCCTACACGGGATACGCGGGACATTATCAGTGCAGCTATGAAGGCGCTGGATCGCATCTGGATTGACGGGCATCGCTACGCCAAAGCAGGAATCATGCTGGATGATTTTTTTCCGACTGGCGTGGCGCAGCTGAATCTGTTTTCTGACGAACAGCCCCGGGAGAACAGCGAAGCGCTGATGAAAATCATCGACAGCATAAACACTACGGGATTGGGACAGATATGGTTTGCCGGAAAAGGCGTTGATCAGGCATGGCAGATGAAGCGGGAAATGCTTTCACCTGCCTATACAACGCGCTGGAAAGACATCCCGGTAGCCCGCGTTCTTTAATTTTCACTCTAATTTCAGACCTCCACCCTATGCTCCTTTGAGTTTTCACTCCTTTACTCATATGAGTATAAACTCAAAGCTATACCGCATGCTAATGTAGTTAACCACCTTCACTCACATGAGTATATACTCATAGTTATTTCAAGAACCGTACCATTTTACGCAGCCAGATAACCCGACGTTCACTTAAAAACATTTATATTTCAAAAGATAAAAAACCACAACACTCATGCACTCATGCACTCATGCACTCATGCACTCATGCACTCATGCACTCATTTGAGTTTCTTCATTAATTCAACGAATTGCACGCATGTCTGAATTCGATGTACGCAAATTTAAAAAAATTTAAACCAACCCTATTTACTCAACTGAGTAATCACTCATTCTTCCGCAGCCATTCCTCAACGAGTTCATTGATAACATCCGTGATGGTGGTGCCGCGTTTGGCACAGGCAACTTTGAAACGTGAATGCTTGTCTTCATCAAAATTTACGTTTACTCGTTTCTGTTTCCCAGAAGACGATTTCGCCTCTGGTGCTTGAACAATTTTTTCCAAATCACGATGTGCGCCGAACGTCATCATTGATGACGAATGTTTTTTTTCAAGTGCCATAACCCCCCCTTAAATGAGTGTGTAAGTATATGAGTATCTACTCAAACACTGACAGTATTTCTTTAGTCAGGATCTGAATCTCTCCCTGTGCCGCTCTATCAGAAGTGTTAAATACACTTTCTCCTTCAAGCACCGATCTCACATAACTCTGGCGCTGAGTGATAGCTGTTTTGAATGACTTAATCCCCGTTTGAGCAATGCTGTCTTTTAAAACGCTGAGCATCATCGCCTGTTCAATTTTACGGGTGATGAGAAAACGGGCCTCAACAGGGCGGTTGTAGGCCTGAGCCTCTAGGACTGTTACCACTGAACCCGCAGCTGAAAAATCAAGCGGGCTCGGTGTTACAGGAATGATAATGAGATCACTCACCATAACGGCTGCAGAAGTGATAACAGAGAGCGAGCCAGCACCATCAATAATCACATAATCGTAATCGCTGAGTTCTTTACGAACCTGATATACGTCTTTCTCTGATGAGGCAGTAAAAACATCAAACCTGGCTTTTCCAGCGCTATTCCAGTTTGTAAGACTCATCTGTGGGTCTGTATCAACTACTGCGACTTTTTTACCACTACTGGCAATGGAAGAGCTGACATTGATTGTTGCAGTGGTTTTGCCAGATCCACCTTTAGGATTTAGAAACGAAATGATCTTCATGCGTAGAACCTCATTTACTCATTTGAGTTATAACACAAAGGAGTAAAACACAAATGAGTATATGTGTAAAGGAGCTAAAGAGCTTAAACTCAAATACTCATTTTAACATATATCGCTCAAACCGTTGATTGTAAAGTGTTTGGATTGCATTTCATTGCAGGCTGACCACAGAATTTAAGCTTATTGGGATATCGGAATTAAAGAACCAGATTCATTTCGGGCCAATTCACTGCCGACTACTTGTGAGTTAACTGTACAAATTACGTTTGTTCAGTAGGAGCCTGATATGTAAGTTATGACACGTGCTCAGGTATTATTTTTAAGCATGGCCACCGCATCCGTCCCAGGCATATGAAACTGCACCCGGTGCCGGGCTGCCACGTCGAGGGCAAAAACCTTCGTGTAGACCTCTGTTGACTTCATGCTTTTGTGCCCCATCAGGCTCTGCAGCGCCTTCAGCGGAATCCCCGCATAAAGCATGTGCATGGCGTAACTGTGGCGGAAGGTGTGCGGCGTCACCGGCACGGAGAACGTGACTCCGTCACCTGCAGCGGCGTCGACGGCCTCGTTCAGCCAGGTACGCACCGTCCTGTCGGTTACCGTCCAGAGCCGGACCTTTTCGGTCCGCCCGGTTTCCGGGTTGCGCCGCTCCAGCGGAATTTTCAGCGTGGCGACCATCATCTCCAGCTGGACTACATACTGCGGATCGGACAGCGGCACCAGGCGGTGCGGCACGATACCGGCGGGAGCGCGTCCCGGACCGCGGGCGGCCTTCTCACCTCGCTGCTTGAGCGTGGCCAGCTGCACGTAAGGGTAGGGCGGCGCCAGGCTGAAATCTCCCCGGGTCAGCGCCAGCGCTTCGTTAATGCGCGCGCCCGTATTCCAGAGGGTGGTGAACAGCATTTTGCGGTGCAGATCCGGCACGTAATGGAGAAGGGCACTCACCTCCGGAGCCAGCAGGTACTGAGGATATTCGTCATGCTGCGCGGCCATCTGGCGCAGCGCGAGGGCAGCAGGATAGTCAATGGGAACCGGTAGCTGATTTAACGCGGCTGAGCCGGTAAATGGAGGCAGCACAGGCAGGTTCATTTAGTCTCAGCTCCGTCACTGATTAACGGCTCTATGTCTGTTCTGGTATGCTCCCGTCCGCCGAAAGGCATGTCCCGTACTTTCTCAAGGTCTCCTTCCCAGCCTTTGAACCAGCCGTCCGGATCCTGACCGGTCAGGAGCTGCTGGAGCCAGCCCGCAGTGCTGCGGCGGCGGAAATCCTGGAACCACACAGGGTGATGCTGTCCGGCCACAGACCAGAAATCAAAGCCGGATTCGTCAGGCTCCCAGTCGAACGAATTCATGCCGCGATGAGCACAGCTTTCTTTAAGAAAGAGCAGGAATGCCAGCAGCTTGCCGTGCCCGGTTCCGCCGCTTCCATCATTGCAGAGCTTAAACTCTGCAGTCACGACTCCGAGGAGCATGCGCCCTGAAGTGGGATGAATACGCAGACAAAGCAGTGTCCCCTCATGGCGGCCCTTACTTATCCTGATAAACTCAAAAATATAGTGCGTGTCATCGCCGGGCGGCAGGAAAAATTCGTGATAGCCCATTCCCAGGCTGATTGTCGGAAATGGTTCACCTCTGCCACCCAGCAACCAGCCGGCACCGGCATCAAAATTTTCGGCGATCGCATCGGCAAGACTGAACGGCAGTTCCTCATTCCCCTCCATGATATCCATCAGAAGGCCGGGCGACGTATCCAGCTGCCGGGCCAGCTGGACGAGTTCAGGCACCCCTGCTTTATTCGCTCGTCCGGACGTTCGGTAATAGTTATCCTCTATCAGACGGTCAAACAGCCACCTGAGTCGCTGGCCCGTTTCGTGCTGCCAGCGTTCCCGTTCTGACATCATGGGCTCCTGACTGATGACAGGCTGATAATACTCCCGCAGGCAGTCCGTATTTCGCCTTCCAGCGATCGTTCGTTTTTCATAGCTGACTGCTCGATGCACTGATAGAGCGCGTCGTCCACGTTACGGGCCTGAATTTTCGCCATGACTCAACCTTTCTTCTTTTTGCAGGCAGGTGACAACAGGCTGAACGGAAAGGACAGCGTGCGTCAAATTAAAGGCTATTAATTATCAGTGTATTCATAATGAGTCAATAAGGATACGTTCCTGGAAATGATGCGTTACTAACCACTGAAACTGTTTCATTCCGCAATTACCGTCCCCCTATCCCAGCACGATCCGACTTTTTCCCCATATGGCAGTTTCCGGAAGCACAGTACGGTGGCGGGGCGGGGAAAAGCCCGCGTTGTCAGAGGTTCTCCGCAATCAAAACCCTACATCTGGTAGCCGGATCAGCTGACTGAACCACTACATATAGTGAGCTGCGCAGAAAACCGCCATCCTCACTCGAAGATCCGGTTCTGCCTTTTTTCGGATCTCAGCTGGAAAAGGAGAAGAAAGCATATGCTTGGCATATCCATATGCTTTGCATCTGCATATACTTAACATCTGCATATGTATAACCTATACAAAACAATCTCAGAGGCATATACTTTACCTATGCAGGAATACTCCCTGGCACACTCAGCATATGAGGAAAAACCATGCGCACAGTTTCTATTTTTAAAAACGGCAACAACCGCGCCATCCGTCTTCCCCGCGATCTGGATTTTGAGGGGGTGAGCGAGCTGGAGATCGTCCGGGAAGGAGACAGCATCATCCTGCGCCCCGTCAGGCCGACCTGGAGCTCGTTCGCGCAGCTGGAAAATGCCGATCCGGATTTTATGACGGAGCGTGAGGACGTTGTCAGCGACGAAGGACGATTTGCCCTGTGAACAAAATGTATATGCTCGACACCTGTATCTGCTCGTTCATCATGCGCGAGCAGCCGGAAGCCGTACTGAAGCGTCTGGAGCAGGCGGTGCTGCGCGGCCACCGTATCGTGGTCTCGGCCATCACCTACTCTGAAATGCGCTTCGGTGCCACTGGCCCGAAGGCTTCACCGCGTCACGTTCATCTGGTCGATGAATTCTGCGCCCGGCTCGGTGCCGTCCTGCCCTGGGACCGCGCCGCGGTGGATGCCACCACGGACATCCGAGTCGCGCTGCGCCTCGCCGGCACGCCGATCGGTCCGAACGACACGGCGATTGCCGGGCACGCCATCTCGGCTGGCGCCGTGCTGGTGACGAACAATACGCGGGAATTTGCGCGTGTTCCGGACCTGGCTCTGGAAGACTGGGTATAATAAAGCCGGGTATGAATTGCAGGATATTAAAAGAATGAATGAATTGAAAATTGACAATCCGGCTCAGCGATTACTGGATATTCTTGAAGCAGGAAAAACACAAAATCGGGACCAAAACTGTCGCTCGGTATGGGTCTTTCTCCTGCAGGCTCAGAAAAATAATGAGCAGCATCTTCTTTCCCGCCTGGCCCGGGTCATGGAATTGCCAGGGCGAATAGTGCAGGTCAGAGAGGATCATTTCTCCGCTCTCAGGGGAAAATCCACGCACTGGAAAACATGCGTTGATAAGGCATTTGTTTCGCAGACTCTCAACAGTACCTGGCAGTCGTTCATGCAGCATATTGATGACCGCACATTCTCAGAACTCAGCATGCTGTCAGACCTTTTTGAAACCCGTGGGGCGCACGCGGCTATGCAGTCAGAAGAAATTGAAGCTCTGCTGGAGAGGTTAACCGAACTGCGTAACGATATCCGGGAGGCTGATCTGCCTGCCACGATGAAGACCCTGCTGCTTAAACAGCTTTCACAAATCCAGGAGGCACTGGAAACATACGGTATTTCCGGCGTTGAGCCGGTAATGGATGCCGTGCAGTCAACCCTTGGCCTGGCCGTTCTGAATCCGGAGTACCGCAAAGAAATCAGTAAGGGGACAAACAGCAGGTTCGGTGAGAAAATTTCCGATCTACTGAGCGACGTGGCGAATGTTGTCACCGTCGCAGGCGCGCTGCCTGCATTAACCGTTGCTGTAAACACCGCCCTGACCTATATCGGCCAGTGATCCTCAGGCACCTTTCCACAGGTGCCTTATTTTTAGTCGTTACTCATTACCAGCCCAATCAGATTTCCGACATTTCCTTTTTCCGGATCCCGGTTAAGGAGAGTGAAGCCTGTGTGCAGCATACAGTGAAGAGTGAAGAAAGAAGTTGACCTGCCCCCAGTATTAGATACAAGGCTCAGTTAGTAATGTCGGATCCTTCACTCT
>MIEI01000087.1 GCA_002095305.1 Pantoea brenneri
CTTTGCCTCAAGGAAACTGACTCATGAATGAGTTTTCCATTCTGTGCCGCGTGATCGGCTCACTGTTCAATCGTCAGCCGCAGGACCCGCTGCTGGTGCCGCTGTTTACCCTGCTGCGTGAGGGAAAACTGCAGGCGCAGTGGCCGCTGGAGCAGGACGAACTGCTGACCCGTCTGCAACAGAACAGCGATCCGCAGGCGCTGGCCGCCGATTACAATGCGCTGTTTGTCGGCAGCGACTGTAAGGTGTCGCCGTATGCGTCACAGTGGCCGGAAGGAAAAACCGAACCGGAGGTGCGCGCATTTCTGACCTCACGCGGCATGCCGCTGAGCGATGCGCCTGCCGATCATTTTGGCGTACTGCTGCTGGCGGCGTCATGGCTGGAAGATCAGTCAGCGGAAGATGAGAGCAGCGCCCAGCTGGCGCTGTTTGAAGAGTATCTGCTGCCGTGGTGCGGCACTTTCCTCGGTAAGGTTGAAGCGCACGCTACCACCGCGTTTTACCGTACGCTGGCCGCCCTCAGCCGTGAGGCGATTCAGGCGATGTACAATGAACTGCTCGACAGCACCGACTCCCAGCAGGATGCCTGATTTACCATGATGCCGGGTGCGTACCCGGCAGACAGCCCGGCGTCGCGCAGAGTTGTGCGGTGCCGGGCAGCCAGGATGGCGCCCGCAGCCTCACGCCCAGCCCCCACTGCGTTAACTCATAAAATGGCAGATTATCCTCTGTCTTCGCCAGGATAGCTGATTGATCGCTGCCCGGTGCCGCAGGATGCTGCTGCAACAGCCTGGCGGTGCGCGCCAGCGATAGCCGCACCTGGCTGCCATATCCGTTAGCCAGCCGCTGACGTAATCCCTCCAGTACTGCCGCTGCCAGCAGATAACCGGTGGCATGATCCAGCGCCTGCACCCGCAAGGGCGTCGGCTTATCACTCTGCTGCCACTGCATTCCCTGTTCGGCAATGCCACAGCCCATCTGCACCAGGCTGTCAAAGCCGCGCCGGTTGCGCCACGGACCCTGCCAGCCCCACGCATTCAGGCTGACGTCAACCAGCCCTGGTGCCAGCGCCTGTCGGGTAGCGGCATCAAAGCCGAGCCGTTCCAGCGCATCCGCCCGATAACCGTGTACCAGCACATCGGCCTCACGCAGCAGGTGGCTAAACTGCTCGCGATCGGCAGGGCGCGTCAGATCGAGCACCGCCCGGCGCTTGCCACAGGTGATCTCCTCATCCAGCGACGGTTCCTGCCAGCCTGGCGGATCGATACGCAACACATCGGCACCGAGGCTGGCCAGAAAGCGGGTGGCGACCGGACCGGCAATAATTCGCGTCAGGTCCAGCACCCGAATGCCGAGCAGTGGACGTGCCTCGGGCAGTTGCCACTGCGGCGCGGCGGCCTGATCGGTGGTCTGCCAGGCGAACAGCGGCTCCTGAGCCACGGCCTGGCCCTGCGGATGCTGCTGCCAGGCGGCAGTGCTGCGCATCTCCGCGGCGCAGCCGCCCGCATCAACGATCGCCTGCTCCAGCTCACCGGCGGACCAGCGCTGCACCTCTCGCGCCAGCGAGCGACGGTCAGCGTGCTGGCCCAGCACCCGCTCCATCGCCTGCCGATGATGGGCGGCGTTGGTATGCAGGCGGATCCAGCCATCGCGGCTGGCGTAATCGCCGGCAAAGGCATCCCACATCGCGGGTGCAGGGCGATTAAGCGGCATAAAACTGTGCTGAAACCAGCGCGACGCCAGCCGGACATTCACCTCAACCGGGCGGCTGGTATTGATCAGGGCGGCTGTGGCCTGCGTGGCGAGGCCGATGCTGGTGGCCGCCAGTTCACTGACGGCAAAGGCGGCGGGGAAACTGGCGTTATCGACAAAGGTGGGTAACGGATGCGCTGCGGCGTTGCCACGCAATCCCTGCCACATCTGCTGCCAGAGGGACGTGGCGAGCTGATGGTCCATGTGCTGTGCTCCTGACGAGTGACAATCACTCAAGCATAGCACGCGTGATTAACGTCGCCGCAGACGCGGGAAGCGGGCATGCATTCGCAGATTACGCAGATTGATCACCGCAATCGCCGTGCCGAGGATCACCAGCGAGGCACCAATAATTTTGAAGCTGTTAAGGCTGTCACCCAGCACCACAATCCCCATCAGCACTGACAGCACCGGCGTCAGCAGCGAGTAGGGCATGATCAGGTTAACGTTGTATTTCTTCAGCAGCATATACCACAGCGTATAGGCGACAATCGATGAGGCGATGGCGCTGTAGAGGATGGCAAACCAGCCGTGCCAGCCCGCATGACGCAGGGCGTAGAGCTGATGCGACTCCATCACCAGGCTGGCAACACCGACAATCGGGATGGCGAGGAAGGCGATCCAGCCGGTCATGGTCAGCGGTTTAATTGACGGCGATTTTTTGACAATCAGGTTGCTGACCGCCCAGCCGGTTGCGCTGCACAACAGCAGGCACAGCACCCACCACGTAGGAATGGTCGGGCTGCCGGAGAGCACTACCACGCCGCTCAGCGAGATCATAATGCCGGCCAGCTGCACCAGCTTCAGCTTCTCTTTTAACACCACCATCGCCAGCAGCATGGCAATCGGCGTACCGAGCTGAACCACGATTGCGCCGGTCCCGGCATCGGTGTACCGCATACCGACAAACAGCAGCGAGAAGTGCATAAAGCCGAAGGTAAAGGCCAGCAGCAACAGCCAGGGTAGCTGCTGTCGGGTGATGCGGCAGAACGGCACCAGCACAATGGCGACCACCACAAAACGCATAAAAGTCAGAAACAGCGGCGGAAGCTCAAGTAAGCCCCATTTCACCGCCACGTTGTTGAAGGCCCAGATACACACCACCATCAGAACCAGAAAAAAATGCCGCACCGCCACAATAATATCCTTAACTTTTTTTGCTTAGCTGGCTAATGATGGCACGAACCAGGGCATTTCAGGCAGCAGCGGTTAGAAATTTTCTGTCGCGCTGAGAAAAATAAAATCATAAGACTTTTTTGCGCGTTGCTGTCAGACTGATTTTCCGAAACGCCTCTTGAACAGGACCCGATTCGGTATGACCCACACGCCCGCCTTGCCCATTGCATTGATTCAGCTTGAAGTCCCGCCCGCTAACGTCGTCGCGCAGATTGGTGAACAACCACGCTGGTTCATTGACGCGTTAGAGTTACAACCTGATGAGTATCTGATCGTCCGTCCGCATCTGGGCGAGGCGTTGCCGGCCTCGACCAGATTTCTGCGGCGATCCTCAGCGGATCGTGGGCGATGGTCACTGACCATGCCGACTGGAGCGAACGCAGCGCCGCGTGGATCAGAGCGGCCATCGACGCGTCGTTGCCGTTACTGGGCGTCTGCTACGGCCATCAGCTGATGGCGTATGCGCTGGGTGGCGAGGTGGCAGATAACCCGAATGGCTGGGAACGCGGTCTGCTGCCGGTCACCTGCGGTGCCCAGGCGCAGCGCGACCCGCTGTTACGGAAACTGCCGCCGACCTTCAGCGCCTGGCTGTCGCACCGACAGTCGGTGCTGACGCCGCCGTCGCAGGCACAGGTATTAGCCGCCTCTGAGCGCGATGGTTGCCAGATTATTCGTTATTCACCGCAGGCGCTGTCAGTGCAGTTTCATCCCGAATTCTCGTCAACCATCATGCGCGCCTGTCTGCCGGACGGCAGTGGTGAGGTGGCTGGTGTGATGGAAGGAAAAGACTGGGCGCGTGAACTGTTAACCACCTTCTGGCAACAGACGCGCCCGTCAATTGAGCAGGCTCAGGGAGCGTAGTGGCGGGTACAGCGATAAACCCAGGCGGGCGGCACGTTTTTCAGTACCCGTTGCCGCTCCCAGGTAAAATAGCGTGACAGGTCAGGCTGGGTCAGCGAAGTGTACTGAAATTGCACAAACACTCCGTTCGGGCCCAGCGCAGCGTAGACCGCGCGCAGAATCGCCTCACGCAGTGCAGGCGGCAGCGACAACAACGGCAGGCCGGAGAAGATCGCATCATATTGGCCGTTGAGATACTCCGCGGAGCAGGTGCGTACCGTCATACGATGATCGTCCAGTGCATTAAGCTTCTCCGCCAGCATACTGCTGATTTCGAACACATCCAGCGTGGCTTCCGGTGCCATTCGTTCCAGTAACCGACGGGTCAACACACCGTCTCCTCCGCCAAGCTCGGCGATACGCAGCTGATTATTCCATTCCACCGACTCGATCATGGTGCGGCACAGCGCATCGGATGAGGGCGTAATACTGCCCATCTTGCGCGGATTGCGGATGAACTGATGCACGAAGTTTGCCTTGGCGCGCATTAAGGTGAAAGCCGAAGCCAGCATGCTTACCTCCAGTATGAATTCTTCCTCATATTGACCCCATCCTGCTGACAAGTTTCTTATTTATAAGCGCAACCGGGAAAAGTCGGAATTATCTGTAGTGGCAGCCGATGCGGCTTTTCCTTCGGGGCGGTCACAGTTTCCGGGCAACAGATCTGACAGGCTGGCAATGATCCTTCATGCTAATAATAAGTTTCATCATTGTTGCATCTCGTCACCTGTAAGGAGAATGACCATGCGTTACGCCGCCCCCGGAGAACAGGGTTCTCTGATCACGCTACAAAAGAATTATGGCAACTTTATTAATGGTGAATTCGTCGCGCCGGTGAATGGCAACTACTTCACCAACACTTCACCGGTAAACGGTTCAGCGGCAGGTGAGTTTCCGCGTTCTGACCGCGCGGATGTGGATAATGCGGTCGCCGCCGCAGCGGCAGCGGCCGATGCCTGGGGTAAAACGTCACCGCAACAGCGTTCATTGCTGCTACTGAAAATCGCTGACCGGCTGGAGCAGAACCTGGAATACATGGCGGTAAACGAGACCTGGGATAACGGCAAGCCGGTGCGGGAAACCCTGGCCGCCGATATGCCACTGGCGGTCGATCATTTCCGTTATTTTGCCGGCTGCGTGCGGGCGCAGGAGGGCAGCGCAGCAGAGATTGATGAATTTACCGCGGCCTACCATTTCCATGAGCCGCTGGGGGTGGTGGCGCAAATTATTCCGTGGAACTTCCCGCTGCTGATGGCCGCATGGAAGCTGGCACCGGCGTTAGGTGCCGGAAACTGCGTGGTGCTGAAACCGGCGGAGCAGACGCCGTTATCGATCACCCTGTTTGTCGATCTGATTAAAGATTTACTGCCGCCCGGTGTACTGAATGTGGTGCACGGTTTCGGCAAAGAGGCGGGCGAAGCGCTGGCGTCCCATCCGGGCATCGCCAAGGTCGCCTTTACCGGATCAACCGCCACCGGCGGCCATATTCTGGAGCTGGCAGCGAAAAGCCTGATCCCTTCAACGGTCGAACTGGGCGGCAAATCCCCCAACATCTTCTTTGAAGACATCATGCAGGCGGAAGAGAGTTTTATTGAGAAAGCGGCTGAAGGCGTGGTGCTGGGCTTCCTTAACCAGGGCGAAGTCTGTACCTGCCCCTCGCGGGCGCTGGTGCAGGAGTCCATTTACGAGCCGTTCATGGCGGCGGTGATGAAACGCGTCAAAACCATCAAGCGGGGCGATCCGCTCGATACAGAGACGATGGTCGGGGCGCAGGCGTCACAGCAGCAGTTCGATAAGATTCTCTCTTATCTGGAGATTGCCCAGCAGGAAGGCGCAGAGGTGCTGGTGGGCGGGGGGGTTGAGAAGCTGGACGACGCGCTCGCCAGTGGTTACTACATCCAGCCGACCTTACTGAAAGGTAACAACAGCATGCGGGTGTTCCAGGAAGAGATTTTTGGCCCGGTGATTGGCATTACCACCTTCAAAGATGAAGCCGAAGCGGTCAGCATCGCCAATGATTCGATTTACGGCCTGGGTGCTGGCGTCTGGACGCGCGATATCAACCGCGCTTACCGCGTGGGCCGGGCGATCAAAGCCGGGCGAGTCTGGACCAACTGCTATCACCTCTATCCGGCGCATGCCGCTTTTGGCGGCTATAAAAAATCGGGTATCGGACGTGAAACCCACAAGATGATGCTCGATCACTATCAGCAAACCAAAAACCTGCTGATCAGTTACAGCATTGAGCCACTGGGTTTCTTCTGAGCGCCTGAAACCGTCAGACCTGTTTAACACGGCTGCTTAATCGGTAACAAAATCCTAAAGCCACGCCAGACAGCGTGGTTTTTTTTGTCCTGTTGCCAGTGACTTTTAAGCGGCGCTGTAGTGAAAGCAGGATTCTGAGGGCGGTGAGGCTGAATCAATCAGAAACACCGGCCAGAGCAACTCACTGTCTCAAAATTAATATTTACATCAACTAATCAGGACAGCCCTGCCACACCCGGCGCGCTAGCCTTGTAACATATTTGTTTTTAACTTTATGAAATTATTGGTTTTATGTCGAATCTGTAACGCCATGTGCGTTACCACCCAACCAAAACCTCCCCGCGCACCCCTAGCTTAAGTCAAATTAGTACCACTAAAATCATGATGCCTGTTAATGATAGCGCTCTCAGAAAATCGCTAAATGTATAAAAGTATTTCACTGTTTCGTGGTGATCCAGGATAAATCTTATCTTTCAGATTAAAAGTAATACATATTTGCATTAACGTATTTAGTTAAGCTTTACTTAAGTAAAATCTTCTGCTAGCGATGCGTTGAATTTTTGTCAGTCTTCTGTAAACTTCAATCTTACTCATTACAAGCGAAGCGTTTACTCATGCGTGCGGGCAGGTTTTACCTGGCTCGTGCGGTAGCTATGAGGCTTATTTTGTTAATTAATCTATTTATAGTTTAATTAATTCATGTATTTAAGTAGTGCATGTTAACGATCGCTGTTATCTGTTAAGCACTAACAAATCTGTCAGTTCACTTCAGGGTGATGGTTTTTTAATCAGGGATGGCATAAGTAAAGCTTGGGTTTTATCCGACTCAGGATTTCCACTTAGAAAAAACGATCATGTTTCTGATCTATTATCGGCGGGTCAGTTGCCTGCCGATCTCCATCTCAGCCGCACGTGCTGTTTTTTTATACTTAATTTTAGCTGATCAGTTAAGGCGCGGGCAGGCTCTGCTTTCGCGTCATGCTCTTAAGATTTGGCTTTTACGATGGTACTAAATAACAGCCTGAAGACACGGCAACCCCCGATTCTTGCTCCTCACAACCGGCCTCTGGCCTCTTTTTAGGCATTTATGGAACAAAAGATGAAGAAAATGGTGAATCTCCGCATTGCGTTAGGCCTGATGTTTGTTTTTTCTGTCGCCGGCTGTAAGACGCCACCGAAAATGACTGATGACACTCTGGTCAGCAGCACCGTAGACGGTGTGGTTTTAAGCCACCGCTATGCGGTTCAGGCACCCGCGCAGTTCAGCCCGGTCAATGAGACTTATCGGGCGCTCTATCCCGCCTCGGTAATGACCCGACCGGATTTTAGCGGCAAGGTTGTGGAGACCCTGAAAAGCGGTGAAAGCTACACCGTGATTGGTCAGGTGGAAAACAACTGGCTGGCGCTGGGTGAATCTGCTCAGGCGTCAGCAGAACCTGAACCGGGTAACGCCAGCAGCGCCGTCAAAGATGCAGCGACCTCTGCCGCGCCGCAGGCAACCGTTCAACTGACCGGCTACGTGCCATTTCGCGCCGTGGTGAAAAGCGAGCTTTACGATCAGACGGTCAAAGCTGACCAGCCGAAACGCCGGGTGCGCAGCAGTAAGAAGAAAACCTGTGTTGCGGTAAACGGTGACAGCACCGCCTGCCAGAACAGCACAAACGGAACCTGGATCATTAACTAATCGCATTAAGCAGGGAGGGCGGGATGATGACAACAACGCAATGGCGTGGGGCGCTGATAGTTATGCTGACGTGCCTGCTGACGGCGTGCAGCAGCAGTCCGCCGCCCGTTGCCTGGTACAACCTGGACGTTCAGGCGCAGAACCAGGTTAATGGCGGCGCGCCGCTGAAAGTCCGGGTGGTATTACTGACCTCGGATGCAGAGTTTATGTCGGCTGACTTTTACTCCCTGCAAAACCAGTCCGCAACCGCGCTGGGTAATGCGCAACTCAATACGCAACAGTTCTTCCTGACCTCCGGTCAACCCCATAAAACGTTGCGGATTAAGAGTCTGCCCGAGGCGCGCTTCATCGGCATCATGGCGGAATATCAGGCGCTGGATGGCAAGGTCTGGCGACTGTCGCTGCCGGTTCCTGAAGGCAAATCCCCCTCATTCTGGGCGTTCTGGAAACGTAACGATGCCGAGCTGAATGCGCGCATTGTGGCGGGAACTAACGGCCTTCGCGTGGAAAAACAGTGATGCCTATGAACAGAGCCGAAAAGGTGGTCTGGACCGAGGGGATGTTTCTGCGTCCTCATCATTTCCAGCAGTCAGAAAATTATCTTCTCAGCACCCTGCGTGAGTGGGGCCAGTCGCAGCGCGCCTATACCTGGGGTTTTTACGATCTTGAGTTCGATGAAGCGCTGCTGCGCCAGGGGAAACTGGCGCTGAGCGCCGCCAGCGGCTGTCTGCCTGACGGCACGTTTTTTTCCTTTAGCCAGCCACAGCACGGTCCGGCCCCGCTTGATCTGCCTGCCTCCGTTGACCGCAGCAAAGTGGTGCTGGCCATTCCGGCACGCCGCAATGGCCGTGAAGCGGTGGCTTTTCAGGAGTCGCAGGATTCTCTGGCGCGTTACCTCGCCTGGGAAGCGGAAGTGGAAGATGACAATGCCCAGGCCGTGGGCAGCGCCACGGTGCAGTTCGGCAAACTGCGGCTGCGGTTGATGCTGGAACAGGATCTGACCGCCGAGTGGACCGCCATGGGCGTGGCGCAGGTGATTGAAAAACGCAGCGATAACCACATCCGGCTCGACAGCGACTACATTCCGCCGATGCTGACGCTGAACAGTAGCCGTCCGCTGCAAAACATGTTTAACGATCTGCACGGGCTGATTCAGCAACGTAGCCAGCAGCTGAGTCAGCGCGCGCCGGGCACCGGTCGTTTTAACAGTGCGGATATGGTCGATTTTATGCTGCTGGCGCTGCTGAATCGTCAGCTTGGCCTGCACACTCATCTGCAACATCTGCCGCTGCTGCATCCTGAAACGCTCTACAGCCACTGGCTGCAACTGGCGGCGGAGCTCAGTACCTGGACGCCAGCCCGCGCGCCCGATGGCCTGCCGCTCTACGATCATGACGATCTGCACAGCTGTTTTAGCCGCCTGTCACTGCTGTTGCGTCAGGGGCTGTCCCAGGTGATGGAAGAGAGTGCGATTCAGCTGCCGCTGATTCAGCGCTCGCACGGTCTTAACGTCGCGACCGTGCCGGAGAACAGTATGGTGCATGAGTTTGGCTTTGTGCTGGCGGTGAAAGCCAGCGTGCCAGCCGACACCCTCAAAACCCACTTCCCGGCGCAGATGAAAGTCGCCCCGGTCAGCAAAATCCGCGATCTGGTGCAGTTGCAATTGCCCGGTCTGGCACTTCGGGCGATGCCCGGCGCGCCGCCGCAGATCCCGTGGCATGCCGGATACAGCTATTTCGAACTCGATAAGAACAGCGAGCTATGGAAAGAGATGGAGCGCTCGGGCGCTTTTGCGCTGCATCTTGCCGGTGAGTTTCCAGGTCTGAACATGGAGTTCTGGGCCATTCGTAGTCAGTCAGAATCATAAACTGAGCACGCAGCATGATGCAGGAACAACAAAAATCACACAGCGATCTTGCGCCGGAGGCCAGCCATCAGAATGTGCTGGTCGCGGCGGCTAACCCCCTGATTAACGCCATTCCTCAGATCCGTCATTCGGTGTCACATGAAGATCCGGCGCAACTGCGTCAGCAGCTGATCGATCAGATCCGGCGCTTCGAGCTGAGCTGCCAGCAGTCAGGCCTGGGTTATGAAGTGATCATCGGTGCGCGTTACTGTCTCTGTACCGCGCTGGATGAGGCGGCGGCGCTGACGCCGTGGGGCAGCCGCGGCGTCTGGACCAGCAATGGTCTGCTGGTCACCTTTCACAATGAAACCTGGGGCGGCGAAAAGTTTTTTCAGCTGCTGGCTAAGCTGTCGCAGAACCCAAGACGCCACATTCTGATGCTGGAGTTGATCTACTTCTGCCTGCTGCTGGGGTTCGAAGGACGCTACCGGGTGCTGGACAACGGTCGCTCGCAGCTGGAGACCATCAAACAGCGCCTGTTGCAGATGATCAAAAGCGTGCGCGGCAGTTACGCAGCGGCGCTGTCTCCGCATCCCACCGATCAGCCGTGCTGCGTAAACTGTGGCGGCCGATGATCCCGCTATGGGCCTGTGCGGCGGTGGCGGGGCTGGCGGCCTGTCTGTTCTATATCGTGCTTAACTGGCGTCTGGGCGATTACACCTCGCCAGTGCTGGCCCGCATCTATCAGACGGCGCTGCCGGAGGTGAAGATCGGCAACCCTGCGCCACCACCGCCCGCCACGCTCAACCTGCGCGCTTTCCTGAAACCGGAAATTGATGCCGGGCTGGTAGCGGTGCGTGACGAAGCGGACCGCAGCGTGGTGACGCTGAAAGGGGATGGGTTGTTTGCCTCAGCGGCCACCGAGGTGCGCGGACGTTACACCGACGTAATCCAGCGCATCGCTGCCGCCATGAACAACGTCAGCGGCCAGATTCAGGTGATTGGCTACAGCGATAACGTACCGATCCGCAGCGCGCGCTTCGCCTCCAACTTTGAGCTTTCGCTGGCGCGCGCCCGGTCGGTGCAGTCCCTGCTGCAACAGCAGCTGGCGCAGCCGTCACGGGTTAAAGCGGAAGGGCGCGGTGAAAGCAATCCGCTGGTGCCGAACAACAGCGCAGAAAATCGCGCACGTAACCGTCGTGTTGAAATTACTCTGCTGGTGGCGCCGGATGCGACGCATGCCGAACTCAACGGCCTGGCGAGAGGGAACTGATCCATGCTGAATATTCTGTTTGCGGTGCTGACCAGCCGCCTCGCGTGGGGCTTTGTCGGCATTACCGCGCTCTCTTTTATCATCTGGGTGATTGGCCCGGTGTTCTCAATCGTCGATTCGCGTCCGCTTGAGCCGGAGCAGAACCGCATTATCAGTATCGCGCTGCTCTATCTGGTGTGGGGCCTGGGCCAGGCGATTCCGCGGCTCTACAACATCTGGCTCAACCGTAAGCTGATGTCGAGCCTTGAAACCGGCAAAAGCGATGCCCCGGAAGCCAATCGTCAGCGCCTGACCAGTGAAGAGCAGGTGCTGGCAGGGCGTTTCTCCGAAGCCACTGAAATGCTGAAAAAGGCACACTTCCAGCGCCACAGCAGCCAGGGCACGCCGTTCTGGGCACAGCGCTTTGGTCGTCAGTATCTCTATCAGCTGCCGTGGTACATGATCATCGGCGCGCCCGGTGCCGGTAAAACTACCGCGCTGGTCAACTCAGGCCTGCAGTTTCCGCTGGCAGATAAGTTCGGCAAGTCGGCGCTGCGCGGCATTGGCGGCACCCGCAACTGCGATTGGTGGTTCACCAATGACGCGGTGCTGCTCGATACCGCCGGGCGCTACAGTACCCAGGAGAGTCAGCAGGAGCGAGATGCCAGCGAATGGCACCATTTTCTCGACCTGCTGCGTAAATATCGCGGACGTCAGCCGATCAACGGCGTGATCGTCACGCTGAGCGTTTCCGACCTGCTGTCGCAGTCACCTGAAGCGCTGCGCAATCAGGCGCTGGCACTACGTCAGCGGCTGATGGAACTGCACGATCGCCTCGGTATCCGTTTCCCGGTCTATGTGCTGGTCACCAAAGCGGATCTGCTCAAAGGGTTCCGCAGCTATTTTGCCTCGCTGGATAAAGTGCAGCGTGAACAAATCTGGGGATTCACCTTTCCCTGGGCGAAAGCGTCTGCCGCCGATTTCGAGCTTAACAACCAGTTCCAGCAGGAATATTCCCTGCTGCAACAACGTCTGGATGCCGGACTGGCCGATCGGCTGCTGACGGAAAGCGACGCGCAGGCGCGGGCAGAAAGCTACCTGTTCCCGCAGGAGTTTGCGGCGCTGCGGCCGTTGCTGGCGGAGGCGCTGGATACACTGTTTGCCCGCTCCGATTTTGAAACCCAGTTCGCACCCCGCGGTATCTACTTTGCCAGCGGCACTCAGGAGGGACTGCCGTTTGACCGGGTGATGGGCGAGCTGAACCGCGCGCTGAATCTGCCGGGTCAGCAGGCTGGCGAGTCAGGAAGCTGGGATAAGGTCGATAAAGAGTCGCCCATCCCGCAGAACAAAGGGCAGAGCTTTTTCCTTAAAGGGGTGCTGGAAAATGTGATCTTCCAGGAGTCCGGTCTGGCGGGCAGCAACCGCTGGTGGGAATTGCGTAACCGCGCCGGCCTGTGGTCGGGCTATCTGGCGTTGTTGCTGGTGCTGCTGGTGGCCGGGGCGCTGTGGCTCACCAGCTACAGTAAAAACAAAGCCTATCTGCAGGAGATGGCGGCTAAAGCGCCGCAGGTTGAACAACTGGGCGATCAGCTTCAGCAGCAGGTCAATGGCGATCTGTTTGCGCTGGTGCCTTATCTCAACACCCTGTTGCACCTGCCGGAAAGCGCCGACTTCTCGCTGGAAGCACCACCGCTGACGCGCCGCATGGGGCTTTATCGCGGCACTGAGGTGAGCGATGCGACCCGCGCGCTCTACGACAAGGCACTGAAACAGCTGCTGTTACCGCAGGTGGCGCAGAACATCACTCGCTGGTTACGCAATGACAACGACAGTGATGCTGACTACAGCTATGAAGCGCTGAAGGCGTATCAGATGCTCTATCAGCCAAAGCACTACGATGGCAAATTCCTGCAGGCGTGGCTGATGCTCAACCTGTCACGTGAGCTGCCGCAGAACGTCACTCAGCAGCAGGTGAAACAACTGGCGTGGCACCTGCAACAGTTGCTGGAAACGCAGATTCACTCGTCGCCGTATGCGAAGGATGAAGCGCTGGTAAAGCGCGAGCAGGCGCTGATTAATCAGATGCCGCTGTCACAGCGGGTCTATGGACGGCTGAAGCGCCTGCTGCAACGTGATGACAGCCTGCAGCCGGTGACGCTGGCTGCGCTGGGAGGTCCCCAGAGCGAGCTGGTTTTTTCCCGCAAAAGCGGTAAGTCGGTGAATGACGGTGTGGCGGGTCTCTATACGCCGGATGGCTACTGGCAGCATGTGGATAAGCAGATTGCCCCGGTGACCCAGGCGCTCTATCAGGACGATCTCTGGGTGCTGGGCGGCGCGGCGCCGCAGCAGAAGAGTGAACAGACCGATCTCGCGGTGCGCCAGCTCTACGTGCAGGACTATATCCGGCAGTGGGAGCAGTTCCTCAGCGACATTCAGCTCAATAGCAGCGCCGATCTGTCGCAACGCATCAACACCGCCCGTTTGCTGTCAGGCAACCATTCGCCGCTGCGTCAGCTGGTGATCAACCTCAGTAGTCTGCTGACGTTGAACCGGGCGCAGCCGGATGAGAAAACCGCGCAGGCGGCAAAGCCGTCGGATAACAGCGCCACCCGTACCCTTGAAGCGCTGTTTACCTCGCCCGAGGCCAGTGCTGCGCGCGGACAGGCTGCCACCCAGGCGTCACCGGAGCAGGCGGTTGCGCTGCACTTTGCGCCGGTTCTGGAGCTGGCTCAGCCGCTCCAGCAGGGCAGCAAGGTGCTGGCGGTGGATGATTTCCTGCATCAGATTGACGATCTCTATCGCTACCTCACCGCGGTGCAGGATGCGGCGAACAGCGGGATGCCGCCACCGGCCAGCGATGCCATCAGTCGTCTGCAGGCCAGTGCCGGCCGTCTGCCGGGTTCATTGCAGAACATGGTTTCCAGCATGGCGGTGGGCGCCAGCAGCGACGCACAGCGCCGCGATATGGATAACGTCCGTAAACGCATCACCATGGAAGTCGGCAGTTTCTGCCGCCAGGCGATCGCCGGTCGCTATCCGCTGGTGCGCACGGCGCGCAGTGAAGTCACGCCAGACGATCTGGCGCGGATGTTTGCACCCGGCAGCGGCATGATGGACAGCTTCTTCCGCGACAACCTGGCCAGCAAAGTCGACACCACCAACGCGGCGTGGCGTTTTACGCCGGGCATTGACGGTAAAACCCTGCCGGGAGGCGAAGCCCTGCTGCGGCCTTTCCAGCAGGCGCAGTCAATCCGCGATGCGTTCTTTGCCAACGGTGCAACCACGCCCGGTTTCCGCGTCACGCTGCGCACGGTAAAAATGGATAACGACATCCTTAACCTGACGCTGGATGTCGATGGACAGATATTGCGTTACAGCCACGGGCCGCAGGCGGTGCAGATGGTCAGCTGGCCCGGTCCCGGCGGCACCAGCCAGGTGCGGATGCAGCTGGGTCTGACCAACGGCACCACCTCCACGCTGGTCACCAGCGGCCCCTGGGCGCTCAATCGTTTCTTTGACCGCGCCCGGCTGACGGCGGCAGGCGGTCTGACCCGCGAAGCCAGTTTCAGCGTGGACGGTCATCAGGTCACGCTGTCGTTCACCCCTGGCAGCATACGTAACCCGTTCCAGCTTCCCGGCTTTAGCTGCCCCTGAAACAGGACCCGACAATGACTCATTACGCTGCCCCCTGCTGGTACGGCAAAGTGCCCAGCGCGGGTGACTTTGTGAAGCGCCGCTTCCCGGACGTGCTCTATCGCCAATGGTCCAGCTGGTTTCAGGTGGGCCTGCATCACTGGCAGAGCACGAAAGAGCATGACTCCGAGCCATCACGCACGTTTCTTAACGCACCGGTGTGGAATTTTGTGGTGCCGCCGATGCTAGGCAGTCAGCTGATTCAGATGGGCTGCCTGATTGCCGCGCGTGACAGCGTGGGCCGTAACTACCCGCTCTGCGCGCTGCGCCACTTCACGCCCGCCGAGTGGTCGCCAGCCCTGCTGGCCCGCTCCGGCGAGTGGTATCAGCAGGTCGGCAATACGCTGCTGCGGGTGGTGCAGGGCGGCGGGTCACCGGAACAGCTGGATCAGGCGCTGATCAGCATTCCTCAGCCGCAACCGCCGCAGGAGGCGGACGACTCATCAGACATTCTCAACGTCATCGGACATGGCGATACCCCTTCGACGCTGAACTGGACACTGCCGGGCGAGAACTTCGACCCGCAGTTCTACACCAGTTTCTGGTGGACTAATCAAAGCGACGGCTTCCCGCTTTATACCCAGGTCCACAGCGGTAATTTTACCGCCCAGCTCTTTTCGTTGCTGTTTGATCCGGCCGGTGGGGCAAAGCCGGGACGAAACGGACTTTATCCCCCGATGTTTGAATCCTGAGGCGACACGCATGACGATGAATACAGAGGTTTTGCTGGCTCCGGTCAGCGAGGAGAATCCCTGCGGCGATAACCTGGAGTACCACGCCGATTTTCAGGCGATGGAGCAGGCCAGCGCCGGTAAAGCGGAGCAGCAGTTTGGCAATACCATTATTCCGGCAGAACCGGCCGACTGGAACAGAGTCGAGAAGCTGGCGATAGCGCTGCTGGCGCGCAGCAAAGATTTACGGGTAATGCTGGCGCTGACCCACGCCTGGACCGAACTGAAAGGGCTGCCGGGCTATGCCCAGGGCCTGAAGCTGATTGAACAGGCGCTGCTGCTCTACTGGGAGCACTGTGGCCCCGGCTGGAGGAGTTCGGCGAGCAGGATCCGTTCTACCGCATTAATGCGCTGGCGCTGCTGGGTGACAAAACTGATCTGAGCGGCGCGGTGCGTCAGTGCTGGCTGCTGCGCTATCCCTCTGACGGCATCACGCTGCGCGATGCGGCCGCACTGTGCGACGGCAGTAAAACCGAAGTTGCGGACTATCCTGGCGGCCTGCCGCGTCTGATCGATGAACTGGCGCGCGGCGACCAGCCCGGTATTGAGGCGCTACTGCAGATTCATGAGCGGCTTCAGACCATCTGCGAAACCGTGACCGAACGGCTGGGCGAAGCTGCGGTGCCGGAACTCACCCAGCTGCGCAGACAGATAGCGCTGATCGCCGAACGTTGCCAGGCCACCGATCTCAATGCGCTGATCCCCACAGCAGCCGTGGAACAGCCCGCCGAAGTCACCGTGTCGCCTGCACCGGCCAGCCCGCGCGCTGCCGCTGACTGGCGCACGGTGCAGATCAGTTCCCGCGCCGACGCGCAGCTGATGCTGGAGAAAGTGAAGCTCTACTTCACCCAGCATGAGCCAAGTCATCCGGCCCCGCTGATGATCGACCGGGTGCAGCGCTTAATCGAGCGTGACTTTCTGGAGATCATTCGCGAACTGGCACCCGACGGCGTACATCAGCTGGAAACCATTTTCGGACGTCGCGATTAACCAGGCGTGACGCACACACACAGCGGGACCTGCGCGCCTGCTGTGACACTTTATCCGCGCATCATGTATGGAGAAAACCATGGCAACAAGCAAATCCAGTGGGCAGAAGTTCATTGCCCGCAATCGCGCGCCTCGCGTTCAGATTGAATATGACGTGGAAATTTATGGCGCGGAACGCAAAATCCAGCTCCCGTTTGTAATGGGCGTGCTGGCGGATCTGGTGGGTAAACCGCTGGAGCCACAGCCGGGCATTGATGAACGTAAATTCCTCGAAATCGACATCGACAACTTCGATGAGCGTATGAAAGCGCTGAAGCCGCGCGCCGCGTTCCAGGTAGACAATACCCTGAATGGCGAAGGCAAGCTGAACATCGATCTGACCTTTGACAGCATGGATGACTTTTCGCCGGACGCGGTGGCCCGCAACGTCGAGCCGCTGAGCAAGCTGCTGGAAGCGCGTACCCAGCTGGCTAACCTGCTGACCTATATGGACGGCAAAAACGGCGCAGAAGAGCTGATTGGTAAGGTGCTGCAGGATCCAACACTTCTGCAGGCGCTGACCCATCTGCCAAAGCAGGATGGGGCCACTGAAGGTAAGGAGCCGCAGGCATGACGCAGACTTCACAACAACCGCAGTCGCAGAGCGCAGCCAGTTTCAGTCAGGATGAGTTCAGTGCGCTGCTGAATAAAGAGTTCCGGCCAAAAAGCGATCAGGCACGCGCGGCGGTCGAAAGCGCGGTGAAAACCCTGGCGCAGCAGGCGCTGGAGAACACCGTCACCGTTTCCAGCGATGCCTATCGCACTATTCAGGCGCTGATTGCGGAGATCGACGAAAAGCTGTCGCAGCAGGTGAACCAGATTATTCACCACCCGGAGTTTCAGTCGCTGGAAAGCGCCTGGCGCGGCCTGAGCTATCTGGTGAACAACACCGAAACTGACGAGATGCTCAAAATCCGCTTTATGAGCATCTCCAAGCAGGAGCTGGGTCGTACTCTGAAGCGTTACAAGGGGGCCGGCTGGGATCAGAGCCCGCTGTTCAAGAAAATTTATGAGCAGGAGTATGGTCAGTTCGGTGGCGAGCCGTTTGGCTGCCTGGTGGGCGACTACTACTTTGACCACAGCCCGCAGGATGTTGAGTTGCTGGGTGAGATGGCGCGTATCGGCTCAGCCGCGCACTGTCCGTTTATCACCGGCACCGCGCCCGAAGTGATGCAGATGGAGTCCTGGCAGGAGCTGGCGAATCCACGCGATCTGACCAAAATCTTCCAGAACACTGAATATGCTGCCTGGCGCAGCCTGCGTGAGTCGGAAGATGCACGCTATCTGGGCCTGGTGATGCCGCGCTTCCTGGCGCGTCTGCCTTACGGCATCCGTACTAATCCGGTCGACAGCTTTGACTTTGAAGAGCAGACCGATGGTTCCGATCACGGCAACTATACGTGGAGCAATGCAGCTTACGCGATGGCCGCCAACATCAACCGCTCCTTCAAAGAGTATGGCTGGTGCACCGCGATCCGCGGCGTGGAGTCGGGCGGGGCAGTGGAAAATCTGCCGTGCCACACCTTCCCGAGCGATGACGGCGGCGTGGATATGAAGTGCCCGACCGAAATCGCCATCAGCGATCGTCGTGAAGCCGAACTGGCGAAAAATGGCTTTATGCCGCTGGTACATCGCAAAAACTCTGACTTCGCTGCCTTTATTGGTGCGCAGTCACTGCAGAAGCCGATGGAGTACCACGACGCCGATGCCACCGCCAATGCCCGTCTGGCCGCGCGTCTGCCATACCTGTTCGCCTGCTGCCGTTTTGCGCACTACCTGAAGTGCATCGTGCGCGACAAGATCGGCTCCTTCCGTGAGCGTGATGAAATGGAACGCTGGCTGAACGACTGGGTGATGAACTATGTCGATGGCGATCCGGCTAACTCCTCGCAGGAGACCAAGTCACGCAAGCCGCTGGCGGCTGCCGAGGTGAATGTGGAAGAGCAGGAGGATAATCCTGCTATTACGCCGCGAAATTCTTCCTGCGTCCGCACTATCAGCTGGAAGGGCTGACGGTTTCTCTGCGTCTGGTCTCTAAGCTGCCGTCGCTGAAAAATGACAATGCGTAAGGGCTGATTTGCAGGGTTATCAGGCGCGAAAGGGTTTTGCGCCTGATGGCTGATAGAAAGGTTGCTGAGGTAAAAGTCAGGGAGGATGACAGGATGCTTAAAAAGTCAGCTCTGCACCTGCTGCATTATCTTCTGGTATTTATTTCTTCTCTTATTTTAATAACCTGTGCAGGTTATTACCTTTTCTTCTTTGACTGGAATATTCCTGTTATGGGGAAAGTGACTAACGGTGTCCTGATTATTGTTTCATGCACTGTGTCGTTAGGTTTTTTCTGGGCGGCTGAAAAAATAAGAGAAATTTATTGAGTGTTTCTCTTCTTCTCTGTCTCCTTAACACCTGTTCAAAATCCCGACTTTCGTCATGAGAGTTTTATAGATAAATTGCCCGGCCCGGTGCCCGGCAACGCAGTATCTGAAATATCGTTTATGACGATATTTCAGAAGCAAGGCAAAGGTAAAATATGGACTGTTTTATTCAGCCCCATGCTTTTCTTTTTGCCATATCCTTGCTTTTTTGAAAGCAATAATCTCAACCAGG
>MIEI01000088.1 GCA_002095305.1 Pantoea brenneri
ACAACAATGTACGCCTGAAGGGTCAGACTCTGGGCGTTATCCGCGTTTACATTTGCGGGACAATTCACAAAACCGGCTGTGCTATGATGCGCAGCCTTAATTTATGTGCCTGACAACGCCCCTTTTTAGGGTTGAAAAATAGACGGTGAATGATGAATAACGGCTATATTGCATTTCCGCAGTTCGATCCGGTGATCTTCTCGATCGGACCGGTTTCGCTGCACTGGTACGGTCTGATGTATCTGGTAGGCTTCGTTTTCGCCATGTGGCTGGCGGTGCGCCGTGCCAATCAGCCTGGCAGCGGCTGGAAAAAAGAGGAAGTGGAAAACCTGCTGTATGCCGGTTTCCTCGGCGTGTTTCTGGGCGGGCGTATCGGTTACGTGCTGTTCTACAATTTACCGCTGTTCCTCGAAAACCCGCTCTATCTGTTCAAAGTCTGGGATGGCGGCATGTCATTCCATGGTGGCCTGATCGGGGTGATTGTGGTGATGCTGGTGTTCGCTCGCCGTACCAAACGTAACTTCTTCCAGGTGGCTGATTTCATCGCGCCACTGATCCCGTTTGGTCTGGGTGCGGGCCGTCTCGGCAACTTCATTAACGGCGAGCTGTGGGGCCGTGTCGATCCGGGCTTCCCGTTTGCCATGCTGTTCCCGGGATCACGCAGCGAAGATGTGGCGCTGGCTGCCACTAACCCACAGTATCAGGCGCTGCTCAATACCTACGGCGTCCTGCCGCGTCATCCTTCGCAGCTTTATGAACTGATCCTGGAAGGGGTGGTGCTGTTCATCATCCTTAACCTGTTTATCCGTAAGCCGCGTCCGATGGGCAGCGTCTCTGGCCTGTTCCTGATCGGTTACGGTGCATTCCGTATCATCGTCGAGTTCTTCCGCCAGCCGGACGCCCAGCTTGGCCTGTTTGAAGGCGGGATCAGTATGGGACAGATTCTCTCCGTTCCGATGATTATCGCCGGTATTGCATGATGATTTGGGCCTATCGTCGTCGTCCACAGCCACAATTTCGCGAGGAAAAATGAAACAGTATCTGGACCTGATGCAACATGTGCTGAATGAAGGCACGCCAAAAGCTGACCGCACCGGTACCGGCACGCTTTCAATTTTTGGTCACCAGATGCGTTTCAATCTGCAGGAGGGTTTCCCTCTGGTCACCACTAAAAAATGCCACATCCGTTCAATCATTCATGAACTGCTGTGGTTCCTGAAAGGTGATACCAACATCGGTTACCTGAAGGAAAATAACGTCTCAATCTGGGATGAGTGGGCTGATGAAAGGGGCGATCTTGGCCCGGTTTATGGCAAACAGTGGCGCAGCTGGGGCACGGCCAGCGGCGAGCAGATCGACCAGATCAGCAAGGTGATCGCGCAGCTGAAAAGCGACCCCGACTCACGCCGGATTATCGTTTCAGCCTGGAACGTCGGTGAACTGGATCAGATGGCGCTGGCACCGTGCCACGCGTTCTTCCAGTTCTATGTGGCTGACGGCAAACTCTCCTGTCAGCTTTACCAGCGCTCCTGCGATATCTTCCTCGGCCTGCCGTTTAATATTGCCAGCTACGCGCTGCTGGTACATATGGTGGCGCAGCAGTGCGACCTGCAGGTCGGTGACTTTGTCTGGACCGGTGGCGATACCCATCTCTACAGTAATCATCTGGAGCAGGCACGCCTGCAACTGACCCGCGAGCCGCGTCCGCTGCCGAAGCTGGTGATCAAGCGCAAGCCAGCCTCGCTGTTTGACTACCAGTTTGATGACTTCGAAATTGAAGGTTACGATCCGCATCCGGCGATCAAAGCGCCTGTCGCAATCTGATACCTGCTGTGAAAAAGCCCCGGTGCTGCCCTGCACGCCGGGGCTTTTTTTTACCTGTCTGCGTCAAAATATGCGGCATGGCTCGCAGCGTCATGCCACCAGATGTCCGATGATCGTCCTCTCTGTGACCCTTTTTCCAGCCGCATAACAACCCGCTTGTCCCCGCTTTCTCCACCCGGCACGCTAGCCCGATGAAAACACACTTGTTACGCGGCTTTACCCTGCCGGAACTGCTGGTGGTGATGGTGATTGCCGGAATACTGAGCCTTGGCGCACTTCACGGCTGGCAGCGCTGGCAGCAACGGCAGCAGCTACGCGACACTGCCCAGCAACTGCAGGGTTTTCTGTTGCGGCTTCGTGCGCAGGCTTACCGGCAAAATCGCGACCTGGTCCTGTGGTCACGTCCGGGAAAGCCCTGGTGTATTGGCGGCGGCAGTCTGCCGCTCGGGGCGTGTCAGTCAGGAAAGCGTCTGCATTTCATTGCACCCCATGCTGGGGTGATGTTAAACGGGCTACGCGGTGAGCCGGGCTTTTACGGCCGTCGCAACGTCGCCCGGGCAGGCAGCATTGAGCTAAGGAATGAGGCAGGAGAGCTGCGGCTGATTATTTCCACCCGGGCCCGGATCCGCTTTTGTTTTACCGACGCCGGAGCGTGCCGTTGAAAACCGCCGGGTTCAGCCTGCTGGAAATGCTGATGGCGATGGCGATCGGCGCCGTCCTGATGGTCAGTGCCGGACGTTTTTTACCGCTGCTGCTCGGCGAGAATGTCGGGTTGCTGCAGCGGGCGCAGCTGCGCCAGGAGCTGCAGCAGATTATCGCCACGCTGGAAAAGGCGGTGCGACGCGCAGGCTATTGTCACGGTGAGTGCGGCAACAGCGCGCTCACCCTCAGTGAAAACTGCCTGCTGCTGCGCTGGGATGAAAACAGCAACGGTCAGTGGGACGGCGTTAACCAGGCGGCTAGCGATTACTATGGTTATCGCCTGCGGTTGCAGCAACTGGAGATGCAGCGCGGGGTTAATGACTGTCGCGCGGGTGGCTGGGAACGGCTCTCCGATCCGGCTTTCCTGACGCTGGAGCAGTTCAGTGTGACCCGCCAGCAGAGGCAGATCCATTTGCGGCTGCAGGGACGTGCCGGGCGCTGGCTGGAAACGGTAGAGAGCTGGGTGGAGGCTGAAAATCTGTGAGGCAGCACGGCAGCAGTACGCTGGGTATGGTGTTGATGCTGTTAGTCATCGGCAGCCTCACGCTGCACGCCAGCCGAAAAATGTTAGAGCAGGGGATGCTGCTACTGGCTGATGAGCAGCAGTTTATTCAGGATTTCTGGCGGGCGCAGTCGGCGCTGCAATGGGGCCTCTCCCTTAGCTGGTCTGCGGGCGAAACGGTCGGTTGTCAGCATGATGAACGTCAGGGATGGCGCAGTTGCTTACAGCGAGGTGAAGATGGAGAAGGTCTGCTTAAAGGTGAAGCCAGTGGCAGCGGAACGGCAGTGTGGCAGTGGGTCTCGCTCCATCAGAGTCGTATTCAGCCGCTACCGCATGGCTGGATCGACTACTGCCCGCGAGCCAGAACGGACGACTGTCTGTGAGGCGGCGGGATTCAGCCTGCCGGAAGCGTTATTTGCTCTGCTGTTAATGGCATTAAGCAGCAGCGCGCTGCTGCAGTATCATCGCGCGCTCACGTTCGGGTTCAGCCAGCAGTGGAATCAGCGAGAGGCGTGGCGGGTGGCGGAACAACGGCTGATTGGGCATGAGAGTGCTGGCTGGCGCACCACCCTGCAAATCCAGAACGGCCCGGCGGGCTGCCGGCTGGAACGCGCCGACGTGCTGGGACCGCAGCAGCGCAGCGCCAGCCTGACGCGATTACGCTGTTAAACCGCCCGAATGACGCCCTTTTGATGGGCTTCAACCGCGATACGCGGTAGAGTTACCGGGCCGCAATACCGCAGTTATGTTATGAGTCGCCACAGGAGTTTTCATGTTTCACGTTTATCACTCTAATCAGCTTGATGTGCTGAAGATTCTGGCGGCTGCGGTGATTAAACATGATCCTCTGGATGATCCTTTCGCCTCTGAAATGGTGCTGGTGCAAAGTCCGGGTATGGCGCAGTGGCTGCAAATGGAGCTGGCGCAGACCTTTGGTATCGCGGCCAACATCGAATTCCCGTTGCCGGCCAGTTTCATCTGGGAGATGTTTGTCCGGGTGCTGCCCGATATTCCGGTCGAGAGTGCGTTCAGCAAAGCCAGCATGAGCTGGAAGCTGATGCATCGTTTGCCGGTGATGCTGGAACACGAGGAGTTTATCTCGCTGCGCCACTATCTGCACGACGATGGCGATAAGCGAAAACTGTTCCAGCTGAGCTCACGAGTGGCGGATCTGTTTGACCAGTATCTGGTCTATCGCGCCGACTGGCTCAACAGCTGGGAGCGCGGTGAAACCATTGACGGGCTGGGTGAGGCACAGCGCTGGCAGGCGGCGCTGTGGCGCGATCTGGTCAGTTATACCGAAACGCTGCGTCAGCCAAAATGGCACCGTGCCAATCTCTATGCGCGATTTATCCAGACGCTGGAGCAGGCGCAACACACGCCGGAAAATCTGCCGAAACGGGTATTCATTTGCGGCATCTCCGCGCTGCCGCCGGTCTATTTACAGGCGTTGCAGGCGCTGGGACGCCACATAGATATTCATTTGCTGTTTACCAATCCCTGCCGCGATTACTGGGGCGATATTCAGGATTATGCCTTTCTGGCTAAGCTGCAAAGCCGCCAGCGTCGGCGTCATGGTGCGGATGAGCAGCGCGGATTATTCCGCGATGTGGAGCAGGCGCCCGCGTTATTCAATGATGCTGGTGAACAACAGCTGACCAATCCACTGCTCGCCTCATGGGGCAAGCTGGGACGCGATAATCTGTTTCTGCTCAGCCAGATGGAGGCCAATGACGACATTGACGCCTTTGTTGAGGTGGAAGAAGACAACCTGCTGCACTGCCTGCAGTCCGATCTGCTTAATCTGCAGGACAACGCCGTGATCGGGCTCGACGCCGCGCAACTGGCGCACAGCGATCAGAAACGCCGGCTCGATCCGCAGGATCGTTCGGTGGCGGTGCAGGTATGCCACAGTGCTCAGCGTGAAGTCGAAGTATTACAGGATCATCTGTTAGCGCTGATGGAGGCTGACCCGACGCTGAAAGCGCGTGACATTATTGTCATGGTGGCCGATATCGACGCCTATGCGCCGTTTATTCAGGCGGTTTTCGCCAATGCCTCCGCAGACCGTTATTTACCCTTCGCCATTTCAGACCGCCGCGCCAGTCAGGCGCATCCGGCCATTGTGGCATTCCTGCATTTGCTGGCGCTGCCGGACAGTCGGTTTGTCTCCGAGGATGTGCTGGCGCTGCTGGATGTGCCGGCGCTGGCCAGCCATTTCGCCATTGATGAAAGCGGGCTGCGTCTGTTGCGGCGCTGGGTCAGTGAATCGGGCGTACGCTGGGGGCTGGATGACGCCAGCGTAGAAGCTTTATCATTACCGATAACCGGCCAGCATACCTGGCGTTTTGGTCTGCAACGCATGCTGCTGGGCTACGCGATGGAGAGCCACAACGGGGACTGGGAAGGGATTCTGCCGTACGATGAATCAAGCGGCCTGGTGGGTGAACTGGCTGGCCATCTGGCGGAGCTGTTGTCCCGGCTTAACCACTGGCGGCAACTGCTGGCCGAGCCGCGGCCACTGCAGGCGTGGCTGCCGTTGTGTCGGGAATTGCTGAACGCATTTTTAAGCCCCGATGCCGAAACCGAAGCGGCGCTGCTGCTGGTGGAAGAGCAGTGGCAGACACTGATTGAATATGGCATGGACGCCAGGTTTGAAGAGGCGATTCCGATCACGCTGCTGCGTGACGATCTTCGCAGCCGGCTGGATCAGCAGCGTATCAGCCAGCGATTCCTGGCCGGGCAGATCAACTTCTGTACCCTGATGCCGATGCGTTCGATCCCGTTCAAAGTGGTCTGTTTACTAGGCATGAATGATGGCGTCTATCCGCGCACTTTAGCGCCGTTAGGTTTCGATCTGATGCAGCAGCAATCACGTAAAGGCGATCGCAGCCGCCGTGATGATGACCGTTATCTGTTTCTTGAGGCGCTGATTTCTGCACAACAGCAGCTCTACATCAGCTATATCGGCCGGGCAATTCAGGATAATACGGAACGCTACCCGTCGGTGCTGGTCACAGAACTGCTGGATTATATCGGGCAGAGTTTTTATCTGGACGGCGATGAAGAGCGCGATCTGGATGAGAGCGCTGCGCGGGTACGGGACCATCTGCAACATCTGCACAGCCGGATGCCGTTTGCTGCCGAGAATTTCCAGCCTGCCGCCAGGCTGCAGAGCTTTGCCCGCGAATGGTTACCTGCCGCACAGGGCGCAGGCCAACCGCAACCCGATTTTGTTCAGCCGCTGGAAGCGCCGTCGATTGAGGCGTTGACGCTGGAGGCGTTTCTGCGCTTCTGGCGCCATCCGGTGCGGGCGTGGTTTCATCAGCGGCTCGGGGTAAATTTCTGGCTGGAAGAGAACGAACTGCCCGACAGCGAACCGTTCGCTCTCGACAATCTGGAGCGTTATCAGATTAACGCGCAGTTGCTGAATGCGCTGGTGGAAGGGGAGGATACCCAGCGGCTCTATGCGCATCACCGTGCGGCGGGTAATCTGCCTTACGGCGCATTTGGCGAACTGTTCTGGCAGGCGCAGCGTGATGAGATGCAGGAAGTGGCGGCAGAAGTGGTGACGCAGCGCAGTGAAGGCGAGAGCTGGGAAGTCAATCTGCAACTGGAACAGGTCAGCCTGACCGGCTGGCTCACCCAGGTGCAGGATGACGGCCTGTTGCGCTGGCGGCCTGGGGTGCTGAACATGAACGACGGGCTGCTGCTCTGGCTGGAACATCTGGTCTATTGCGCACTGGGCGGCACCGGCAGCAGCCGGATGTTTGGCCGACAGCAGAGTCGCTGGCGCTTTCTGGCGGTAAACCCGCCGGCGGCCGTCGCGGCACTGAATGACTATGTGGCGGGCTATTTCGCCGGCATGCGTCAGCCGCTGATGCTGCTCAACAAAAGCGGCGGTGCCTGGTTAACGGCCAGCTATGACAAAAAAAGTCAGCAGCTACTGACCGATGAAGCGACCCAGCTTAAAGCGCGCAATCGCCTGCTGACTGCGTGGTCAGGCAGTTATCAGGTTGAGGGAGAAGGCAGCGATCCTTACCTGCAACGCCTGTGCCGCGTGCTGGATGAAACACAGCTACAACAGATAACTGAGGCGGCACAACGCTGGTATTTACCGGTGCTGGCTGCACATCAGGATGATGAATAGCAGGCCAGACAGCAATTTGCTCACTGGCCAATTACATAGAAAGTTTGCTCTGCTTTGAGCCGCGGTGTCAGGCACTGGCGGTTTATTGGGTAACGTAAGGGGTTTACATGCGGACATACGCACGCTGGTTTGCGGCGCTTCTGATAGGCCTGGTGGCTTGTACTGCCATAGCGCAGACCGAATCGGGCTGGCAACCAATTAACGACATCATTCGCAAGAGTGAACACGATCCCCGTCAGTATCAGGCTATCCGGCTCGACAATGGCATGACGGTATTACTGGTTTCCGATCCGGTTGCCCCCAAATCGCTGGCGGCACTGACCTTACCGATTGGCTCACTGGACGATCCTGACCAGCAGCTCGGCCTGGCGCACTATCTGGAGCATATGGTGCTGATGGGATCAACCCATTACCCTCAGCCGGACAATCTGGCTGAGTTCCTGAAAAAGCACGGTGGCAGCCACAATGCCAGTACCGCCTCTTACCGCACCGCCTTTTATCTGGAAGTGGAAAATGCTTCGCTGGAGCCGGCGGTGGATCGTCTGGCAGATGCGGTTGCCGCGCCGCTACTTGATCCGGTCAACGCCGATCGGGAACGCCATGCGGTCAACGCTGAACTGACGATGGCGCGCTCGCGCGACGGGTTACGCATGGCGCAGGTCGGGGCAGAAACGCTCAACCCGGCCCACCCGGCGTCGCGTTTTTCCGGCGGTAATCTCGATACGCTCAAAGACAAACCCGACAGCAAACTGCACCAGGCGCTGCTGGATTTCTACCATACCCATTACTCCGCCAATCTGATGAAAGCGGTGATCTACAGCAACAAAACCTTGCCGGAGATGGCGTCAATTGCGGCCAAAACCTTTGGTCGGGTGGCTAACCATAACGCCAGCGTACCGGCAATCAGCGTACCGGTGGTGACGGCTGAGCAGCAGGGCATTCTGATCCATTACGTTCCGGCTCAGCCACGCAAACAGCTTAAGATTGAGTTTCGCATTGCTAATAACAGCGACCGTTTTCGCAGCAAAACCGACACCCTGATTAGCTACCTGATCAGCAACCGCAGTAAAAATACCCTGACCGACTGGCTGCAAAAACAGGGCTTAGCCGACGGGGTGAATGCCGGGGCTGACCCGATGACCGATCGCAACGGCGGCGTGTTTGCGATTACCGCCTCGCTGACCGACAAAGGTCTGGCGCAGCGCGATGAAGTGGTCGCAGCCATTTTTAGCTACATCAACCTGCTGCGTGAGCAGGCAGATGATAAGCGCTATTTCGATGAGGTCTCTCACGTGCTGGCGCTCGACTTCCGCTATCCCTCAATTACCCGGGATATGGATTACATCGAATGGCTGGCAGATACCATGCTGAGGGTGCCGGTTGAGCACGCGCTGGATGCGCCTTATCTGGCGGATCAGTATGATGTCGCGGCCATCAAGGCACGGCTGGATCAGATGACGCCACAGCAGGCGCGTATCTGGTATATCAGCCCGCAGGAACCGCACAATAAACAGGCGTACTTTGTTGATGCGCCGTATCAGGTTGAAAAAATTACGCCGGCGACCTTTGCCGACTGGCAACAACGCAGCAGCCAGATTGCGCTTTCGATGCCCACGCTGAATCCTTATATTCCGGATGACTTCACCCTGCTGCCGGCGGACGATAAACACTATTCACATCCGGTCAGGCTGGAAAATGATGCCGGTATGCGTATCTACTGGATGCCCAGTCAGTTTTACGCCAGCGAGCCAAAAGCTGCGATTACCCTGGCGCTGCGTAACAAGAACGCCATCAGTGATGCGCGCCAGCAGGTACTGTTTGGCCTCAATGACTACCTCTCCAGCCTGGCGCTGGATGAGCTGAACTCGCAGGCATCGGTCGGTGGCATCAGTTTTTCAACCGGCGAAAATGAGGGGCTGGTGTTTAGCGCCAGCGGCTTTACTCAGCGCCTGCCAACCCTGCTGAAGAAGCTGGTTGAAGGCTATGCTCACTTCCAGCCGACGCAACAGCAGCTGGAGCAGGCCAAATCCTGGTATCTGGAACGGCTGGAGGCAGCGGACAAAGGTAAAGCTTTTGAACAGGCGATTCAGCCGATGCAGTTGCTGTCGCAGTTGCCCTACACCCAGCGGGAAACGCGTCGCAAGTTGGTCAGTGCTATCACACTTAAGGATGTCACCGCCTATCGCGATGAACTGTTCCGCGCGGCAACGCCGGAAATGATGGTGGTGGGTAACCTGAGTGCCGACAGCGTGATCCAGCTGGGGCGTGAACTGAAGCAGCAGATGCAGAGCACCGGCACTGACACCTGGCGCAGTAAGTATGTGACGTTCGAAAAACCGCTTAAAGCCAACCTGCAACAGAAGGGCAGCAGCACCGATTCTGCCTTAGCGGCGCTCTATATACCGCTCGGCTATGGCGAATACCAGAGTATGGCGAACAGCTCGATGCTGAGTCAGATTGTGCAGCCGTGGTTCTACAACCAGCTACGCACTGAAGAGCAACTTGGCTATGCGGTGTTTGCCTTCCAGATGCCGGTAGGCCGTCAGTGGGGGATCGGTTTCCTGCTGCAGAGCAACAGCAAACAACCGGCCTGGCTGCTGCAGCGCTATCAGGCCTTCTATCCGCAGGCGGAGAAACGCTTACGCACGATGAGTCAGGCCGATTTTGCCCAGTATCAGCAGGCGATGATCAATGATCTGCAGCAGCGTCCTCAGACACTGGATGAGGAGGCGGATCGCTATAGCCGCGACTTTGACCGCCAGAATGACGACTTTGACACGCGCCAGAAAGTGATTGCGCAGATTAAACAGCTGACTCCAGCCAGCCTGGCTGATTTCTTCCAGCATGCGGTGATACAACACACCGGTATGGTGATGACCTCGCAGATCGCGGGAAACAGCAACGAAAAAGTGGCCTTTGCCCAGCTGCCAGGCTGGAAAACCTGGAATGAAGTGGCGCAGTTGCAGCAGTCGCTGCCGGTAAAGAGTGAGACCCAATGACGCAGTTACCTGCCGAATCCCTGAATCCCTTAACGCTGCCGCTCAGAGGTGAGCGGCTGATTGAGGCCTCAGCGGGGACCGGAAAAACCTTTACCATTGGTTTGCTCTATCTTCGTCTGCTGTTGGGATTGGGCGGCGAAAATGCTTACAGCCGGCCGCTGTCGGTTGAAGAAATTTTAGTGGTGACCTTCACCGAGGCCGCGACCGCTGAACTGCGCGGACGTATCCGCGAGAATATTCATCAGCTGCGGCTGGCCTGTATTCGCGGTAGCAGCGGCGATCCGATGCATCAGCTGCTGCTTGACCAGATACCGGATTTAGCGCACGCCGCAGCGCAACTGCTGGCGGCCGAGCGGCAGATGGATGAAGCGGCGATCTTTACTATCCACGGTTTCTGCCAGCGGATGCTCAACCTCAACGCGTTTGAATCGGGCATGCTGTTTGAGCAGGAGCTGATTGAAGATGAGCAGGCGCTGCTGAAGCAGTCGACCGCCGATTTCTGGCGGCGGCAGTGCTATCCGCTGTCGCTTGATGTGGCGCGGGTAATTGCGGCGGAATGGAGCGGGCCGGACAGCCTGCTGACCACGCTGCGCCCCTGGCTACAGGGTGAATCGCCCAGCCTGAAGCGGCCACCTGCTGCCGATGAGACTCTGGCGTCACGTCACGCCCGCAATCTGGCGCGCATTACGTCAATCAAGCAGCAGTGGCAGTCGCTCAGTGCCGACGTGGAAGGCATCATCAGCGCGTCCGGCGTTGATAAGCGCAGCTACAGCAGTAAAAACCTGCCGGTCTGGGTGGCGAAAGTCACGCAGTGGGCCAACAGCGAAACGCTGGATTACCAACTGCCGAAAGAGCTGGAGCGTTTTGGTCAGCAGGTGCTGGAGGAGAAAACCAAAAAAGGTGAAGCCCCGCGCCATCCGGTGTTTGACGCAATCGATCAGTTTCTGGCGGAACCGCTGTCGCTGCGGGATGTGATCATTGCACAGGCGCTGACTGACGTGCGCGCCACCGTCCAGCGTGAGAAACGGCTGCGGGCGCTGTTAGGCTTTGATGATCTGCTGAGCAAGCTGGATGAGGCGTTGCAGCAACCGGGCGGCACCCTGCTGGCTGACACCATTCGGGCACGGTTCCCGGTCGCCCTGATCGATGAGTTTCAGGATACCGATCCGCAGCAGTACCGCATTTTCCGCACGCTCTATATCAACCAGCCAGAACAGGCGCTATTGCTAATCGGTGACCCTAAGCAGGCGATTTATGCCTTCCGCGGCGCGGATATTTTTACTTATCTGCGCGCGCGAAGTGAAGTTAGCGCTCACTACACGCTCGATACTAACTGGCGCTCGTCGCCGGAAATGGTCGATAGCGTTAACCGGCTGTTTTCTCAGCTGGAATCCCCATTTCTGTTCTCCGCTATTCCTTTCCTGCAGGTCAAACCGGCGGCACCGAATCAGGCGCTGAAACTGATCTATGACGATCGGCCGCAACCGGCGCTGCGTTTCTGGTTACAACCCGGTGCAGGCGTCGGCAGCAGCGATTATCAGCAGTTTATGGCGCGTCAGTGTGCGGCGGATATCAGCCGCTGGCTGGTGGCCGGACAGCAGGGACGCGCCTGCTTAGGAAAGGGTGACTCGCTGCGTCCGGTGCGCGCATCCGATATCACCGTGCTGGTGCGTAGTCGTAACGAAGCGGGTTTGATCCGCGATGCGCTCAATGCACTGTCGATTCCCTCGGTCTATCTCTCCAGTCGCGACAGCGTCTATACCACGCCTGAAGCGCGGGAACTGCTGTGGCTGCTGCAGGCGATCCAGGCACCGGAGCAGGAGCGACTGGTGCGCAGTGCGCTGGCGACCTCTATCTTCGCCATTGACGCCGCCACGCTCGATGCACTGACCCAAAATGAGCGCGAATGGGATGCGCTGGTCGAGCAGTTTGCCGTCTGGCAGCAGCTCTGGCACCAGCGTGGTGTGTTGCCGATGCTGCGCGACGTGATGATCAAGCGTCAGCTGGCTGAAAATATGCTGGCCTCCGAAAACGGTGAGCGCCGCCTGACCGATCTGATGCATCTGGGCGAACTGTTACAGGAAGCCTCAGTGCAGCTCGACAGTCCGCATGCGCTGGTGCGCTTTCTGGCCCAGCAGATTGCGCGGCCCAATAGCCAGGCGGCCAGCCAGCAGCTGCGGCTGGAAAGCGATCGCCATCTGGTGCAAATCGTCACCATCCATAAATCGAAAGGGCTGCAATATCCGCTGGTCTGGCTGCCGTTTGCCGCCGGCTACCGTGAGGCGGCCAGTGCGCTTTATCACGATCGTGAAAGTTTTGCCGCCTTGCTGGATGTGCAGGGTGATGCACAGAGCATGGAACTGGCTGAAGAGGAGCGACTGGCAGAGGACTTGCGACTGCTTTATGTGGCGCTGACCCGTTCGGTTTATCACTGCAGCGTCGGTATTGCGCCGTTGATCAAAGGAACGCGTAAAAAAGAGGGCGACAGCGATCTGCACAAGAGCGCGCTCGGTTATCTGGTGCAGCGGGGCGAAGCGGCCGATGCGCAACAGCTCAGCCAGCGGTTAGCGGCGTTAAGCGGCAACGGGATCGAGGTGATCGCTGACGATCTGCGGCCGGGTGAAGTCTGGCAGGATCGGCCGACCGGCGATGAAGCCTTAAGCAGTCGTGAGGTGACGCGCGCGCTGGCCGATGCCTGGCGGGTCACCAGTTACTCGGGCCTGCAACAGCACCACAGCTCCGCACTGCTGGATGCGCTGCCGAATTTCGATATTGATGCGGCAGGCGAAGAGGAGAGCGGCGAAGAAGCGGCTCTCACGCCTCACCACTTTCCACGCGGTGCCGCACCGGGAACCTTTTTGCACGGTCTGTTTGAATCGATCGACTTTGCCGAACCGCCGGATGCGTTCTGGCTGGAAGATCAGTTGCAGCATCATGGCTATCCGCTGAGCTGGTTACCGGTGATCCAGCAGTGGATTGAGCGGGTACTGCATACGCCGCTCAATGATGACGGCCTGACGCTGTCGGCGATAAACAGCAGTGACCGGCTGATCGAGATGGAGTTCTATCTGCCTATCAATAATCTGCTGACCGCTGCCGAGCTTGACGATCTGCTGCGCCGTCACGACCCGCTATCACAACAGGCGGCGGCACTCGATTTTCGTCAGGTGCAGGGCATGCTAAAAGGCTTTATCGATCTGGTGTTCCGCTGGCAGGGAAAATATTATCTGCTCGACTATAAGTCGAACTGGCTGGGAGAGAGCCACGCCGCGTATACCCCACAGGCGATGGCGCAGGCAATGATCGACCACCGCTACGATTTACAGTATCAGCTGTATACCCTGGCGCTGCATCGCTATCTTCAGCACCGTCTGCAGGATTATGATTATCAGCGCCACTTCGGCGGGGTGTTTTATCTGTTTTTACGCGGGATGGATGGCAGTTCGCCGGATAACGGTATTTTCGCCACCCGTCCCAGCGAAGCCTTTATTGAAGAGATAGATGCGTTGTTTGGTCATACCAGGGAGATGTCATGAGTGAAATGCTGAGCTTACTGCTTCAGGCGGTAGAAAAGCGTCTCCTGCGGCCGTTAGATATTCAGTTTGCCCGCCTGCTGGCGGATGAATCACAACCGGTGTTGCTGCTCGCGGCGGCCTGCGTTAGTGCGGAAGCGGGAGAAGGTCATGTCTGTCTGCCGCTGGATAACCTGAGCGAAGCGGGCCTGTTTGCGGGCCGTCAGCCCGCGCTGGCGCAGGCTCTGTGGCAGGCTGCCGGCGCGCCGGATGACTGGCCATCGCTGCTGGCCGGCTGGTCTGCGGTCAGTGACGGCAGCCTGATTACCCCCCTGGTACTCAGTAACCGCCGTCTCTATCTGCATCGTCTGTGGCACAGCGAGGGCAGAGTGGCGAGCTTCTTTGCCCTGCAGGAAGTGAAATCGGCGTTTGACGCCGAGGCGGCCAGTGAGGTGCTGAATACCCTGTTTGGCAATCGTCCGGATGACTGGCAGAAAATCGCCGCTGCTGTAGCGCTGACCCGCAAGACCGCCGTTATTTCCGGCGGGCCCGGCACCGGAAAAACCACTACGGTGGCCAAACTACTCGCCGCACTGATACGGCTTAATCCCGGCAACTTACGGATTCAGTTAGCCGCTCCAACCGGCAAAGCCGCGGCGCGGCTCACCGAATCGCTTGGCAACGCGTTGCAAAATTTAGCCGTCAGCGAGGAAGAACGTCAGCGCTTTCCGACGGAGGCGACCACGCTGCATCGCCTGCTGGGCGCGCAGCCGGATACCCAGCGTCTGCGCTATCACGCCGGTAACCGGCTGCATCTCGATGTGCTGGTGGTCGATGAAGCCTCAATGGTCGATCTGTCGATGATGGCGAAGCTGATTGCCGCACTGCCGGCCCATGCGCGGGTAGTCTTCCTTGGCGATCGTGACCAGCTGGCTTCGGTCGAGGCGGGGGCCGTGCTGGGCGATATCTGTCGCTGTACCGAAAGCGGCTACAGTCTGGCACGTGCGGAACAGCTCGCATTGCTGACCGGGTGTGCGCTGCAGGGCAGTGACGATCGGCTGGCGCCTGCCGTTCGCGACAGTATCTGCCTGCTGCAAAAAAGTTACCGTTTTGACGCAAAATCGGGCATTGGCCAGCTGGCTCAGGCAATTAACCTCGGCGATGCACAGCAGGTGAAAGCGGTGTTCGCCGCGGGCTATCAGGATCTCAGCTATCAGCCGTTAACCAGTGGCGAAGCCTATCAGGCGATGCTGGATGATGTGGCGCAGGGCTATCAGCCTTATTTGCAGCTGATCCGGCAACAGGCATCACCGGCCGAGGTGCTGGCCGCCTTTGGCCGCTATCAGCTGCTGTGTGCGTTACGAGACGGGCCCTTTGGCGTTCAGGGTCTTAACCAGCGGGTTGAACAACGGCTGATGCAGCTGCAGCGAATCCGTCGCCCCGCGATCGGCGGGCGCTGGTATGCCGGACGACCGGTGATGATCACCCGTAACGACAGTGCGCTGGGGCTGTTCAACGGCGATATCGGCATTACGCTGCGCGACGAAGAAGGCAACCTGAAAGTCTTTTTCCCGTTGCCGGATGGCAGCATCAAAGCGATTCAGCCGAGCCGCTTGCCCTCGCATGAAACTGCCTGGGTGATGACGGTACACAAATCGCAGGGGTCGGAGTTTGAACATACTGCGCTGGTGATGCCAACCCAGTTTTTGCCGGTATTGACCCGTGAGCTGGTCTATACCGCGATTACTCGCGCCCGCAAACAGCTGACGCTCTACAGCGATCCTGGAGTGTTCCAGCGAGCCGTACAGCTGCAAACGCAGCGGCGTAGCGGTCTGGTTGAGCGGCTGGGCGAGGCAGGATAACCGGCAGGCAAACAGGGCCGGCGGTATTAACCGTCCGGCCCTGCTGGCGATTACAGCGTGTTTCGGCTCAGATCGGCCATCAGGACTTTTGAGCGGCGCTGATAGTTGTACATCTCTTTTTTACTCTCCGGCAGCGACTCAATATCAACCGGCGTAAAGCCGCGTTCCTGGAACCAGTGAATACTGCGGGTGGTTAACACAAACAGCTTTTGCAGCCCCATCTGACGCGCCTGCAACGCCACGCGCTGCAGCAACATTTCACCACGCGATGAACTGCGATAGTCGGGATGGACCGCCACGCAGGCCATCTCACCGATCTTCTCATCCATAAAGGGATAGAGCGCGGCACAGGCGATAGTCAGATTGTCGCGCTGAATGATGGTGAATTTATCAATCTCCATTTCCAGCTGTTCGCGTGAGCGACGCACCAGAATGCCCTGTTGCTCCAGCGGCCGGATCAGTTCGAGGATGCCGCCGATATCATTGATATTGGCGCGACGGATTTGCTCAGCTGACTCCATCACAATCTGGGTGCCGATACCGTCGCGTGAGAACAGTTCCTGTAACAGCGCGCCATCTTCCTGATAGCTGATCAGATGGCTGCGACGCACGCCGCTGCGGCAGGCTTTAACCGCGCCGCGCAGGAAGCGGACGGTGCCGGAAAGGTAATCACCGCTGCTTTCAATCTCGTCAATGCGCGCCTGGGCATCATTCGGGAACAGTTCGGAGATGATATTCCCTTCGCTGTCCAGTGCACCCTGTTCAGAGCAGAAGCCGATCATCTTTTCCGCTTTGAGTTTAATCGCCAGTTGGGTCGCGACCTCTTCCGAAGTGAGGTTGAAACTCTCACCGGTCACTGACACCGCCACCGGACCAAGCAGCACAATCGCATCGTTATCCAGCTGACGATGAATCGCCTCTTCATCGATACGACGAATACGCCCGCTGTGACAATAATCGACGCCATCATCGACACCCAGCGGCTGGGCAATAATGAAGTTGCCGCTGACCACATTGATATGCGCGCCCTGCAACGGGGTGTTGTTGAGACTCATCGAAAGACGGGCGGTGATATCTAACTGCAGACGACCGGCCGCCTGCTTCACCAGCTCCAGCGATTGCGCGTCGGTGACCCGGGTAAACTTGTGGTAGACCGGCTCAAGCTGGTGTTCAGCGAGGCTGGCATCAATTTGCGGACGGGCGCCATAGACCACGACCAGGCGGATACCGAGGCTGTGCAGCAGGCCTATATCGTTAACGATGCCCGAGAAGTTCTCATGCTCGATCGCTTCGCCGCCCAGCATGATGACAAACGTCTTACCCCGGTGGGCATTGATATAGGGAACGGTATGGCGAAAACCCTGAACCAGTTCAGTACTACGTTCCTTCACAGCCAGCCCTCAGTGAATGTTTATTCGGATTTTTTGTATTTTTATTCTTTTCGCTGCAATTTTGCAAGCGCTAATCCTGACGAAAATTTACGTTTTTTCGGGTGTCAAAGCCGCTAACAGCCTGCATTATTTAGGGTTTCCGGGGTGACATCACCTTCTGGATTGGATAAAGTTTTCGCCGCCATTTGATTAACTGGCGCTTTTTTAGACATTACACAGCAGCTGGAGCGGCATGTCGGATTTTAATTCCCACTTTTCACGCAGACGATTTTTACAAGGAACCGGCGCGTTACTGTTGTTAAGCGTCAGCCGGGTCGGTATGGCCGCTAAAAACCATATCGTCGCGGTACGCATCTGGCCGTCATCAACCTATTCCCGTATGACGCTGGAATCGAATGTGGCATTGAAGTACAAGCAGTTTGCCCTGAGTCATCCGGAACGGCTGGTGATCGATATTGAAGGTCTGCATCTCAATACGGTACTGAAAGGCGTCGATAAGCAGGTGAGGGTGGATGACCCCTTCATCAAAAATGCGCGTGTCGGCCAGTTTGACAGCAATACGGTGCGGGTGGTGCTGGAGCTAAAGCGCAGCGTAGCGCCGAAGATCTTTAACCTGTCGCCGGTGGCGGGGATCAATCACCGGCTGGTGGTGGATCTCTATCCGAGCAAGGATCAGGTTGAAGACGATCCGCTGCTGGCGTTGCTGAGGGATTATAACCAGGGCGATCTTGAGAAAGATGAAACGGTGCAGGCACCGCTACCGGGTAAAGCCGGGCGCGATCGTCCGATCATTATCATGATCGATCCCGGCCATGGCGGCGAAGATCCGGGCGCGCACGGCAAATATAAAACCCGTGAGAAAGATATTGTGCTGAAGATCGGCCGGCGGCTGAAAGCGTTAATCGATAAAGAGGCCAACATGAAGGCCTACATGACGCGCAATGAAGATGTGTTTATTCCGTTGCGCGTCAGAGTGGCCAAAGCCCGCAAGCAGCGCGCCGATCTGTTCGTCTCAATTCATGCCGATGCGTTCACCAGCCGGGCGGCGCGTGGTTCCTCGGTATTTGCACTCTCTACCAGCGGCGCGACCTCAGCCGCGGCCCGTTTCCTGGCTCAGACCCAGAATGAATCTGACCTGATTGGCGGCGTCAGTAAGAGCGGCGATCGTTATCTCGACCATACCATGTTCGATATGGTGCAGCGGCAGACCATCCATGACAGCCTGAAGTTCGGCAAAGAGGTGCTGCACCGTATGGGGCGGATCAACCATCTGCACAAGCGTACGGTGGATCAGGCCGGGTTTGCGGTTCTGAAAGCGCCGGATATTCCATCTATCCTGGTGGAAACGGCTTTTATCAGTAACGTGGAAGAAGAGCGTAAGTTGCGCACCACCCGTTATCAGCATCAGGTGGCAGAGGCGATTTTGCAGGGAATCAAGGCATACGTGCAGAGTGGGGCGGCGCTGGCGCACCGATAAAGGTTTGCGGGTAGCCTGTGCTATCCGCTGCTGCTTAATGTCAGGCAGCGATGAAGATGAAATCAGGAACGGCAGAAACAAAAAAACACCCTTTCAGGTGTTTAAATGAG
>MIEI01000089.1 GCA_002095305.1 Pantoea brenneri
TACCAGCGCCTGGGCACCGGCAGTCGGGCTAACACCTTCTGTAAGGCGGCGGCATCACTGACATCCACCTGATAACTCTGCAGGGCCGGATGCTGCCGCGTCAGCGCCGAGCGACTCAGGCCGATCACCTGCCAGCCCTCCACCAGCAAGCGGTCAACAATCGCCTGGCCGATGCCTGAACTGGCACCAGTGACCAGCGCCATTTGGTCAATCACGCGCGACCTCCCGCCACCCACGACTCTTCAACGCGAACATACTTGATTGCCTGACGATAAAAGGTGTAGGCGATATGCAGTTCACCGCCGGCTCCCTGTTTGATGCTTGGATAAGAGAATTCACGGTTCAGCTTCTGCTGTGAATTATTGGTCATGCAGTAGCCATCGCCTTCATCCAGATTACGCTGCAGCGGCCAGCTTTTGCCGCCGTCATGCGAAATCGCCAGCGTCATGGGCGCGCGCGGTGCACCCCAGAAGGCCGTTCGCGCGCCGTGTGCCACTGGCTGGGCGGCGACAGCTACCTCATCATCATCCTCATCTTCAATTTCGTCATACAGCGACAGCCGCCGCTCACTCGCGCCTTGCGCGCTCATCGCATTGAACACCAGCGCCAGATGACCATTGCGCAGCGTGGTGACCTGAATCGATGAGTTATTGTTAGGCAGCGACAACGGCTGTGGGGCACTCCAGCTTTCGCCCTGATCGACGGAGCGGCTCTGGTAAATATGATCGGCCCAGCGGCTGCGATAGAGTGCCAGCAGCGTGCCGTCATCCAGCAGCGTGACGTTCATGTGGACGCAGCCAGTGCTGTCCGGGACCTCAACATCACGCCAGCTCTGCCCCTTGTCCTCAGAGATTTTTACCGCGCTGATATCATAACTGCCGACCCACTTTTCACCTGGCCGGGTCAGGCAGTAAAACACCGGCAGCAGCCAGTTACCGTTGGGCAGCACCACCACCGGCTGGCGGATAAAGGTGCCCGGCTTATCCAGCAGTGTGGCGATGGCACCCCAGCTGCGGCCCAGATCGTGCGACTGACGATAGCGTACAATCGCGGTGTCCTGATTCCCCGATTTTTGCGCGGTCCACAGCAGCCACAGCACCTGATCCGGGTCGAGGAACAGCACCGGATTTTGTTCCGAACGGCTCGGATCGTCCGACAGTTGCTGCGCCTCGCTCCAGCGAGAGCTGCCTTCTGCCAGCCGCGAACACCAGATCGAAATATCGGCGATGCCTTCCTGGGTACCGCCAAACCAGACGCAGAGCAGATCGCCATTGGGCAGCGGCAGCAGATTGGCGGCATGGTTTTGCGGGCAGGACGATGGCAGCATCGCCACCTGTTGCGCGCTATCCTGCGGGTGCGGCGCCAGCTGGCCGGTGCGTTCGACGGTGACGGTTTCCTGAGTCATATTAGGCTCCACTGTTTTGTGCATTGCGTTGCGTATTGGGCTGAGACTGGCGTGACGGGATGCAGCGGTCAATCACCATGATGATCGCCGGCGTCGCCAGCGCCACGTACATATTATCGATGCCGAATGGGTTACCGAGGATGAACCACACCGACGTCGCCAGACAGGCGCCGATCAAACCAGCATTGGCACCGCGGGTGCTTTTAAACCACGGCAGGTAGAACGCCATGATCGCCACCACGGTAATCGACAGACGAATGGCGCGGGTAAAGAATGACAGCTTCAGCACTTCCGGGAAGAACAGCACGAACAGCAGCGGGAAGAAGCCGATAGCGATTGAGATCCAGCGCGTCATTTTAAATTCACGCTCCGGGGTCGGATTGCGGTAGGGCACGTAAAAGTCCTTCACCACCAGCGAGGCGATCGCCAGCGCCACGGTACCGACGCTGACGAAGATCGACGCTACCAGCGAGGTGGTGACAATGCCCGCCAGCCACGGTGACATATCCTGCAGAAACACCGGCAGCGCATACAGCTTTTGATATCAGGATGGGCAAATTTCGCCGCCACGCCAATCAGTGCCATCGCCAGACCAATCGGCAGGCAGAAAAAGAAGGCGACCCAGGTGGCACGCTTCGCGGACTTCACATCTTTGGTCGATGAGATCGCCTGGATCACAAACTGGGTACAGAAGATCGATCCGACCGTCCCGATCAACCACGCCACAATGGTACTGGCCCCGACGTGACCATCCCACGTCCAGTAGAACGCCGGCATTTTTTCGATCATTGGTGCTACGCCGCCGGTCATCTTCAGCGCCACGAAGAGGATTATCAGGATCCCGGCATATTTGAGCGCGCTGTGCAGCAGCGTGACCCACGCGACCCCTTTCATCCCGCCGAAGGCAAAATAGAAGGTGCTGACCACTGCTGTGATAAAGGCCGCCTGCGTCAGGTCGATTTTCAACACGGTTGAAATGGCCGCTGCGCCGCTGATGTAGTTGCCGACGTTCACCAGCAGCAGCGCATAAATCATGATGAGAGAGATGATATTTTTGGTTGAGGTGCCATATTTCTCGGCAATCGCGCCCGAAATAGTGATTTTGCCAGTGTTATAGATGCGTTTCACCAGGATCAGACCAAACAGCGGGAAGCCGATCGCCGCACCAATCACCGACCACGAGGCGGCAAAGCCATCTTCAAAAGCCGCCTGGGCGGTGCCAATGGTCGACTTGGCGCCGATATATTCTGACATCAGCATCACGCCGACGATAAATGCCGGCATCGCGCGTGAGCCTTCCATAAAGTCACCGCTGCTTTTGCTGCGCAGCCGCCAGGTCAGCCAGGTGGTAAACAGGATATAGGCGACCACCATGCCAACGATCAGCAGGGTGCTCTCAGTAGAAAATGCTTTCATCATGACCTCGATTGTTCTGGCAGATGGCGACCATCAGGTTCGTTCTCATCTGACCGGTAGGATACAAAGATGATGGTCGTTCCCCGGCAGGCAGGCTGACGACACGCCAAAAGGTGATGAGTCATTGGTGCCAGCCGCGAGCGGTTCGCGGTGTCGTTTCAGGACCTCACCCCGGTCCTGCCGAAGACGCAGGGCATCCGCCCTGCTGGCGATTACTGCAGGTACTGATTGACGATCTGGCGGATCTGCTGCTGCTGATCGGCGCTGAACTGCACCGCATAGCGGCTGTCACCTACGTCAAAGCCCAGCAGGCTGACCGCCTTTTTCACCGCAGCAGGAGAGAAGCCGATGTTATAGAGATCGGTGCGTAAACCGGTGACGCGCTCCTGTGCCTGATGCGAACCGGCAATATCGCCGGCGTTAAACTGCGCCCAGATGGCGTTGATCGCCTCGGGCGCCACGTTTGCCAGCCCGGAAATGCAGGCGGAGCAGCCATCGACGAACCCCTGATGAATCAGCGAGTCGGGGCCGTTCAGCACATCGAAGTGATCGATGCCGTCGGCAGCCTGCAGGAAGCCACTCAGACTCTGGTAGCTGCCGGCTGAATCTTTGATACCGATGATGTTCGGATGTGCCGCCAGCGTCCTGACGGTGTCAGGCTGCAGAGTATTGCCGGTACGCGCCGGGATGTTGTAAAGGAACAGCGGCACCTCAAGCGCGTCTGCAACGGCGTGGTAATGCGCGATCAGCTCCTGCTGCTTTAACGGCACGAACCATGGCGTAATCACCGAGACGGCATCAACGCCCAGCCTGGCGATCTGCTTACCGAGGCGGATGGTTTCACGGGTTGATATCTCACCGATGTGCGCCACCACCGGCGCACGGCCGTTGACTTCATCGACGCAGGTTTCGGTGACCGCGATCTTCTCCTGCTGATTCAGCACAAAGAATTCTCCGTTGGTGCCGCCGCAGAAAATACCGTTACCGGCATCGAGCTGGCGTCGCACCTGCTCACGCTGGGCAGCCGGATTAAACTCACCGTCGCGATCAAAAGTGGTAACGATGGCGGTCAGTACCCCGGTTATTTTTTTGTTCATGGCAATCCTCATTGCGCCGGGTGAGAAGGAAACAGCGTCAGGTAGACTGCGCGCACATCGTCCGCCGTCACGGCCAGCGGCACGTTTTTCATCAGGCGCTGCACGTCGAGCGCCGCATCGACTAAATAGGCAGGTGATCCGGGCTGATGCCCAGCGCTTCCAGGCTGGCCGGCAGCTGCAGGCGCTGAACCAGTGCGCTGAAGTAATCGACCAGCGCATGAGATTTCTGCTCCTCGCTTAAGCCGGTATCAGCCTCGGGCAGCAGATCGTAAGCCTGAGCAAATTTGCTCACCGCCGCGGGCCGGACAAAGCGCATGCAGGGGGCCAGCAGAATGGCATTGGCAACGCCGTGCGGCAGATGATATTTGCCGCCGAGCGGGTAGGACATGGCGTGGACCAGGTGCGTCCCGGCGTGGGCAATCGATGCACCGCCGTAGTATGAGGCCCACAGCATCTCCAGTCGCGCCGCTAAATTGTGTGGTTCACGTAGCGTGGTTTCGAGGCTGGCGAACAGCTTCTTCATGCCGATCAGCGCATAGTTATCGCTCACCGGATTGGCGACCGTGGCGGTGAAGCACTCAATCAGATGGCACAGCGCATCAATCCCGGTGGATGAAGCAATATGCGGCGGCATGCTGGTGGTGAGTTCCGGCACCAGCGCGACCCAGTCGGGCAACATCACCGGTGAAATAATGCCAACCTTGGTCTGTTTCTCCGGAATCGCCAGAATCGCATTCGGCGTGGCCTCCGAGCCGGTCCCGGCGGTGGTCGGAATCAACAGCGAGCGAACGCGGCGCTGCGGTTTCTCGCCTGCCAGCAGCGCATCCAGTGACGGCGCATCCCCGGCGCACAGCACTGACAGCAGCTTAGCGACATCCAGCACGCTGCCGCCGCCGATGCCAATCACCAGTTCAACCTCCTGCGCTGGCAGGGCGCTGACAATCGCCGCCACATCATGCTGGCCTGGCTCTGGCGGAACGCTGTTCACCACACTGAGTCCGGGGATCTGCTGCCGGAGTTGTCCCACCAGTGCCTGCACGGCGGGAATGGCTTCAATGTTGTTATCGGTTACCACTAACGCTGTCGTGATGCCGTCGAGCAGATAGCGCATGTCGTTCAACGTCTGATAGCCGCTGATCACCGTGCTGTTGATATTCATCTCACACCCTTGTTGGTAATTTCTGAAGCAATGATTGATATCGCTCAGAGTAACGCTGACGTAATCCCCTTGCTGTGGCTAATTTTATAGGACATATCGATTTCGATTAATTTGATCTTGCTCACATATAATCAATCATGATTGAATATAATCAATTGCAGCGGCAATAGCCTGACAGGAGAGACGATGAGTTCGTCATGGTGGAAAACCCCGGTAGTGGTCATCGCCGATGACTTTACCGGAGCCAATGATGCAGGCAGTGGGCTGGCACAGGCCGGTGCCCGGGTTCAGGTGCTGTTCAGCCCAACGACGCCTGCAGATAGCGAGGCAGCGGATGTCTGGGTAATCAGCACCGACAGTCGGGCAGTCACGCCCGTGGTGGCGGCAGAGCGGATCACTGAGGCGGTGGGCCACTACGCTCCGCAGATTGCGCAGGGCTGGCTGTTTAAAAAGATCGACTCCACGCTGCGGGGCAATGTCGCTGCTGAACTGCGGGCGGCGCTGGCAGCCAGCGGTAAACGTCTGGCGCTGGTAGCACCGGCCGTGCCGTACCTCGGCCGCACTACGCGTGCCGGTCAGGTCTGGCTTGGCGATCGTTTGCTGACGGATACCGAATTTGCCAGCGATCCCAAAACCCCCATCGTCAGCGCCAGCGTGCTTCAGCAACTGCACATCGACGGGGATCAGATCGATCTCGCCACCCTGCGCAGCGATCGGCTTGAGCAGCGCTTAACGGACGCCCGCGGCGTGCTGGTGGTCGATGCTGAAAACGACACTGACCTGGCTCGCCTGATGGCAGCCGCGGCACGGCTGAGTGAAAAACCGCTGCTGGTGGGTGCGGCAGGCTTAAGCGAGGCACTGGGCCGCCATCTCGCCGCCCGGCCTGCGCCGTCGTCATCGGCGGAAAGGAGAGTTAGCGGTACGGCGGTTGACGCAGGTGTCCACGCAGCACGACCGGTACTGGCGGTTATCGGCTCGATGAGCAGCCGCGCACAGCAGCAGATCGCCACGCTGGCGACCCAGCGGCAGGTGACGGTGGTGGATGTTGATATCCGTCAGCTGTTCCGCCAGCCCGCCTGGCCCGATGCAGCGGACTGGCTGGGACAAGCCACAGCGGCGCTACGTCAGGGACGACATACGGTGATCCGCACCTGTCAGCATGCTTCACAGCGGCATGAGATTGAAATGCTCTGCCAGCAGTTTCAGCTGACGCGCCAGCAACTGGGCGAAGCGATTTGTCAGTTGCTCGGTGAGATGACCCGCACGTTGTGTGACAGCCAGCTCCCGCATGCGCTCTATCTGTCTGGCGGCGACGTGGCGATTGCCGTCGCTCAGGCTCTGGGTGCCAGCGGATTTCAGATTCAGGGCCTGGTGGCGGGCTGTGTGCCGCACGGGGTTCTGCTTAACAGTGAATTTACCCTGCCGGTGATGACCAAAGCCGGTGGCTTTGGTGATGAAAACACCCTGGTAGCAGCCATTGGTTTTATTGAGGAGAAGTCGAGTGAGTAAAATTATTGCGGTCACCATGGGCGATCCGGCGGGCATCAGCCCGGAAATCATTATCAAATCGCTGTTGGAAGGTGAGTTGAATGGCGTGCCAGCGGTGGTTGTCGGCTGCGCTGCGACGCTGCGGCGGATTATGGCGATGAACATTACGCCACAGGCGGAACTGCGGATTGTGGATCGGGTGGCATCGGCCCACTTTGCGCCCGGCATCATTAACGTGATCGATGAACCGTTAGCCGATCCTGAAGCGCTAAAGCCAGGTATGGTGCAGAAGCAGGCGGGCGATCTGGCGTGGCGCTGCGTGAAGCGCGCCACCGAACTGGCGCTGGCGGGCGAGGTACAGGCTATTGCCACCGCGCCACTCAACAAAGAGGCGCTGCACGCGGCGGGTCATCTCTATCCGGGTCACACTGAACTGCTGGCGCACCTGACCGGCACTCAGGATTACGCCATGGTGCTCTATACCGATAAGCTGAAGGTCATTCACGTCACCACCCATATTGCGCTGCGTAAATTCCTCGATACCCTGAGCCGTTCACGCATTGAGACGGTGATCGGCATGGCGGACACCTTCCTGCGTCGGGTCGGCTTTACCCAGCCGCGCATCGCCGTGGCGGGCGTCAATCCGCACGCCGGTGAAAATGGCCTGTTTGGTGATGAGGAAATGACTACGGTCGCCCCGGCGATTGCGGCAATGAAAGCACAGGGCATCGCGGTGTCGGGCCCCTGTCCACCGGATACGGTATTCCTGCAATGTCAGGAAGGGCAGTACGATATGGTGGTGGCAATGTACCACGATCAGGGACACATTCCGCTGAAGCTGCTGGGATTCTACGATGGGGTGAACATCACTGCGGGCCTGCCGTTTATCCGCACCTCGGCGGACCACGGCACGGCGTTTGATATCGCCTGGACAGGTAAAGCGAAGTCTGAGAGCATGGCGATCTCTATCAAACTCGCGATGCAGCTCGCATAGGGAAATATGAAGGGACAGAGCCGTCTTGACCAGATTATGGATTACCTGAAAAGCCATAATCTGGTGACTGTTGAGCAACTGGTCAGTGCGATTTCCGCCTCGCCGGCCACGATTCGACGTGATTTGATTAAGCTGGATAAAGAAGGGGTGATCAGCCGCAGTCATGGCGGCGTCACCCTCAATCGGTTCATACCTACGCAGCCGACCACGCTGGAAAAAATGCAGCGTAATCTGGCGGAAAAGCAGGCGATAGCCGCCTGTGCTGCCAGCTTTGTTCAGGCGGGCGACGCGGTGGTGCTGGATGCCGGTACTACTATGCTGGAACTGGCGCGCCAGCTGACCCATCTGCCGCTGCGGGTGATTACCGCCGATCTGCACATTGCGCTGTTTTTATCGGAATTCAGGCAGATTGAGGTAACGATTATCGGTGGCCGCATCGACGACTCCAGCCAGTCCTGTATTGGCGAACATGGCCGTCGACTGTTGCGCAGCATCAATCCGGATATCGCCTTTGTCAGTTGTAATTCATGGAGCCTTGAGCGCGGCATTACTACTCCAACCGAGGAGAAAGCCGGGCTGAAGCACGATCTGCTGGCCAATGCCGGGCGTCGGGTGTTGCTGGCGGACAGCAGTAAATATGGTTCCTGGTCGCTGTTTTGCGCCGCGCCGCTGGAGAGCCTGACCGATATTGTGACCGATGAGCGGCTGGAAGAGGCTGCCCGGCATGGGCTGCGGGAGCGTGGGATCGGCTTGTTGCTGACGGCATAACCGCCAGCGGCAACAACGGTAAGCGGCGGCTGCCAGACACAGCGCGCCGCCCGCAAGGATTACAGCGTCTTCAGACCCACAGACGGGATATTTCTGCCGTAATAAATTTCACGCATCTCTTTCCACAGCAGGTCGGTAATCCGTTTATGCTCCTGTGGGCTGAGATCTTCAGGTTTGGTATTAAACAGGTAGTGCTTCAGATCGAACTCTTTCAGCAACATCTTGGTATGAAAGATGTTTTCCTGATAAACGTTCACATCCACCATGTCATACATCGCTTTCATATCTTCCGACATGAAGTTCTGGATCGAGTTTATTTCGTGATCGATAAAGTGCTTCATCCCCTTCACATCACGGGTAAACCCGCGCACCCGGTAATCGACCGTGACGATGTCAGATTCCAGCTGGTGAATCAGGTAGTTCAGCGCTTTGAGCGGTGAAATCACGCCGCAGGTAGAGACTTCAATATCGGCGCGGAAGGTACACAGTCCGCCTTCCGGATGACTTTCCGGATAGGTGTGTACGCAGATATGACTCTTATCCAGATGGGCCACCACCGAATTCGGTAACGGGCCAGGGTGTTCCGAGTTATCGATATCTTTCGGATCGATCGGTTCTTCGCTGACCAGAATGGTGACGCTCGCGCCCTGCGGCTCATAATCCTGGCGCGCAATGTTCAGCACGTTGGCACCAATGATCGAGCAGGTCTCGGTCAGAATTTCGGTCAGACGGTTGGCGTTATATTGCTCATCAATATAGGCAATATAACCATCACGTTCAGCTTCAGTATTCGCATAGCAAATATCGTAAATACAAAAACTCAGGCTCTTAGTCAGGTTGTTGAAGCCATGTAGTTTTAGCTTTTGCAATTTCACTCACCCCCTTAGAAATGTGCCATCAGCGCGTGGCGGATAACGCATTCAACAGATATTGCGGCAGGGCAAAACTGCCGGTATGGATTGCCGGTGTGTAGTAACGGCAGGTCAGGCCAGCGGCCTCGAAACGCGCCTGTAACGTCGCGCTATCGAGCTGGCGCAGCGCCGGATTGTCACTGGCCCAGGCAAAGGTCATGATGCCGCCATAATAGGTCGGAATCGCCGCCTGATAGAAGCTGACATCGGCAAAATAGTGACCCAGTTTGCGATGGCTGTTGACCGCTTCGTCCTGCTGCAGGAAGCAGACGCCATTCTGCGCCACAAAGATGCCATTTTCATTAAGGGCCGCTTTGCAGCCGGCATAAAATTCTGAGGTAAACAGACTTTCGCCAGGACCGATCGGATCGGTGCAGTCCGAGATGATGACATCGAATTTTTCGCGGGTCTGGTTAACAAAGTTAACCCCGTCGTCGATCACCAGGGTAAAGCGCGGATCGTCATAGGCACCGGCGCTGTGGTTCGGCAGATACTGACGGCAGAACGTCACCACGCCCGCATCAATCTCCACCATGGTGATCTTTTCGATCTGCGGATGACGTGACACTTCGCGCAGCATTGCGCCATCGCCGCCGCCGATAATCAGCACGCTTTTCGCCGCACCGTGCGCCAGCAGAGGAACGTGGGTCATCATTTCATGATAGATAAATTCGTCGCGCTCGGTGGTCTGTACCACACCGTCCAGCGCCATCACGCGACCCATCGCGGCATTTTCGAAAATGATTAAATCCTGATGCGCAGTTTTCTCACGATAGAGCTGTTTATCAATCGTGAAATACTGGCCAAAACCGGCATGAAGGGTTTCATACCACATTTCATTTTGGGCCATGGTGGGGCTCTCCTCTGATGACATCGCCATGAAAATGGGCGGCACATCATAGCTAACTCTGACCGTGGTTGCACGGTCAAATGTCCAGCAGAAGAGAGGGGAGAGGGTTATCTGACGTAGGCCAGCAGACTCAGCGAATCACGCGCCAGCGACTTGCATTTTTTATCGTTAGTGATGGCGATGCCGCTCAGGTCACGATAGCTCTCTTCACCCAGCGCCTTCATGTTGTAATTGCTGTAGTTGCTTAAATCCCAGCGGTTCTGCTGAGCAAAAAACACCAGCGCTTTACGAATCTGCGCATCCGGCAGATCCTGATAGCCGCAATCATTTTTCAGATAGACGAACACCGCCGTCAGATCGGCCAGATCTTCCGCTTCGGATTCGCTCAGGGCAAAACTGGTGGAGGAGAAGCCAAGGAGTCCCGTCAGCAGCAGGATCTTAATGCTTTGCTTCATAATCGTTCTCTTCAATGGATATTGTTAATGACGTTAGCACAGTTGCTATCAGGTTTTCGATTAATTTGCCGTACCGTGCGGCTCTCCGGCTTTTTTCGGCTCATTCTGGCGGGTAACACTTGACCTTCCCATAAGGTCAGGGTTTAGGCTGTCTGTTCTCATGCCACAAGGATGATCACCATGCAACGTCGCCATTTCCTGAAACTCACCGCCGCCCTGAGTGCCGCCGGGGCGCTGCCGCTCTGGAGCCGCTCGCTGATGGCCGCCAGCCGCCCGCTGCTGCCCGTTCCCTCGCTGCTGACGCCGGATGCTAACGGCCAGTACACGCTGACCGCGATGCAGGGTACCAGTCAGTGGAATGGCAAAGCGGTGCCGACCTGGGGCTATAACGGCAATTTGCTCGGTCCGGCGATCCGGCTGCAAAGCGGCAAGCCCGCCACGGTGAACATTCATAACCGGCTGAACGAAGCGACGACGCTGCACTGGCACGGGCTGGAGATCCCTGGCGCAGTTGACGGCGGGCCGCAGGCCAGCATCGCCGCTGGCGACACCCGGCAGGTCTCTTTCACGCCCGATCAACCGGCAGCAACCTGCTGGTATCATCCGCATCTGCACGGGAAAACCGGTCATCAGGTGGCACAGGGACTGGCGGGGCTGATCCTGCTGGAAGATAACGAGATCGGCAAACTGCGGCTGCCTACTCAGTGGGGCGCTGATGACGTACCGCTGATCTTTCAGGACAAACAGCTGACCCAGGATGGCAGCCGCATCGATTACCAGCTGGACGTGATGCGCGCTGCGGTCGGCTGGTTTGGTGACATGATGCTGACCAATGGCGTGCAATATCCGCAGCAAGCCGTACCGCGCGGCTGGCTGCGGTTGCGCTTACTCAACGGCTGCAATGCCCGTTCGCTGGACATCGCCGCCAGCGATCGGCGTCCACTCTATGTCATCGCCAGTGATGGCGGACTGCTGGCAGAGCCGGTCAGGCTGGAATCACTGCCGATGCTGCCGGGCGAGCGCTTTGAAGTGATGATCGATACCGGGGATGGTAAGGCTTTTGATCTGGTGACTCTGCCGGTCGGGCAGATGGGCATGACGCTGGCACCGTTCGATCAACCGCTGCCGCTGGTGCAGATTTTACCGCTGCGGGTGATGGCCAGCGGCACGCTGCCGGATCGGCTGGCAACGCTGCCGCCGCTGCCGAAAACCGAGGGGCTGACCAGTCGCTGGCTACAACTGATGATGGATCCTCAGCTGGATCAGCAGGGGATGCAGGCGCTGATGCAGCGCTACGGTGACAAGGCGATGGGCAAAGGCGGTCATCCTACGATGCCGATGGCGCACGATAAACCGGCGGCCAGTCACGATCAGCCGATGGATCACAGCATGCACGGCATGGCGCAACCGGCCGGTTACGATTTCCGTAGCGGCAATAAGATCAACGGCCAGGCATTCAATATGACCCAGCCGTCATTCGCGGTAAAACTGGATGAAACGGAAAAATGGACCATTTCCGGCGAGGGTGACGCGATGCTGCATCCGTTCCATATTCACGGTACGCAGTTCCGTATCCTGTCAGAGAACGGCAAACCACCGGCGCCGCATCGTCAGGGCTGGAAAGACATGGTGAATGTCGACGGCTGGCGCAGTGAAGTGCTGGTGCGCTTCAGTTACGTCGCCGCCGCCGAACATGCCTATATGGCCCACTGTCATCTGCTGGAGCATGAAGATACCGGCATGATGCTCGGGTTCACCGTCAGCTAAATCAGGCCTGATCCAGCGCCAGCCTGATATCTTCAATCAGGTCACCCGCGTTCTCAATACCAATCGACAGCCGCACCGTGGCGTCAGTGATGCCGATACGCTGACGCACCGCCTGCGGCACACCGGAGTGCGTGGTGCTGCCGGGATGGCTGGCGAGCGACTCGGTGCCGCCAAGGCTGACCGCCTGCTTGAACAGCGACAGGGCGTTGAGAAAACGGAAGGCTGCCTGCTGGCCGCCAGCAATATCAAACGAGAAGGTCGAACCGGCTCCGCTGCACTGCTCGCGGTAGGTTTTGCCTTCTGCACTCGCTTCATCCAGATAAGGCAGCCAGTGCAGTTTCGCCACTTTAGGATGATCGCGCAGGAAGGCGGCCACCGCTTCGGCGTTGTGAAACGCTTTCTCCATTCGTAGCGACAGCGTTTCCAGCGATCGGCTGATCATCCAGCTGGAGTGCGGATCGAGCTGAGTGCCGATAGCACTGCGCAGCGCCCGGACCTGCCCCATCAGCTTTTTACTGCCCATCGCCGCACCGGCAATCAGGTCGGAATGGCCGCCAACGTATTTGGTCAGCGAGTAGAGCGACAGGTCCGCGCCCAGCGTCAGCGGCTGCTGAAACAGCGGGCCGAGCAGGGTGTTGTCACAGGCGATAATCGGACGTGAACCCTGCTGCTGGTCGATCTCATCGGCGATCCGCGCCATCAGACGGATGTTCACCAGGCTATTGGTCGGGTTTGCCGGCGTCTCGATCAGGATAATCGCTACCCGACCCAGCGCCATCGCCTGCTGCGCCGCCTCCCGCACTTTGGCCTCGTCATTGCCGTCGCTAAAGCCGACCGCCTTAATCTCCAGATTGTGCAGCGTCTTGCTCAGCAGCGTTTCGGTACCGCCATACAGCGGCTGAGAATGCAGAATAACCTCACCCGGCCGGGCAAAGGTCAGCAGGGTAGTGGCGATTGCTGACATACCGGAAGAGAACAGCGAACAGCTCTCCGCCTGCTCATAGACCGCCAGCCGATCTTCAACGATTTCACTGTTGGGATGGTTAAACCGCGAATAGACCAGTCCACCCGATTTGCCTTCTGGCGGTTCACGCCGGCCTGACACATAGTCAAAGAAATCCCGTCCCTCTTCAGCGCTGTCAAACACAAAGGTTGAGGTCAGAAACACCGGCGGCATGACCGCGCCTTCAGAGAGGCGAGGGTCATAGCCGTAATTCAGCATCTGGGTTTCAGGATGCAGCGGGCGATCGCCGATGTGGGTTTTTTTACTTGATGATGAAGTCATTGAGATCTCCGGCCAGCGGCACGAGTGGAGTAACGATATGTTGGATAAAGGCTACCATGCAGCGAATCATGCTGGTAAATGCCAGAAAGTTCTAAGGTAATGCGCATTTGCACCGCCCCTCGCCGGGGCGCAATAATTTTCACCACGGTATCGTTTGCTTTAAGGCTGGCGCAGCCGCCGCGCTACTCTCTATGATAGACTTCGTGGCTTTTCTGACGTAACCGGGCTGAAAGCAATGAAACACACTGTTGAAGTGATGATCCCTGAACAGGCAATCGCCGCGCGCATCGCTGAACTGGGCAAAGAGATTAACGACCATTACCGTGACAGCGGCAGCGATATGGTGCTGGTGGGGCTGCTGCGTGGCTCTTTTATGTTTATGGCCGACCTGTGCCGCGCGATTGATGTCCCGCACGAAGTCGACTTTATGACCGCGTCGAGTTACGGCAGCGGCATGTCCAGCAGCCGCGATGTGAAAATCCTGAAAGATCTGGATGAAGATATCCGTGGCAAAGATGTGCTGATCGTCGAAGATATCATCGACTCCGGCAACACTCTGAGTAAGGTGCGCGAAATCCTGCAGCTGCGTCAGCCAAAATCACTGGCGATCTGTACCCTGCTGGATAAGCCGGAACGCCGTGAAGTAGAGGTCAACGTTGAGTACGTCGGCTTTGCCATCCCGGATGAGTTCGTGGTTGGGTTTGGTATCGACTATGCGCAGCACTATCGCCATCTGCCGTATATCGGCAAAGTGGTGCCGATCGAATCCTGATTACAGCGCACCGCACATTCTTCCAAGGCCAGCACCGCCTGCTTCGTGTAGGCTGTGTCGCGCCTGACTCCGCTTATTTATCGCTATTCAACAGATTAGCGATGCCGTGACGGTAGCGTTGTTCAAGGATTTCGCGGCTGTTTGCCGTAACATCAAGGTTACGCAGGCAGCCGTCCTGAATGCCGTAAACCCAGCCATGCAGTGAGACATTCTGCCCGCGTTTCCAGGCAGATTGCAGCACGGTCGAGTGTCCCAGGTTATAGACTTGTTCAACGACGTTGATTTCGCACAGTTTATCCAGACGTTTATCCGGCGAGAGTTCCCCCAGCAACACGCTATGCTTGTACCAGAGGTCACGGATGTGCAGCAGCCAGTTGTCGATCAACCCCAGTTCCGGGTTATCCATCGCCGCCTGCACGCCGCCGCAGCCATAATGACCACACACAATGACGTGTTCAACCTCCAGCACTTCGATGGCGTATTGCACCACGGAAAGACAGTTGAGATCGGTGTGAATCACCAGATTGGCGACGTTGCGGTGGACAAACAGTTCACCCGGTTCCAGTCCGGTCAGACGTTCGGCGGGGACGCGGCTGTCAGAACAGCCAATCCACAGGAAGCGCGGTTTCTGGGCCTGGGCGAGCCGCTCAAAAAAGCCGGGATCTTCTTCGACCAGTAATTTGGACCATTCGCGGTTATTACTGATCAGGGTATCGATATCTGTCATGGCGTTGAGCGACCGGTTACTGCGCAGAGTGCGTGCGCGTACTATAGGCGAAGGCTTCACAAATTTAAACGGCATTAAATTGCCATCAAAACAGGGTATGGATTCGGAATGACTTATGCACTGGAACTTTCCCGGCTGACCAAGACCTATCCCGGCGGCGTGCAGGCGCTGAAGGGTATCGATCTTAACGTTGAGGCCGGTGATTTTTATGCACTGCTGGGACCGAATGGCGCCGGTAAATCAACCACCATCGGTATTATCAGTTCGCTGGTCAACAAATCTGACGGCAGCGTCCGGGTATTTGGCTACGATCTGGAAAAAGATGTGGTCAACGCCAAACGCCAGCTCGGTCTGGTGCCGCAGGAATTTAACTTCAACCCGTTTGAGACGGTGATGCAAATCGTAGTTAACCAGGCGGGTTACTATGGCGTCGAACGTCGCGAAGCCAATGAGCGGGCGGAAAAGTACCTGAAGCAGCTCGATCTGTGGGGAAAACGTAGCGAACGGGCGCGGATGCTCTCCGGCGGCATGAAGCGCCGTCTGATGATCGCCCGGGCGTTAATGCATGAACCTAAGCTGCTGATCCTCGATGAACCAACCGCCGGGGTTGATATCGAACTGCGACGCTCAATGTGGGTGTTCCTGAAAGATCTCAACGCCAAGGGCACCACCATTATTCTCACCACCCACTATCTGGAAGAGGCAGAAATGCTGTGCCGCAATATCGGCATTATTCAGAGCGGGGAACTGGTCGAGAACACCTCAATGAAAGAACTGCTCTCCAAGCTTAAATCGGAAACCTTCATCCTCGATCTGGCGCCGCGCAGTCCGTTACCGACGCTGGAAGGCTTCCAGTATCGTCTGGTGGATACCTCGACGCTGGAAGTGGAAGTGTTACGGGAGCAGGGTCTGAACAGCGTGTTCAGCCAGCTCAGCGCGCAGGGCGTGCAGGTGCTGAGCATGCGTAACAAAGCCAACCGTCTGGAAGAGTTGTTCGTCGGCCTGACGCAGGGAAAAACAGGAGCAAAAGCATGACACATTTGTACTGGGTGGCGCTGAAGAGCATCTGGGCCAAAGAGATCAACCGTTTTGCCCGCATCTGGATCCAGACGCTGGTGCCACCGGTGATCACCATGACGCTCTACTTCATCATCTTCGGTAACCTGATCGGCTCGCGGATTGGTGAGATGCACGGTTTCAGCTATATGCAGTTCATCGTGCCGGGTCTGATCATGATGGCGGTGATCACCAACGCCTATGCCAACGTGGCCTCGTCGTTCTTCAGCGCCAAGTTCCAGCGCAATATTGAAGAGCTGCTGGTCGCACCGGTGCCGACCCACATTATCATCGCCGGTTACGTGGGCGGCGGGGTAGCGCGTGGCGTCTGCGTCGGCATTCTGGTTACCGCCATTTCGCTGTTCTTTGTGCCGTTCCATGTCCACTCCTGGACCATGGTGGCGGTGACGCTGCTGCTGACTGCGGTGCTGTTTTCGCTGGCCGGCCTGCTGAATGCAGTCTTCGCCCGGACTTTTGATGACATCAGCCTGATCCCGACCTTTGTGCTGACGCCGTTAACCTATCTCGGCGGGGTATTCTATTCCCTGACGCTGCTGCCGCCTTTCTGGCAGGCGGTCTCGAAACTTAATCCGATCGTTTATATGATCAGCGGTTTCCGTTTCGGCTTCCTCGGTATTAACGACGTGCCACTGGTATTTACTCTGTCGGTGCTGATCGCCTTTATCGTGGTGTTCTATGGTCTGGTATATACCCTGATTCAGCGCGGTCGCGGATTACGTACCTGATTGCCGCTCTCAACAAAGCAGCCACGCGGTGAAAACGGCGTGGCTTTTTTTTGACCGTATAAAGACTGGCCGATTTAAGCTGGTGGCCGGTATCTAATTTAACCTTTTAATAACATCTTAATCCCACCCCGGCTGATTATTCTTCCTCTGCTGCTGGCATTAATGCCAGTCTCCGCGGTACTGGCAATAAAATAACCCTAAGTATTATCTGATAATAACCCCTGCTTCCTTTATATCGCGCTGATTTAACTCAGTTAAAAAATTTTTAGGAATTGGATGAATAGCTGGCTGTTGTTTAATTGAAGCCGAGTTAGCAAAATACCGTCAGATTAACGTTATTTCCTTGATCATGGATGGAAATGGGGGAATGTTGAGAGTTCAGTAAGAAAGATGGCCGGTAAATCAGGGCCAGTCTTAATTAAAAGGCAGGAAAAGATGAATCGTATTACGTGGATCGATAATCTGCGGGGATTGAGTATTCTCGCAATCATTTTTTTGCATAGCACTATCGCCGTGCATAATAATGCCGGACACTTTACCGCCTTCAGTAGCCTGTTAAATGAAATGCTTGCACCAGTTCGATTAGGACTGATGTTTTTCGTTTCAGGTTTATTTGTCGATGCGGGATTAAGAAAAGGCCTGGGTCCCTTTTTTAATAATAAGATCCGCAGCATCCTCTATCCTTTCGTGGTATGGGTGATTATTTATGGCGGGTTAAAGATCGTCTTTAGCTCAATGGCCAATACGCCGCAGTCACCGTTGAATATCATTCTGTCCCACCTGACGGGCGGGGGCGATATGACATGGTTCCTGCAGTCGCTGTTTATTTTCTTTGTGGTGATTATCTTTGCCCGTCACCTGCCGTTCCTGCTGGTGTTCGCGGTTTGTATGGGGCTGAGCTGGGGCCTTCCGGCGATCGATCCTGACAGCGTATTCGCCAGCTTCGATAACACCCACGTGAATAAGTCGTTCTACCTGTTCGTTTTCTTCTACCTCGGTGACTACGTGGTAAGAAAACAGGTCGATATTGCGGATAAAGTGCAGCATGGCCCGACGTTATTTATTTCACTGTTAAGCTTTGTGCTGCTCTCCTGCTTGAATATCTTTGTGCTGGAGACCAACTCGCCGGCTTTACTGTCGCCGCTGGCGCTGTTGTCGGTGCCGTTCTTTGTCTGGATTGCGCTGAAGCTGAAGTCGGATCTGGTTTACTACATCGGGGTCAACTCAATCGTCTTTTACCTGTCGCATTATCTGGCGATTCAGTTCTTCAGTAAGATTGTGAAATTTGAAAGCCCGTCAGCCTGGGTAAACGACCTGAAGTTTATCTCCGCTTTTCTGGTGGCGCTGGCGCTGCCGTGGACGCTGTGTCTGCTGAGAAAACGTGGCTGGTTCAACTTCCTGTTTACCATGAAAAAGCCGTCTAAATCGCTCGCCACTAAACCGGTGTAACGACCGTCAGGTCAGCAAAAAAAGGGCCGCCGATCGCTGATCGGCGG
>MIEI01000090.1 GCA_002095305.1 Pantoea brenneri
CGTCACGCGCCAGCCGCGCCGCAGCAGCGCCAGCGCTAAACTGGCGCTGGCCATGCCGCCGCCAATCAGCGCCGCTTCCCGCGACGAACTGGCGGGTCGGGCATACCACGGCTGCGTCGCAGGCAGCGGCGGTGCTGATTGCAGGCTGCCGCACAGCATCTCGCGTTTAGGGCCGAAACCTTTCCGGCGGGTGACGCTGAAACCCGCCTGCTGCAATCCACGCCGCACGAAGCCGGCAGCCGTAAAAGTGGCAAACGTCGCCTGCGGCCGTGCCAGCGTCGCCATCATACTGAACAGCTGTGGCGTCCACATATCGGGATTTTTCGACGGCGCAAAGCCATCGAGGAACCAGGCATCCACCTGACGATGCAGGCTGTCATCCAGCGTACTCATCAGCTGATTAATATCACCCAGCCACAGATCGAGCGTGATGCGGCCGCCATCAAACAGCAGACGCTGGCAGCCGGGCAGGGCGGCGGGCCACTGCGCCTGCAGTTCGTCAGCCCACGGGGCCAGTTCGGGCCAGTGCTGATGCGCGGCGGTTAAATCGGCGCGCGTTAACGGAAACTTCTCAAAGCTGATGAAATGCAGACGTTTTAAAATCGCGTCCGGCTGCTGGCGCTGAAACGCATCAAAAGCCTGCCACAGCGTGAGAAAATTGAGACCGGTGCCGAAACCGCTTTCGGCCACAATCAGCACATCACGCGGATGCTGAGCGAAGCGCTGCGGCAACTGATTGCCCCCAAGGAAGACATAGCGGGTCTCTTCCAGACCGTTATCGTTGGAGAAATAGACGTCACCAAACGCTCGGGAAACAGGTGTACCCTGTTCATTCCAGTTCAGCTGTGCATGTTCGACCGGGGTTAATTTCACGCTAAAGGCTCATTTTTCAGGCAGTGGCGCGATTTTAGCGACCAGCGTGACATGACGCAAATTTACAAAAGGAAATGGCTGATCGGACTTGTTCGGCGTACAAGTGTACGCTAGAGTGCTGGTCAATTAAGAAGAAGTGGATGAGGATTATTGAATGAAACGTGCTGTGATTACTGGCTTAGGGATCGTTTCCAGTATTGGTAATAACCAGCAAGAGGTGCTGGCATCTCTGCGTGAAGGCCGCTCTGGCATCACCTTTTCTGAAGAGATGAAAGATTCCGGCATGCGTAGTCACGTCTGGGGTAACGTAAAATTAGATACCACCGGCCTCATCGATCGCAAAGTCGTGCGTTTCATGAGTGATGCGTCCATCTATGCCTATCTTTCCATGGAAGAAGCGATTAAAGATTCTGGCCTGAGCGTGGAAGCGTATCAGAACAACCCACGTGTGGGTCTGATTGCCGGTTCAGGCGGCGGTTCACCGCGTTTCCAGGTGTTTGGTGCTGATGCAATGCGCAGCCCACGCGGCCTGAAAGCGGTTGGCCCGTATGTGGTCACCAAAGCGATGGCGTCTGGCGTTTCAGCCTGTCTCGCCACGCCGTTTAAAATTCACGGCGTAAACTACTCAATCAGCTCAGCCTGTGCCACCTCGGCACACTGTATCGGTAACGCAGTTGAGCAGATCCAGCTGGGCAAACAGGACATCGTCTTTGCCGGCGGCGGCGAAGAGCTGTGCTGGGAAATGGCCTGTGAGTTCGACGCAATGGGCGCGCTCTCTACCCGTTACAACGACACGCCAGAAAAAGCCTCACGTACCTACGATAACGAGCGCGACGGCTTCGTGATCGCTGGTGGCGGTGGCATGGTGGTGGTTGAAGAGCTGGAACATGCGCTGGCTCGCGGTGCGCACATCTATGCTGAAATCGTCGGCTACGGTGCAACTTCAGACGGCGCAGATATGGTGGCACCGTCAGGTGAAGGCGCAGTTCGCTGCATGAAGATGGCGATGAACGGCGTAGATACCCCAATCGACTACCTTAACAGCCACGGCACCTCAACGCCGGTTGGTGATGTGAAAGAGCTGGGTGCGATTCGTGAAGTGTTTGGCGACAACACGCCGTACATCTCAGCAACCAAAGCCATGACCGGTCACTCACTGGGTGCGGCAGGCGTGCAGGAAGCGATTTACTCGCTGTTGATGCTGGAGCATGGCTTTATTGCCCCAAGCATCAACATCAACTCGCTGGATGCGGCGGCTGAAGGCATGAATATCGTGACTCAGCCAATGGAAAAAGAGTTGACCACCGTGATGTCCAACAGCTTCGGCTTTGGCGGCACCAACGCAACCCTGACCATGCGTAAATACCAGGCGTAATGCGCTGACAGATCCCAGAAGGACCGGCTTGCCGGTCCTTTTTTTTGCCGCTTATCCGCGCTTTTCTTTGCCCCTCCTTCCTTGTCAGCCTTGCCCCGCCAGCAGCCAGTGTAGTTTGTCGCAACCCGCCACGATCTCATCCGGCGTCAGTGCCGCATAGCCCAGCAGCCAGCCTTGCTGACGCGCCGGCCCGGCATACAGTGGACTAAGACGCGGCAACAACAGGCCGATCTGCGCGGCCCGGGCGGTTAACTGCGCCTCATCCTGCGCCAGCTTCACCGTTAACTGTAATCCGCCGCCGCTGTCGAACGGGGTGATCCACGGCGTCAGCCGCTGGTTAATCTGCTCGATCAGCAACTCGCGCCGACTGCGATAGAGCTGTCGCATCAGCCGAAGATGACTGGCGAAATGGCCCTGTTGCAGGAAGGCGGCGGTAATGGCCTGCGGCAGCAGGGCGCTGTGACCATCCAGTACGCTGCGTGCCTGGCCCAGCGGTGCCACCAGCGCCGGCGGAACCACCATCCACGCCAGTCGCAGCGAGGGAAACAGCGATTTAGAGAAGGTGCCGAGGGTAATCACCCGCTGATGACGGTCCAGCCCCTGCAGGGCAGGGATCGGGCGTTGGTGATAGTGAAATTCACTGTCGTAGTCATCTTCAATCAGCCAGCTGCGATTGCGCTCTGCCCACGCCAGCCAGGCCAGCCGTCGTGGCAGGCTCAGCGTAACGCCGGTCGGATAGTGATGGGAAGGGGTCAGATACATCAGCTTCGGGCTGCCATCGATCGGTACCGCACCCTGGTCATCCAGCCCGATAGCGCGCAGCCGAGCGCCCGCCGCCAGAAAAGCGTTGCGCGCGCCAGGGTAGCCCGGCTCCTCCAGCCAGACCTCATCGCCCGCATCCAGCAGCATCAGCGCCAGCAGCTGTAATGCCTGCTGGGAACTGGTGAGGATCATCACCTGCTCAGGCTGGCAATGTACGCCGCGTGACAGCGCCAGATAGTCAGCCAGGGCGCGGCGCAGTGGCAGATAGCCGCAGGGATCGCCATATCCCATCGCGGCGCTCCCCAGTGAACGCTGCACGGTACTGCTCAGACGTCGCCAGGTCTCATGAGGAAAAGCGCGTAACTCCGGCGAACCGGCAGCAAACGCATGGGGAAAAGGGGGATCCTGGCAGCCGCCGGTTGCCAGCACCTGCTGACCGCGCGCCGAAAAAGGCGCAGGCTGATGAACCGCAGGCGGCCCTGACGGCTCGGGCATGGTAATCGACACAAAGCTGCCACGCCCGGTTTCACGCCGCAGGTAGCCTTCACTCTCCAGTTGCGCGTAGGCCGCCTCCACCGTGACGCGGGACAGCTTGAGATCCTCGGCCAGCTGGCGGGTGGAGGGCAACTGTTGTCCGGCGCGCAGATGGTGGCGGCTAATCGCCAGCCGCAGCGTGGTACACAGCCGCTCGCGCAGGCCGCCGGTGGCCTGATGCTGAAAAAGTTGCAGCAGCGGTGAGCGCATAAGGGTCTTATCCGGTAAGCAAAATGGGTCTCAGAGAGCAGTCCACTTTGCCGTAAACTGCCGGCATACCACAACAGGAGAATCACTATGTCATCGGTGTTACGTGTTCCGGCGGCCAGCCCGCAGCAAAGTCTCGACTACTTACAGGCTAAACTCGCTTACTATACCGATGCCTGGGATCTGGCAGAAGATCTGGCGCAACGCCAGCCGGCGATCGTGGTGATCGACGCGCGTTCATCCGGAGTCTATCGCGCCGGCCATATCTGCGGTGCGATCAATTTTCCCCATCGCGATATGGACGCGGCCAGCACTGCCCGGCTTGATCGCAGTAAAGTCTATGTCACCTATTGTGACGGGATTGGCTGTAACGGATCGACCAAAGCGGCGTGGAAGCTGGCTTCGCTGGGCTTTCAGGTAAAGGAACTGATTGGCGGGCTGGATTTCTGGAAACGTGACGGTCATCCGCTGACCTGGGGAGATGCGCCGGGCGAGTGGCCAGTCGCCGCGCCCGACGTCGCCTGCGGCTGTTAACTCACAGTACCAGCCACAGTAAAAACAGCACCACCAGCACCACAAATGCGCCCAGCATTGGCCGTTTTGCCAGCGGCTGCAGCGTCGGAGGCAGTGAGGCGACAAACGGCGACCAGATAGGTTGCGGTTTGATCTCGCTGGCGGCCAGCGGCTGTTCGTGCATCTTCTCGGCGCGACGGCTGAACAGGAAATTTAGCAGATCCTGAGTCTGGGTGGCGGTGAGCACCGTCTGCGGCGTCGCCTGGAAACGCTGCTGGCTGTAATCCTCCAGCAAACGCTGTTCGTGCTGATCGAGCGGCTGTTTCAGCGAGACTTCCAGCAGTTGCAGCGTCGGTGCGCTGTGCTGACTTAAGGTCTGGCGCACCTGCAGATACTGCGTCAGCAGCGGGAAGTGGCGCGACGGGATCGGATCGCCGCTGGTCAGGTTGACCAGCTTTAACGCCGCGGCCCACAGTTTTCCGCTTGATTCACCGGTGGCAGCCGCGAGGCGCACCACCTGCTGATTCAGGGTCTGATGCTCAGCCGGCAGCAGGCTACGATCGCTGACGCGGGTCTGCTGCGGCTGCGGTATCGCCATCTGACCGTTCTGCAGCATGGTCAGTACCTGACGCAGCTGGTCCTGGCTCAGCGCGCTCAATACCGTCTGGCCAAATTGCTGACGAATGAAATCGCTGACCGCCTGGCGATTATTGCCTTTCGGCAGCAGGTCGGTCAGCTGCGTCATCAGCTGACGCGTCGCATGACCGGTCTGCGCCTGCGTCAGGCGGGCATTCAGATACTGCTCCGCCGCCGGAAAATGGCGTGACTGTAATTCCGCTTCGCTCTTCACGCCCACTTCATGGCGCACACCGGCCCACAGCTCAGGCGCTTTCAAATTACTGAGCGAGAGAATACGCACGATCAGACGTTCTAAGGTAGTGCGCTGGGCAGGAGAGAGGGGCTGTTCACCGGCCACCGAACCGGGACGCGTTGCGCCGGTTTGCGGATTGACAGATGAACGATCGCCGACCGGCACACCGGGGCCGCTGAGAGGTTGCATGGCGGATTCCTTGGGAAAACAGAACAGCGTGGGGTGCGCCGGAAAATGAATGCGCCATGATAGCAAAAGCCCCCGGGAAATCCCACGGGGGCGCACGCGTTTCGGCGGGAGATTTACTCTTCTGCCAGCTTCAGACGATGACGACGCCAGCGTTTCCAGATCGGCGGCACCAGCAGTACCGCAATCGCCAGCACCAGCAGCACTTTGCAGATCAGACTTTCCCACAGGATCACCAGATTCCCGTTGCTGATCGACAAGGCGCGACGCAGGTTCTGCTCCAGCATCTCACCCAGCACAAAGCCCAGAATCAACGGCGACATCGGGAAGTCCATTTTACGCAGGATATAGCCAAAGATTCCCAGCCCGACCATCAACAGCAGGTCGAAGGTGGTGCTGTGTACCGCGTAAACGCCAACGGCGGAGATGGCGGCAATCGCCGGCACCAGGAACCACAGCGGAATGGTCAGCATGCGGGCGAAGACGTTAATCATCGGAATGTTCATGATCAACAGCATTACGTTGCCGATTAACAGCGCAGCGATCAGGCCCCAGACAATATCCGGCTGCTCCACAAACATCGCCGGTCCCGGCGTAATGTTATACAGCGTTAACGCGCCGACCATCACCGCCGTGGTGCCGGAGCCGGGAATACCCAGCGTCAGCATCGGAATAAAAGAGCCGCAGGCTGAGGCGTTGTTTGCCGCTTCCGGCGCGGCCACACCGCGAATATCCCCTTTACCAAACTGGTCGCTGCCGCTGATCTTCTTCTCGGTCATGTAGGCGATAGCGCTGGCGATGGTCGCACCGGCACCCGGTAACACGCCGACAAAAAAGCCAATAAAGGAGGATCGCAGCGTCGCACCGGTTGCCATCGCCGCCTCTTTCATATTGAACATCATCCGGCCGCTGGCCCGCACTGCCTTCTGTCCACTGCTGGTCGACTCAAGCATCAGCAGGATTTCACTCACCGAGAACAGGCCAATCACCACCACTACAAACTGAATACCGTCGGAGAGATGAACGCTGTCAAAGGTAAAGCGGTAGACGCCGGTATTGGCATCGACGCCGACGGTAGCCATTCCCAGCCCAATCAGTGCCGCGAGGAATGACTTCAGCGGATTGTGGCTCATCATGCTGCCGAGACAGGCGATGGCGAACACCATCAGCGCAAAATATTCTGCCGGACCAAACGCCAGCGACCAGCTGGCCAGCAGCGGGGCGAACAGAATAATGCCGATAATGGCGATGGTAGAACCGATAAACGAGCTGACCGCCGAAATCGACAGTGCGACGCCGGCTTTGCCCTGTTGCGCCATCGGATAACCATCCAGCGCGGTCATAATCGCCCCGGCATCACCCGGCACGTTAAGCAGAATCGAGGAGATACGTCCGCCATATTCACAGCCGATGTAGACCGTTGCCAGCAGAATCAACGCCGATTCCGCCGGTAAGTGCAGAGCAAAAGCCAGCGGCATCAGAATCGCCACGCCGTTAATCGGGCCCAGGCCCGGCAGCAGGCCAACGATGGTGCCGATAAAGCAGCCAATCAGGGCAATCAGCAGATTCTCTGGCGTCATGGCGACGGCAAAGCCCTGCATCAAAAAGGACCAGGTATCCATGATGCTCTCCTTAACTCAGCCAGCTGCCGACCGGAAGGGACACTTCCAGCAGGCGATCAAAGGCGTAAAACAGGGTGGTGCCCATCGCCAGCCCGGCCAGCGCCGCTGCCCACCAGCGCGCGCCAAACAGCAGGCCGATGCCAAAGGTCAGCAGCGTGGTGCAGATGGCAAAGCCCAGCGTTTCAAACAGCCAGCCGTACAGCAGCATCATCAGCGCCAGCGCCACCAGCCGCTTCAGCGTGCCGCCGGACGGCCAGTGAATGGTGTCGGGTTTGCGAAACAGCATCAGCAGGGCGCAGATCGCCATCAGGCCGAGGATCGCCATCGGGAAGGGGCGCGGTCCCACCGGTTCGTAGCTGTATTCGCTCTGAATTTGCCAGGCCACCACCATGCCGCCGAGGCACAGCGCCAGCCACAGGCCAGCAAAAATACGATCGCTCATGATTCGCTCCGGTTATTTGGCCAGGCCAAACGATTTAGCCTGCTCACGGTAATCCGCCACCTGTTTTTTGACGTAGCTGTCGAGTTCCTGACCCGTCAGGTTAAATTCGAACAGGCCGCGCAGATCGCGCTGCTTTTTGAACTCCGGCGTTTGCACCATCTTTTTGAATGCCTGTTCCCACCACTGATAGTCGGCATCGCTGACTTTCGGGCCGAGGTAGTAGCCGCGAATGATCGGCCAGACGATGTTAAAGCCTTGCTCTTTGGCGGTTGGCACCTGCGCCAGCTGGCCCGGCAGACGCTGATCGGACATTACCGCCAGCACCCGCATTTTGCCGCCCTGCAGATGCGGCACCATTTCACTCATGTCGCCAGAGACCACCTGAATATGGTTGCCGAGCAGCGCGGTAACCGGCTCGCCGCCGCCTTCAAAAGCGACGTAACGCATCTTGCGCGGATCGATGCCAGCTTCACGCGCCAGCAGGGCGGTTTTCATCCAGTCCTGACTGCCGATCGAGGCACCGGCACCGACCACCACTTTGGTCGGATCTTCTTTCATCGCCGCCATCAGCTCGCCAAGGGTTTTCCACGGCGCATCTTCACGTACCGCCACCATGCCGTAGTCGGTTCCCACTGCCGCCAGCCACTTCACATCATCAACCGAGTAGCGACCAAATTTGCCCTGCGACAGATTCAGCAGCGAGCCGCCCGAGAAAGCCACTACCGTGCCGGCTTCAGCCGGGCGCTGAGCGATGATCGCGTTGTAGGCCACCGCGCCGACGCCGCCAGGCATATAGGTAACGCGCATTGGCGTCTCAATCTGTTTGGTTTCCTGCAGCGAGACCTGCAACAGCTTGCAGGTGAGGTCAAACCCGCCGCCCGGCTTAGCCGGTGCAATACATTCGGTACGGCCCGGACCGTCGGCGGCAATGGCAGCAGGCACCATCAGCGACAGCAGGGCAGTGGTCAGGGCGGTATGGATTATTTTTTTCATCGTGCGCTCCATTCATTCTTCCAGAGTGTGATTGCCGCCGAAATATTGGCGTTGCTGAATTGTTAAAACAATTACCTTTCATTTACCTTTCACTGCCCGGATTTAATAACAGGATGTGATATGCGTCTCTTACTGGTAGAGGACACGGTTGACCTGGCGTGTTGGTTGCAAAAAGCGCTGACGCAAAAAGGCTTTGCCGTCGACTGGGTGGCGGATGGCGTCGCGGCCGATCACGCCTTGCAATGTGAAGCCTATGCGCTGGTGGTGCTGGACGTCTCGCTGCCGCGCATCGATGGCCTGGAAGTGCTGACGCGGTTGCGGCGGCGGGGTCAGAGCGTGCCGGTTTTGCTGCTGACGGCGCGTAGCGCGCTGGATGACCGGGTGCGCGGCCTGAATCTCGGGGCGGATGATTACCTGACCAAGCCGTTTGAGCTGGATGAACTGGAAGCGCGGTTGCGGGCGCTGCTGCGGCGCAGCCAGAGCCAGGCGGCGCAAAGCCAGTCGCTGGGCCAGCTGGTGCTGGATGGCGAAGGCTATTTCCTGCTGGCAGACCGGCCGCTGGCGCTGACGCCGCGTGAGTCGAGCATCCTCACCACCCTGATGCAGCGCCACGGCCGGCCGGTTTCCCGTCAGCATCTGTATGAACAGACTTTTAGCCTGGCGGATGAGGCCAGCCCGGAGAGCATTGAGCTGTATGTCCACCGGGTGCGTAAAAAACTGGCGGGTAGCGACGTGGCTATCGTGACGCTGCGCGGACTCGGCTACAGCCTGGAAACGCTGCCGTGCGGCTGATTCATTCGCTGCGCGGCGAACTGCTGGCGTGGCTGGGTCTGCCGCTGTTACTGCTGTGGGCGCTGTCGGTTTACACCCATTATCAGAGCGGGCTGGCGGCGGCCAATCAGGCTTACGATCGCTCGCTGCTGGCCTCGGCGCGCACCGTGGCAGAACGGCTGGTGGTGCGCCAGCATCATCTGGAAGTGGACGTGCCCTGGGTGGTGCTCGACAGTTTCGAACGCAACATGAACGACCAGCTGTTTTATCAGGTGATTTCGCCACAGGGGAAAACGCTGTCGGGCTATGACGATCTGCCTCCGATTCCGCCGGCCAGCAAAATGTCGACCGCTTATCCGGCGCTGGTGCACTTTTATGACGGACGCTATCACCAGCATCGCATTCGGGTGGCGGCACTGTGGCAACCGGTGAGTGAGGCGGGCGTCGACGGGATGGCGCTGGTGCTGGTGGCTGAAACTGTTAACTCCCGCCAGGAGTTTGCCCGCGGACTGATGCGTACCGCCCTGATCAGCCAGAGCGGGCTGGTGCTGATGACACTGCTGCTGGCCAGCCTGATGCTGCGCCGGGTATTACGTCCGCTGCGGCAGCTTTCGCGCATTGTATTACAGCGTGACGGCGGCGAATTGACCCCGCTGCCGTCGTTGCCGTGGTCAGAACTGCAGCCGTTGATCATCGCCTTTAACCGTTATCTGGAACGTCTGCGCGGCCTGCTGGCGCGGCAGGATCGTTTCAGCGCTGACGCGGCACATCAGCTGCGCACGCCGCTGACTATCCTCAAAACCCAGGTGAGCGTGGCGCTCAACAGCGAACGTCCGGAACAGTGGCAGGAGAGTTTACTCGGCATGCGTCATACGCTGGATGAAACCATCTTACTCACCGATCGGCTATTGCAACTGGCACGCATCAAGGCACGTCACGGCGAAGACAAGCCGATGATGCGGGTCGATCTGGCGGCCATCGTCCGTGAAGCCTGCCTGAGCCGCTACACGGCGGCACGCACCCGGCAAATCGATCTCGGTTATGAGGGCGAGGAGAGCAGTCAGGTGATCGGAGACGGGGTGCTGCTCGGCGAACTGTGCGCCAACCTGCTGGATAATGCGATTAAATATACCCCGCATCACGGCGTCGTCACCGCGCGGGTGGTGGCGGGCAAACTGGAGATTGAAGACAGCGGTCCCGGCATCGACGGGGCGGAACAGCGAAAAGCGTTACAGCCTTTTCAGCGGCTGGATAATGTTGGTATTCAGCCAGGGGCCGGCATTGGTCTGGCGCTGGTGCAGGATATCTGTGCCTGGCATGGTGCCACCATGCAGCTCGATCGCAGCCCGCAACTGGGCGGGCTGCGCGTGACGATACGGTTTACAACCGACGCAGGTTGACCGGTTTAGCGCGGGTTAGCGGCGTACGCAGCCGCTGGGCCAGAATCACGCCGGACAGGGTCAGGCCGCCACCAATCCAGTGGTAACTGTGCAGTTGCTCATGCAGGAACAGCACCGCGATCAGTGCGGTAAACACCGGGATCAGGTTCATAAAGATACTGGTGGTACTGGCCCCGAGGCGCTGCACGCCGTGGATCCACAAAAAGGGCGCAATGATCGAGGCAAACAGACCGGCAAACGCCACCAGCGGCAGGTTATGCCGGTTAAGTGACACCTCAGGCGCCAGCAGAAAGCCCGGTAACAGCAACAGTACGCCGAATAAAATCTGCACATACAGGCTGTGCCAGATCGGCAACGGCAGCGCCCAGCGCCGGGTCAGCACGCCATACAGCGCATAAGCGGCGGAGGCGGCCAGCATCAGCAGTTCGCCTTTGCCGAGTCCGTGACTCAGTAACTGCATCACATCGCCCTGACTCACCAGCCACACCAGACCGATAAACGAGATGATACTGCCGAGCAGAATGCCGAGCGTCGGCGCGATCCTTAGGATCACTACGCTCAGCAACACGGTGAGCAGCGGGATCAACGCCCCGATAATGCCCATGAACAGTGCGCTGACGCTCTGGGCGGCATAATAAGCCAGGCTCTGATACAGCACCATGCCGAGCAGGCCGAGGATCAGTAACCGCCACAGATGTGGCCGGATCGCCTGACGCGTCCGCCATACGCCGGGCAGCACAAACGGCGTCAATACCAGCAACGCCAGCAGCCAGCGGTAGAAAGAGATCGCCGCCGGATCGATGGCGGAAGCCGACAGTTTGCTGACAATCGAGTTGATCGACCAGATCAACACCGCACACAGCGGATAGAGGAAAAACATGTTCACGCTCCACAGCATTAGATGAGGCGCAGTGTACGCTTGTCCGGATTTATCCAGATAGTTAATATCAGACAAAATTAATCGCTCTCCGGACATAATGACCTTACAGATTACCTACCAGCCGCCGCTGGATGCGCCACAGCTGCACTACTTTATGCGTTTCGAACAGGCCAACGCGCATACCGAATATCTGCCGCATGCCCATGACTGGGGACAGCTGATCTTTGTGAAAAGTCACGTGCTGGAGATGCGGGTAGAGGGTGAGCGGCTGCTGACTCCGGCCGATATCCCGGTGTGGATCCCGCCAGGCCACCGGCACAGCAGCTATAACTACCGTCAGGCGCAGTTCCGCACCTTTAACCTCGCCGCCGCGCTGTGTACCGGCCTGCCACAGCGCGCCTGCCTGCTGATTGTCGATCCGATTGTGCACGCCATCATGGATGAGTTTGCCGGGCAGCAGATCGAGCAGCCGGTCACCGAAGCGCAGTGGCGGCTGTGTGAGGTACTACGCGATCGTCTGCCGCTGGCGCAGGTACAGGAGAGCTACCTGCCGACCTCAACCGATAAATTTCTGGCACCGGTGCTGCATGCGCTGGAAGCTAATCCGGGTGATAACACCACGCTGGCCGGCTGGGCAGCGCGGGTTTTTACCACCGAACGCACGCTGGCGCGGCGCTGTCAGCAGCAGTTGCACATGACCTTCGGCGAGTGGCGACAGCGGCTGCGTTTTCTGCGCGCTATCGTACTGCTGGAGCAGGGCGTCAGCGTGCAGAGCATCGCCCACGAACTGGGCTATAGCTCGGCATCGGCGCTGATTGTGATGTTTCAGCAGCAGGCCGGAACCACACCGGATCGTTACCGCGCGCGGTTAGGCTAACGCGTCGCTTTGTGCCAGAATAATGGCCTTCAATGCAACAGACAGGAAAGCCGTGGTGAAGATTCTCGTCGATGAAAATATGCCTTATGCCCGTGAGTTGTTCAGCCGGACCGGCGAAGTGGTGGCGGTTCCGGGTCGTCCCTTGCCGGCGGCGGAACTGGCCGATGCCGATGGCCTGATGGTGCGATCGGTGACCCAGGTCAATGAAGCGCTGCTGGCCGGTAAGCCGGTGAAGTTTGTCGGTACCGCCACTGCCGGCACCGACCATATCGACGAAAACTGGCTGCAGCAGGCGGGCATTGCCTTTTCCGCCGCGCCCGGCTGCAACGCCATCGCGGTGGTGGAGTATGTCTTCTCGTCTTTGCTGCTGTTGGCGGAACGTGACGGCTTCCAGCTGCGTGACCGCACCGTCGGCATTGTCGGCGTCGGCAACGTCGGTGGACGGTTGCAGAAACGGCTGGCGGCGTGGGGGGTGAAAACCCTGCTGTGCGATCCGCCGCGCGCCGATCGCGGTGACGAAGGCGATTTTCTTTCGCTGGAGCAGCTGGTGGAGCAGGCGGATATTTTGACCTTCCATACGCCACTGTTTAAAGCCGGCCGCTATAAAAGCTGGCACCTGGCAGATGCGGCATTACTGATGGCGCTGAAGCCCAATACCATTCTGATTAACGCCTGTCGCGGCCCGGTGGTCGACAATGCCGCGCTGCTGGAAGTGCTGAAGATGCGCGCCGATCTCAGCGTAGTGCTTGACGTCTGGGAACCGGAGCCGGATCTGTCGCTGGCGCTGCTCGACAAAGTAGACATCGCCACGGCGCACATTGCGGGCTATACCCTCGAAGGCAAGGCGCGCGGCACTACTCAGGTGTTTGAAGCCTGGTGTGACTTTATCGGTCAGCCGCAACAGGTCCCGCTCAGCAGCCTGCTGCCGGTGCCGGAATTCAGTGAAATCACCCTGAATGGCCCGCTGGATCAGGCAACGCTGAAACGCCTGGTGCATCTGGTGTATGATGTGCGCCGCGACGATGCGCCCCTGCGAAAAGTGGCGGCTCAGCCTGGCGAATTTGATCGCCTGCGTAAGCAGTATCAGGAGCGCCGCGAATGGTCCTCGTTGCAGGTGATCTGTGACGACGCCAGCACGGCTGAGATGCTGACCCAACTGGGTTTTAACGCAACGCTCTCTTCCCGATAGTTGATGCCCTGGCACAACGGCCTGCGGGCAGGGAAAAATCCGAATCCCTCGGCGGTGAGATCACCGCCTTCTGTTTTTATGTCATTGTCTGGAGTAAACCAACATGTCTGACGGCTGGAATATTGCGCTACTGGGCGCGACAGGCGCAGTAGGGAACGCTGTACTGGAATTGCTGGCGGAACGCCAGTTCCCGGTTGGTGAATTGTATTTGCTGGCCAGTGAAAACAGCGCCGGTGAGATCAAACGTTTTGAAGGCCGCTCGGTGCGGGTTGAAAATGCGGCAGAATTTGACTGGTCGCAGGCGCAGCTGGCCTTTTTCGTCGCCGGCCGCGACGCATCCGCCCGCTTTGCCGATGATGCGGCGAACGCCGGTTGTCTGGTCATCGACAGCAGCGAGCTGTTTGCGCTGTCACCGGATGTGCCGCTGGTAGTGCCGGATGTAAATCCGCATGTGCTGGCCGATTACCGCAACCGCAATATTATCAGCGTGGCGGACAACCTGGTCAGTCAGTTGCTGACCGCGATCAAACCGCTGGTCGATGCGGCTGGATTAGGCCGGTTGCAGGTCACCAACCTGATCTCGGTCTCCAGCTACGGCAAAGTGGCGGTGGATGCGCTGGCCGGTGAAAGTGCCCGCCTGCTGAACGGCATTCCGGCAGATGAACATCACTTTGGTCGTCAGCTGGCGTTTAACCTGATGCCGCAGCAGGTGGACGCGGAAGGCAGCGTTGAAAGCGAACGCCGTCTGGTCGATCAGGTGCGTAAAGTGCTGCAGGATGAAGGCTTACCGATTGCGGTCAGCAGCGTGCAGGCACCGGTGTTTTACGGCAATGCGCAGATTGTCCACATTGAAAACCTGCGTCCGCTTTCGGCTGAAGAGGCGCGTGCCGAACTGGCGCTGGTGTCAGACATCTCGCTGAGCGAAGAGGATTCGGTGCCGACGCCGGTCACCGATGCGTCGGGTAACGGTGCACTGAGCATTGGCGGCGTGCGTAACGATTACGGTATTCCGGAGCTGCTGCAGTTCTGGTCAGTGGCCGACAATATTCGTTTTGGCGGCGCGTTGATGGCGGTGAAAACGGCTGAGAAACTGGTTCAGGAGTATCTGTAACCATGTCCGACGGTCAGACGCAAAAACTGGCGCTCGGCATCGAGTATGACGGCAGCCGCTATTATGGCTGGCAGCGTCAGCAGGAAGTGCGCAGCGTGCAGGAAAAGTTAGAGCGCGCGCTGTCAAAAGTCGCCGATCATCCGGTCAGCGTGTTTTGTGCCGGACGCACCGATGCGGGCGTCCACGGGACCGGGCAGGTGGTGCATTTTGAAACCACTTCGCAGCGGGCGGACGGGGCCTGGACACTCGGCGTCAATGCCAACCTGCCGCCGGATATCGCGGTACGTTGGGTAAAAGCGGTGCCAGAGCCGTTTCACGCCCGTTTCAGCGCAACCGCCCGTCGTTATCGCTACCTGATTTACAATCAGCGGCTGCGTCCGGCGGTGCTGGCGCAGGGCGTGACCCATTTTTATCATCCGCTGGATGCTGAAAAGATGCATCGCGCCGGCCAGTGTCTGCTGGGTGAGAATGACTTTACCTCGTTTCGCGCCGTGCAGTGTCAGTCGCGTACCCCGTGGCGCAACGTGATTCACCTGAATGTGACGCGTCAGGGGCCTTACGTGATTGTCGATATTAAAGCCAACGCCTTTGTGCATCACATGGTGCGCAATATCGTCGGCAGCCTGATGGAGATTGGCTGTGGCAATCAGCCGGAATCCTGGATGGCCACGCTGCTGGCGGCGAAGGATCGGACATTGGCTGCAGCCACTGCCCGGGCAGAAGGGTTGTATCTGGTGGCGGTGGATTATCCATCCCACTTTGCGTTACCACAGCCGTCGATGGGACCGTTGTTCCTCGCGGATTAATTCACTTTTAGGGCTTAAAAGGGCGCGTTATGGAGTTCATCCATTTTCTGGTTGATTTTATTTTGCACATTGATGTGCATCTTGCCGAACTGGTTGCGCAGTACGGTGTCTGGATTTACGCTATTTTGTTCCTGATTTTGTTCTGCGAAACCGGTTTAGTGGTGACGCCATTCCTGCCTGGCGACTCGTTACTGTTTGTGGCGGGTGCACTGGCGGCGTTGCCTGGCAACGACCTGAATGTGCATCTGATGGTGGCGCTGTTAGTGGTTGCGGCGATCCTTGGCGATGCGGTGAACTACACCATTGGCCGTCTGTTTGGCGAGCGGTTGTTCAGTAACCCGAACTCCAGAATCTTCCGTCGCAGCTACCTGGATAAAACCCATGCGTTTTACGCCCGTCACGGCGGTAAAACCATTATCCTGGCGCGTTTTGTGCCGATTGTTCGCACCTTTGCGCCGTTTGTTGCCGGTATGGGCCACATGTCCTATCGTCACTTTGCGCTGTTCAACGTCACCGGTGCGCTGGCCTGGGTCCTGCTGTTCTCCTATGCCGGTTACCTGTTTGGCGATTTGCCGGTGGTGCAGGAAAACCTGAAGCTGCTGATTGTCGGGATTATCCTGGTGTCGGTATTGCCGGGCGTGATTGAAGTCTGGCGTCATCGCCGCCAGGCAAAGCAGCAGAAGCAGCCCTGAGTGGCCGCTTTGCTCAGGGGTAAGACCAGATTTTTATCCACAGTCTGAACGGGTTGTGGTTTAATGAGCGACATTTACCGTCTGCTGAAGCGGTTTTCAGCAGTATCAAGACGACTGGACCAGGTCAGTTTTAAACAGAAAGGTCATCAATGAGCTGGATTGAACGCATTCTTAATAAAAGCAACGTTACGCCTGCGCGCCGCGCCAGTATCCCGGAAGGGGTCTGGACCAAGTGCGACAGCTGTGGCCAGGTTCTCTACCGTGCCGAGCTGGAGCGTAATCTTGAAGTCTGTCCGAAGTGTGACCATCACATGCGTATGCACGCCCGTGAGCGCCTCGGCAGCTTCCTCGATCAGGGCACCCTGGTTGAGCTGGGCAGTGAACTGGAACCCAAGGATCTGCTGAAGTTCCGCGACTCGAAAAAGTACAAAGATCGTCTGGTCGCTGCGCAAAAGGCGACTAACGAGAAAGATGCGCTGATCGTGATGAAAGGCCAGCTGCATGGCATGCCGGTTGTCACTGCCGCCTTCGAATTCGCCTTTATGGGCGGTTCAATGGGCTCGGTAGTGGGTGCCCGTTTTGTGCGTGCGGTTGAGCAGGCGCTGGCGGATAACTGCCCGCTGATCTGCTTCTCTGCCAGTGGCGGCGCGCGTATGCAGGAAGCGCTGATGTCGCTGATGCAGATGGCGAAAACCAGCGCCGCGCTGGCTAAAATGCAGGAACGCGGTCTGCCTTACATCTCGGTACTGACCGACCCGACCATGGGCGGCGTGTCAGCCAGCTTTGCCATGCTGGGCGACCTCAACGTGGCGGAACCGAAAGCGCTGATCGGCTTTGCCGGTCCCCGCGTTATCGAGCAGACCGTGCGTGAAAAACTGCCGCCGGGCTTCCAGCGCAGTGAGTTCCTGATTGAAAAGGGCGCGATTGATATGATCATTCGCCGTCCGGAAATGCGGTACAAACTGGCAAGCCTGCTGGCAAAAATGATGAACCTGCCAGCACCGCTGCACGACGGTGAACAGTCCGCCCCGGCGACGACTGAGCCGGAGAGCAACGAGGCCTGACAGGAGATAGAAAGGCGCGCCCGTCGCGCCTTTCACCAATGCACCGTATACCTCAGCACCAGTCTGTCGGGTATAAATAAGCAAAACGGGACATATGGACAATCTTCACCTCCCTCAAGCCACGTCGCCTTTGGCCACGTGGCTTTATTATCTTGAGCACCTGCACACTCAGGCCATCGAACTGGGGCTGGATCGCATTCGCCAGGTCGCGCAACGTCTTGACCTGCTGAAACCCGCTCCCTTCGTCTTCACCGTCGCTGGCACCAACGGCAAAGGCACCACCTGTCGTACCCTGGAAACGCTGCTGATGGCGGCCGGCTATCGCGTGGGCGTTTACAGCTCGCCGCATCTGGTGCGCTATACCGAACGGGTACGGGTTCAGGGGCAGGAGCTGAGCGAAGCGCAGCACTGTGCCAGCTTTGCCGACATTGAAGCCGGACGCGGTGATATCTCACTGACCTATTTTGAGTTTGGCACCTTGTCAGCGCTGAAGCTGTTTCAACAGGCGCAGCTGGACGTGGTGATCCTCGAAGTCGGCCTCGGCGGACGGCTCGACGCCACCAATATCGTGGATGCAGATGTGGCGGTGGTCACCAGCATTGCGCTCGATCACATCGACTGGCTCGGTCCGGATCGGGAAAGCATTGGCCGCGAAAAAGCGGGTGTTTTCCGTGCCGGCAAACCGGCGGTGGTGGGTGAGCCTGATATGCCGCACAGCATTGCCGCAGTGGCCAGTGAGAAGGGCGCACAGCTGCTGCAACGCGACCGTGACTGGTGTTACCGTCAGCAGCCGGAAAGCTGGTCGCTGCGTGACGCGCACGGTGAGCTGAACGATCTGCCGCTGCCGCAGGTGCCGCTGCCGAATGCCGCGACGGCGCTGGTCGCGCTGCGCACGTCCGGACTGCAGGTCAGTGAAGCGCAGATCCGCGCTACGCTGCCGTTAGCCATGCTGCCGGGCCGCTTTCAGACCATCAGCGAATCGCCGCGGGTGATTCTCGACGTGGCGCATAATCCGCATGCGGCGCACTATCTGGCGTCACGGCTGGCCGCGCTGCCCAAAACCGGCCGGGTACTCGCGGTGGTGGGTATGCTGCACGACAAAGATATTGCCGGTACGCTGGCGGCGTTGTCACCGGCGGTGGATGCCTGGTACTGCGCACCGCTCGACGGCCCA
>MIEI01000091.1 GCA_002095305.1 Pantoea brenneri
CTGCCCGGCGGGCGTAACCTTACTCTATGCCAGCCCGCAGCGATACGTAACCTGCTGAATGACAGCCCGCTGCACAGCGTTAAACCACTGCCAGCCGGCTCCTGCGCATTCAGGCGCTCAGCCACCCCAACTTAATCACAAACAGAATCGACAGGATCACCAGCGCCGCGTTGACCTCTTTGGTGCGGCCACTCAGCAGCTTCACCAGCGTCCAGGTAATAAAACCAAACGCGATACCGTTGGCGATCGAATAGGTCAGAGGCATCGCCAGCGCCGTGACGGTTACCGGTGCGGCAGTGGTGATATCTTTCCAGTCAATCTCCGCCAGACCCGAGGCCATCAGCACGGCGACAAACAGTAAGGCAGGCGCAGTTGCATAGACCGGTACGCTGGAGGCCAGCGGTGAGAAGAACAGCGCCAGCAGGAACAGGACAGCGACCACAATTGCCGTCAGACCGGTACGGCCGCCCGCACTGACGCCAGCCGCAGATTCCACATAGCTGGTGGTGGTCGAAGTACCCAGCAGCGAACCAAACAGGGCGGCCGCACTGTCAGCGATCAGCGCCCGGCCCATCTTCGGCACGTTACCCTGCTCATCCGCCAGACCGGCACGTTTGGTCACGCCCAGCAGCGTCCCGGTATTGTCGAACACATCAACAAACAGGAAGGCGAAAATCACGCTTACCAGCCCGACGTTAAAGGCACCGGCAATGTCCAGTTGCATAAAGGTCGGCGCGATCGACGGCGGTGCAGAGAACACGCCGGCAAAAGGTGACAGGCCGATACCCATCGAAATAAAGGTCACCAGTAAGATACCGATCAGCACTGCGCCGGTTACACGACGCGCTTCCAGCACCACAATCACGATAAACCCCAGCATGGCCAGCAGCGGCCCAGGCTTAGTCAGATCGCCAATCCCCACCAGCGTAGCGGGGTTATCGACCACAATGCCCGCCCCTTCCAGCGCAATCAGCGCCAGGAACAGCCCGATACCGGCACCAATACCGGCGCGCAGCGGCAGCGGAATGCTGGCAATGATCCATTCGCGGATTTTAAAAATCGACAGCGCAAAGAAGATTACCGCCGACAGGAATACCGCACCCAGCGCCACCTGCCAGGTGTAGCCCATGTGCAGCACCACGGTGTAGGTAAAGAAGGCGTTCAATCCCATGCCCGGTGCCAGTGCAATCGGGTAGTTAGCGATCAGCCCCATCAGAACGCAGCCAATCGCCGCCGCCAGACAGGTGGCCACAAATACCGCGCCTTTATCCATGCCGGTGGCACCCAGAATGCTCGGGTTCACAAACAGAATGTAAGCCATCGCCAGGAAGGTGGTGATGCCGGCGATAATCTCGGTGCGAACCGTAGTGTTGTGTGCTTTGAGTTTGAATAATTTTTCTAACATCATCATCTCTCGATACAGGAGACGTCACGAATGTGCGTTCTCACTTGCCAAAGGGGTTTGCATGCTGATTATTCTGTTTCCGGTACAGCGAAACGGGCTGCTGCATACTCGCTAGCCTGAATTCGGTGAAAAAACGTTTATTGACCCACAGCCCAAAGCAATTGCCATGCCATAAGCCGACGCAATCGATTACCTGGCGCGCTACAGAAGGGCTAAGACAATTCCGAACCAAAACAAGGCGCGATTATGGTGCAATGCACTGATTGTGCGCAATCGTTTTCCTGCGGCGACATTGACCGCCTGAAAAACTCTGCGCCAGCGCACGATTCCGCACTCTGCCAGGCGAAGCTGGTCACGTTTCAGCAGGCTCATACAGCAACCGTTGTTAGCCTGTGTACACTCCAGAATTAACTCTTTCGTAACATTGGGGCCGCGCAATGAAGCCAGCGATTTTGGTGGTGGATGATGATCTTGCCGTCTGCGACGTGTTGCAGGACGCGCTAAGTGAACATGTGTTCAATGTCTACAGCTGTCATCAGGCAAAGAGGCCCTGACGATGCTCCATCAGCACCCGGAGATTGGGCTGGTGATGCTGGATATGATGCTGCCGGATACCAATGGCCTGCTGGTGTTACAGCAGTTACAGCGCCAGCGGCCCGATGTGCTGGTGATTATGCTGACCGGAATGGGATCGGAAGCGGAAATGGTGGTCGGGCTGGAGATGGGCGCGGATGATTATATTGCCAAACCGTTTAATCCACGGGTGGTAGTGGCACGCGCGCGGGCGGCCCTGCGCCGGGGAGGACGCCTGCTGCCGGCCGAACAGGAACAGGAAGGCTGGCGCTTTAACGGCTGGCAACTCGACGAGAGCCGCTGCCAGTTATTTAATCCGCAACGTGAACTGGTGCCGCTGACGCAGGGCGAATATAGCCTGTTGCGTGCGCTGGTGCGTCATGCCCGCAAGGTGCTGACCCGCGATCAGCTGCTGGAGCTGACCCACAGCGAAACGCTCGACGTATTTGATCGCACCATCGACGTACTGATCATGCGGCTGCGGCGTAAGATCGAAACCAATCCACATCAGCCTAACCTGATCCGCACCATTCGCGGCCTCGGCTATGTTTTTTCCGCTGATGTGGTCAAACCCGATACGCTGGCGCGCACCAGCCAGATTGCCTGACTGACCGCGCCGCGCCTGCCCTGCTCACGGTAGCCAGTGCGCATAATCGTTGCACAGCAGCCAGCGCGGCGTCTCATCCTCCAGCAGTGGATTGAAACGTGCCAGCGGCGTCAGAAACACGTTGTCATTTTCGTCATCATTCGGCATCGACACCTCACCCACCAGCACGTCCCCGAAGCCGTTCTCGCCCCAGAAACTGTGCCAGATGCCCGCTTCCAGCGTCACGCTTTCACCCGGTGACAGCCGCAGTTGCGAGCCGGCAACGTGCGACTGACGCATGCCGTCGAGCGTCACCGCGACCGCCGAATGTGCCAGTCCGTCGCCGTCGCGGTTATGTATTTCGATAATCAGATTGCCGCCGCCGCGATTGATAATGTCTTCCATTTTCTGCGGATGATAGTGCATCGGCGTCCGCTGGCCCTCACGCACGTGCATCACCTTTTCGGCATAGGGTTTGTGCCACGGATGCCCACCCGGTGAACCGTTACGCAGAGTGAACAGCGTCAGACCGGTGTGCAGAAAGTCAGCCGCGCCAAAGCTGGTCAGATCCCAGCCCAGCCGCAGCGCCAGAATCTCCTGCGCCTGCTGACGATCCTGAGCGCGCCACTGGCTGAGGCTGAAATCGGCCCACGGCGGCAGATGCACATCCTGACGCATCAGAAACTCGCGGGTCAGTTGCAGATAGTGATTCACCTGTGATCGCTGCATTGTGGCCTCCTGTGGGCGGCACCCGACGGTGCCGCCGGTGGCTTATTTCACCGTCCAGCCCTGATAGCTGCCGATGTTGTTACGATCGATCAGCTTCACCGGAATCAGCACCGGCTTATCGGGTGCCGGTTTGCCCTGCAGAATGTCATAGCCGATCTCCACCGCTTTGGCCGCCATCACCTGCGGGTCCTGCGCCGGTGTAGCGACGAACAGCGAGTTCTTACGTTTCAGCGCCTCTTCACCGTCCGGCGATCCATCGACGCCGACAATAAAGAATTCGTTACGTTGCGCCTGTTTGGCCGCCAGATCGGCACCAATCGCCGTCGGATCGTTGATGGCGAATACCGCATCGATCTTCGGATTCGCCGACAGCAGACCGGTCATCACTTCCAGCCCGCCTTCGCGGCTGCCTTTGGCGTTCTGGTTGTAAGAGAGCAGCTTGATATCCGGATGGCGCTTCAGCTCGGTCATACAGCCCTCAACGCGGTTCTGTACCGCCGAAACCGGCGGCCCGTTGATGATCACCACGTTGCCTTTGGCTTTCAGACGGTCAGAAATATATTTACACGCCATCACCCCGGCCTCGGTGTTATCGGAGGTGATGGTGGCGTTGGCACCATCGGCCGCCACGTCAACCGCCACCACCACGATGCCGGCGTCCCGCGCCCGTTTCACCGCCGGGGCGATGCCTTTGGAGTCGGCAGCGTTGAGGATGATCATATCGACTTTCGCCGCGATAAAGTTATCGATCTGGCCGACCTGCTGACCGAGATCGTAACCGCTGGAGACCAGCGTCACGTTGACCTTATCCCCCGCCAGTTCCCGCGCTTTCATCTCCGCACCTTTGGTGATCTGCACGAAAAACGGGTTAGCCAGATCGCCGACCGTCACGCCGATAGATTTGAGTTCTTTTGCCTGAGCCATGCCGGTACTGAACAGCGTCGCCGCCAGCAGTCCGGTTACAATCGGATTAAAACGCATAGACCTTCTCCTGCGGTTATCAAAGTGCCAACGACTAAATGGCGTTTTTATGGCGGCGGACGCGCGGCTGCGCATCCCCCTTTCCAGCCTTAACTCACGTGATGGCGGGTGCGATATTTGTCGATCAGCACCGCAATAATGATCACCGCGCCCTTGATCACCAGCTGCCAGAAATAGGAGACGCCCATCAGCGTCATGCCGTTATTCAGGGTGGCGATAATCAGCGCGCCAATCAGCGTACCGGTAATGGTGCCGATGCCGCCGACGAAACTGGTGCCGCCGAGGATCACCGCAGCGATTGCATCCAGCTCATAGCCGACGCCGAGGTTACCGTTGGCGCTGTAGAGCCGTGAGGCGCTCATCAGTCCGCCCAGCCCCGACAGCAGGCCGCTCATGCCGTAGACAAAAATCAGCACCATGCTGACCTTGATGCCGGTCAGGCGGGCAGCCTGCATGTTGCCGCCCACCGCGTAGATATGTACCCCAAGCGTGGTGCGGCGCAGGATAAACCAGCAGATAGCGATGACAGCGAATGCGATCACAATCAGCCACGGCACCGGGCCGAGATAGCCGTTGCCGATCCATTCAAAATTGATATCGGAGTTGATTACCGTGGTGCCGTCCGCCAGCAGATAGGCCGCTCCGCGCAGCGCGGTATAGGTGCCAAGCGTGACGATAAACGGCGGCAGCCCTGCCCACGCCACCAGCACACCGTTGAACAGCCCCATCACCAGTCCGGCACCCAGCGCCATCGGAATGGTCATTGAGGCCAGCATTGGATCGAGCGACGCCACCAGCGCCACCACTGCGGTAGTGCCCAGCATTGATCCGACCGACAAATCGATGCCGCCGGTCAGGATGACAAAGGTCATGCCCGCCGCCAGCACGATATTGATTGAGGCCTGGCGGGTAATGTTCAGCAGGTTCGCTTCGGTAAAGAAGTTCGGCGTAACAAAGCCAAACACCGCCACGATCAGGATCAGAATCGGCAGGATACCGACGGTTTGCAGCAGATCGCCCATCAGCGCGCGTTTCAGCGTCGGGGCTTTGGTCCGGGCCAGTTGTGTCATGATGGTATCCTTATACCTCGAGCGGTGACGCGCTGTGCGCACCGGTTGCCAGCGTCATAATATTTTCCTGACTGATGTTGCTGCCTTCCAGCTCACCCACGATGGTGCCTTCGTGCATCACGTAAACGCGGTCGCTCATCCCGACCACCTCCGGCAGTTCGCTGGAGATCATTAAAATCGCCACGCCCTGCCGCGCCATCTGCTGCATCATGCGATAAATTTCGCTCTTCGCGCCGACATCGACGCCACGCGTCGGCTCGTCGAGGATCAGAATGCGCGGGCCAATCGCCACCCAGCGCGATATCAGCAGCTTCTGCTGATTACCGCCGGAGAGTCCGCCAGCCCGGACCTGGGCATGCGGCACCCGGATATTGAGTGAAGCGATCGCCTCATTGGCAATCGACTGTCCTTTGCGACGGTCTAGCATGCCGTAGCTGGCATCACGTTCCAGCGTGGCCATCACGATGTTTTCCTGCGCCGCCATCTCCAGAAACAGCCCCTGCTCTTTGCGGTTCTCGGTCAGAAAACCGATCCCGCGCGCAATCGCCTCACGGGGTGAGCGAATCGTGACCTTCTCGCCGTCGATCCAGATCTCGCCGTCTTTCGGTGGGTGTACGCCAAATATCAGCTGCGCCAGTTCGCTGCGCCCCGCACCCACCAGCCCGGCCAGCGCCACGATTTCACCGGCCCGCACCGCCAGACTGCTGGGATGAATTTTGCCGCCGTCGGTGAGGTGATTCACCGCCAGCCGGATATCGCCGAGCGGAATAGTACGGTCCTTATTGAACAGATCGCTGAGCGGCCGCCCGACCATCATCCGCACCAGTTCGCTGGCGTTGAGCTGTTCGCGGGTCAGACTGCCGACATACTGGCCGTCGCGCAGCACGCTGACCCGGTCGGACAGCTCATAGACTTCGGCCATTCGATGACTGATGTAGATGATCGCCATCCCTTCGCTGCGCAGCCGTTTAATCAGCGCAAACAGCTGTTCGGTCTCACGGTTGGATAGCGCCGCGGTTGGCTCATCCATCACCAGAATGCGGCTGTTACGTTGCAGCGCACGGGCAATTTCTACCTGTTGCTGCTCGGCAATGCTCAGCCGGCTGACCAAATCCCAGGCGCTGAACTGCGCGCCCAGCCGGTCGATAACCCGCTGCGCCTGCTCCGCCATCTGCCGCCGCTTCACCAGCCCACCGGGCGCAATTTCGCTGCCGAGGAAGATGTTCTCCGCCACTGTCAGATTGGACGCCAGATTGATCTCCTGATAGATCAGGGTAATCCCGGCGGCCAGCGCCTCTTTGGGCCCCTTCAGCGCATAGGGTTTACCTTCGATTAAAATTTCCCCGCTGCTGGCGGTATAGGCACCGGCCAGAATCTTCATCAGCGTACTTTTACCGGCGCCGTTCTCGCCCATCAGGGCGTGAACTTCGCCGGGATAGACGGTGAGATCGACCCCTTTCAGGGCATAAAAACTGCCGAAGCGCCGGGTGATCTCCCGCATTTCCAGTATCGGTGTGGCTGTCATCGGCCGGCTCCTGCTGATTATGAAGAGCCGCCAGTTAAGCAACGCCAGATAAACGGAAAATGTCAGGGCCCGTTCATATTTGTCATATTCGTCCGCCTGTGCGCTCCTATACTCGGCCCATCGTTGCAGTGATGATGAGGTCGTGGGATGCAGCGCAGTTATCCGTGGCAGGCCGGGGCGCGCGGCCGCCTGTTACTGTTCAATCTGCTGGTGGTGCTGGTCACGCTGATGGTGAGCGTGGTGGCGATCTTTGGCTTTCGTCATGCTGGCGCGATTCAGGAACAGGCCCAGGCGCAGACGCTGGCCGACATGAACGGCAGTCTGGCGCTGGCGCGCGATACCGCCAACGTGGCCACGGCGGCGGTGCGGCTGTCGCAGGTGGTCGGGGCGCTGGAGTACCAGAGCGAATCACAACGCCTGAAACAGAATCAGCAGGCGCTGCAGCATTCACTGACGCTGCTGGCCAGTGCGCCGCTGGCAGCGCGCCAGCCGGAACGCATCGCCCGCATTCGCGCCCGCAGCCTGATGCTGGAACAGACCATCAACCAGTTACTGCTGACCGGCCATCAGCGCCACCTGCAACGTAACACCATGCTGAGCGACCTGTGGCAGGCGCAGCTGTTGCTCAGCCATATCGACCAGCTGGTGCGACGTGAACAGCAGACTCAGCCAGACGCCGCGCTGCGCCAGCAGACCGAGCGGCTGATCGGGATCGCCATTCGTACTCCCTCGCCCGTCGCGGTGATCGATCAGTTACAGCAGGTGATGATGCAGTGGCGCGCGGTGCCGTTGCAGGGCGTCACCGGCGAGAAAGTGCAGCGCCTGCTGGCGACTCAGCAGCGCCTGCTGCCGCTGGCCGATGCGCTGGAACAGAGCGATCTGGCGATTGCCTACGCCACCTATCGCATCAAAGCGCTGGTGGCGATGCTCAATGAGGACATCAGTGCCTCGGTGCAGCAGGTGGCGTTGCAGAGTGAGGCGCGGACCCTCGCCACCCACCGCGAGCTGGATTCGATAATCGGCTTTATTACGCTGTTTGCGCTGCTGGCGCTGGCGATCACCGGTTACGCCGGCATCTATATCTACCGCAATCTCGGTTCCAGCCTGACGGCGATTGCCGGGGCGATGACCCGGCTGGCGCAGGGTGAACAAAACGTCAGCGTGCCGGGGCTGCAACGGCGGGATGAGCTGGGCGAGCTGGCGCGCGCCTTCAACGTCTTCGCCCGCAATACCGCCTCGCTGGCCCACACTTCACGCCTGCTGAAAGAGAAGAGCAACCAGCTGGAATCCACTTTTCTGGCGATGCGCGACGGGTTTGCGCTGTTTGATAACGACGGTCAGCTGGTGGTGTGGAATGCGCAGTATGCCGAGCTGCTGGGCATTCCGCCGCGTGAACTGCACCGGGGCGTGCCGTGGCAGCAGCTGCTGCAACCGCTGGCGGTTGATCTGCATGGACCCGGTGAACCGCAGGAGATCCGGCTGGCCGATGGGCGGACGCTGGAACTGCGCTTCAGCCCGATCCCCCGGCGCGGCATGGTCAATACGGTGCTGGAACGCACCACCCGCAAAGCGCTGGAAGAGGCGTTGCTGCACAGCCAGAAGATGAAAGCGGTCGGTCAGCTGACCGGCGGCCTGGCGCACGACTTTAATAATCTGCTGGCGGTGATCATCGGTAGCCTGGCGCTGACCGAAGGCCAGCTGACGCCTGGCCCACTCGCCAGCCGGATTGAGCGGGCGCGCCAGGCAGCCGATCGCGCTGCCCAGCTGACCCAGCGTTTGCTGGCCTTCTCACGTAAACAGGCGCTGTTTCCACGCGCGGTCTCGGTGGTGACGCTGGTGGATAATCTGCAGGGGCTGTTGCAGCACTCGCTGCTGCCCGGTCAGCAACTGGTTATTGATGCGCAGCGTCCCGGCTGGCCCGCCTGGATCGATGCCAGCCAGCTGGAAAACGCGCTGATGAATCTGGTGGTCAACGCCCGGGATGCGATGCAGCAGCAGAGCGGAGAAATCCGCATCCGCATCTGGAACCAGCGGCGACTGGAGCAGGAGGAGAAACGTGACCGTGTCACAATTGAGGTAATTGACCACGGTTGCGGCATGTCGGCCGCGGTGCGCGAGCAGGTATTTGAGCCGTTCTTCACCACCAAAGCCACCGGCAGTGGCAGCGGGCTGGGGCTGTCGATGGTGTATGGCTTTGTCCGCCAGTCCGGCGGTCAGATTGAACTGGAGACGGCACCGGGACAGGGAACCACGGTGCGGCTGCTGTTGCCGCGCGCGCCAGAGATGCCGGCCACCGCCCCGCTCCCGCCGGTCCAGCCGACGCCACCCGACGCGGCCAACGATCGGCTGGTGCTGGTGCTGGATGATGAACCGGCGGTGCGCCAGACGCTGTGTGAGCATCTGCACCAGCTAGGCTACCTGACGCTGGAGTGCGGCGACGGTGAACAGGCGCTGGCGCTGCTGCGTCAGACGCCCGATATCGATCTGCTGATCAGCGATCTGATGCTGCCGGGCGAGATCAACGGCGCTGAGATGATCCGCCAGGCGCAGCAGAACTGGCCGCAGCTGGCGACCCTGTTGATCAGTGGTCAGGACCTGCGCCACCAGCCGGTCACCTTACCGCTGTGCGAACGGCTGGCGAAGCCTGGCAGCAGGCGCAGCTGGTGCAGGCGCTGCAGCGCGCCTGGCAACGCAGCGAACGGCTTAATCGCGCCCAGCAGGCTGCCACAGCGGCACCGGTGTCCCGCTGATATAGCGCTTGCGCAGACGACTGGAGAGCGCATCCATCGCCATCACCACCACCACCAGGATCAGCGTCAGGAACATCACCACGTCCCAGTTCCACAGCCGCATATTCTCGGCATACACCAGGCCGACGCCACCGGCGCCGACGAAGCCCAGCACCGCCGCTGAGCGGGTATTGGACTCAATCTGATAGAGCTGAGCGCCAGAAACTGCGGGAACGACTGGGTAAAAATGCCGAAACGGTGCTTCTGCAGACTGTTGGCACCGACGGCACCCAAGCCGCGGCTCGGCGAGCGCTCAACCGATTCGTGCCCTTCGGCATACAGTTTGCCCAGCAGCCCGACATCCTGCAGGATAATCGCCAGTACCCCGGCCAGTGGCCCCATGCCGACTGCCCGGACAAAAATCAATCCCCAGATCGCCATGTCGATGCCGCGCAGCAGGTCAAACAGCCGGCGCATCACAAAGGCAACCGGTCGGGTCGCCCGGCTGTGCATCACGTTGCGCGCCGCCAGAAATGACAGCGGCAGCGCCAGCAGCGTGGCGGTCAGGGTGCCGGCAAACACGATGCCCAGCGTAATCCCGACCTGCGAGAAGTAGTAGCCAAACGGCCAGTTGGCAAAATCCTGCCAGACAAACATCCGCAGAAAGTAGCGCCCCAGTTGCTGACAGCCGTTCAGCAGGCGCGACCACTCAATGCCATAAAACGAAAAGAAGAACAGATAGTAGAGCAGCAGCGCCAGCGCCAGCAGGCCAAGGCGGCGCAGGTAGCGCGGTTGCGCGGCAAACAGCGCGCGATGCTGCGCTCTGAGATGCGTGATATCCGGTACGACGCTGATCATGCGGTTTCTCCTACGACGCGACGGCGCAACTGGCCGGAGAGCGTATCCAGCAGCGACACTACAATCAGGATCAGCAGCAAGGTCATGCTCACCTGGTCGTAGCGATCGAGTTTGATATTGGTCATCAGCTCCTGGCCGATGCCGCCCGCGCCCACCAGCCCGAGGATGGTTGAGGAGCGGAAGTTGATCTCCAGCCGCATAAAGCTGTAGGAGAGAAAGATCGGTTTTACCTGCGGCCAGAAGGCGAAGCGCATCCGCTGCAGGGTGGTGGCACCACAGGCCGCCAGGCCGCGCACCGGCTTGTCAGACGCCGATTCAATCGCCTCGTAAAACAGTTTGGTCAGGCTACCTATCGTGTGCAGCGCCAGCGCCAGAAAGCCGGGGATTGCGCCGATGCCAAACGCCATCACGAACATCACCGCCCACGCCAGCTCCGGCATGGTGCGCAGAAAGGCGACAAAGGCGCGGATAGCCAGTCGCAGGCTGGCGGGCGTACGGGTATTGTCAGCGGCAAAAAAGGCCAGCATTGCCGCCAGCGCCACTGCCAGCAGAGTGGAGGCCAGCGCCAGCTGCAGCGTTTCCCAGATCAGCGGCAGCTGGATCGGCAGACGGTAGCCCCAGTAAGCCAGCGACCCTTCGGTTTTGCCATCCGCGAACAGCAGCGGCAGATGCAGCACCGGCATAATTTCATGCAGATAGTCGAAGAAGTGTGGCAGCGACTGCCAGACGGTCAGCAGATTGAACTCCGCCACGTTGCCCGCCGCCAGATAGAGGGCGACCAGCAGCAGTGACCAGAGCAGCGTGTCGCGCTTCTGCTGGTGTCGGATGCGTTGGTAGTAACGTTCGAATTCGGTCAAGAGGGGGATCTCCGGAGCTGAAGCAGCGGGACGCCGGCCGGTTTGCCGCGTCCCCCTTCCCCGGATAGTCAGGGAAGGAGGTAATGAGATTGCCGCCGCCGCGTTAGCCGCGGCTGCCTTTCATCAGGTCGCGCTTCATATCAATGATGTTCTGATAATCTGCCACGGTGGCATTACCGATATGCTGCTCACCGCCAACCGCTTTGACGAAACAGGCGTGATCTTCTTTATCCAGCTTCTTAATCGCCGCCACCACTTTGGCTTTAAAATCCGCCGGCAGTTTGTTGCTGACCAGCACCGGACCGTTGGGGATCAGCGGCGACTGCCAGATAATGCGGATCTGCTTCATCAGATCCGGATGGTCCATACGGATCAGACGGCCAAATGCGCCGGAGGTATAGCCGCTGTTGTAATCGCCGACCAGTGAGGTCCAGGTCACTGCGCCGTCGAACTGGTTGTTCAGCACGCCGAGAATGTCCTGCTCATGGCCGCCGGAGAAGGTCACGCTGGAGAAGGTATTGTTGTATTTATCGTCTACCGTGCCGCCAAACTGTTTCTTAAAGGTCTGGTTAGGCATCAGAAAGCCGGAGGTCGAATCGGGATCGGCCATGCCAAACGATTTGCCTTTCAGGTCTTCCAGTTTTTTATACGGGCTGTCCGCTTTGACGATCACCACCGAGTGATAGCCGCGTGACTGATCTTTGTCATCCACCACAATGCCGACCACATCGACCGCTTTCGGGTCCTGCAGGTAAACCGAGGCAAACGAGGCCGGTGACATGCTCAGCACCATATCAATTTTGCCGCCCAGCAATCCCTGGATCACCCCGGAGTAGTCAGAGGCGTTACGCATCTGCGTATCCACGCCCAGCTCTTTATCAAAGAAAGTCTTCACACACTGGTTATCACCAATCTGCTGGGTGGCGTTTTGTCCGCCCAGAATGCCGAGGTTGAGTTGTTTCGGCGCATCCGCTGCGTTAACACCAAAAGCCATTACACCCGTCAGTAGCGCTAAAGAAGTCAGTTTCATTCGAGGTTGTTCTCTTGCCGTGGAAGTTAGTGGATCTGATTAAGTTCATCGCCGTACAACTGATGCAGCAGGCTGTCGGTAAGCTGCGACGGATGGCCATCGAACAGCACCACCCCGCGCTGAATACCAATCACCCGGGTGCAGTAACTTTTTACCAGTTCGATTGAGTGCAGGTTCACCATCACGCTGATGCCCTGCTCGCTCACCTGACGCAGCACATCCATGATGCGTTTGGTGTTTTTCGGGTCGAGTGACGCCACCGGCTCATCGGCCAGCAGGATTTTGGGGTTCTGCATCAGCGCCCGGCAGATCGCCACGCGCTGCATCTGACCGCCCGACAGGTTTTCCGCGCGTTGCAGCGCCTGCGGCAGCATGTTCATCCACTGCAGCAGTTCAATCGCGTGGGCGCGGTCATGGTCAGAAAAAATTTTAAAGAACGATTTCAGCGTACTGGTCTGGCTCAGTCGGCCCAGCAGCACGTTGGTCAGCACATCGAGACGCGGCACCAGACAGAAATCCTGAAAGATCATGCCGCACTGGCTGCGCCATTCCCGCAGCTGGCGGCTGCTGAGTGCGACCACGTTGCGGTCCGCTTCGCCCTGATGCAGGCTGATAATCGCGCCGGAGCTGGCGGCAATGGTGCCGTTGAGCATGTGCAGCAGGGTCGATTTCCCGGCGCCGGAACGGCCAATCACCGCCACCAGTTCCCCGGCGTGCAGATCGAAGCTGACCTTATCCAGCACCTTGCTGTCGCCGTACGCTTTGCTCAGACTCTGCACCGACAACACTTTTTGTCCGCCGAGACTGGCCGGTGGCAGGTCGTTATCGACCACCGTTTTCAGAAGTGCCTGTGCCATATTGTTCTCCGTCATCACTGATTACGTTCTGCCGGTTATTAAGGCGTGGCGGCATGAAGGCGGCATGACAGTCAGATGATCAAACTGTGACAGGCCAGCCGGAGCCCGATGACAGGATCAGACCATCGCGCGCAGGCTGAACCGCCTCTGGCAGCGGGTGATTGGCTAACCAGTTGTCCATCTCGTGACTGAGGTGGGTTAACCAGGCCTGACGCGGCTGAAGCCGGTCGATGATCGCCAGCGCCAGGTTGAGATCGTTGTGATTGCGCGGCGCGGTCTGCGGCGGATCGTTACAGTCGATCACCAGCCGATCGAGCGGCTGACCGCGCAGAAAATCTTCGGTATCGGGCGGCAGGCCACAGGTATCGCACAGCCAGGCCAGCCGGCTGCCCTGCCAGTCGAACAGGTAGCCATGGGTCAGCCGTGAATGCTGCAACGGCAGCGGCGTGACCTGCAGTTCACCAAACGACTGGGCAACAAACGGGGTTAATGAGGGCCGGAAATCGAGCAGGCCGGGATGCTTAAACAGGTCATCGCTGCCGCGCGTATCGGGCGGCCCCCACACCGGAATAGAGGCACCCTTGCCCCAGCGCAGCGCAAACAGCCCCTGCACGTGATCCATATGGTAGTGCGTCAGCAGAATGCGGGTCAGCTCACCGGGCCGGAAACGCGTGGCCAGCAGCGGCAGGCCGGCGTCGAGCAGGATGCGCTCGTTGCCCGCCTCAATCAGCGCACTGCACGGCGCACGATGATAACGCCGGTCCTGCTGCGCTCGCTGACAGGCGCGGCAGTCGCAGCCAAACAGTGGCGCGGCGGTGACCCCGCCAGTCCCCAGAAAAGTGAGCTTCATTGATACGCCTCCGGTCGCTGAAGTCGATGCCGGACTGTCTCCGCGCTGCCAGCAAAGGTCTGTTTCATTGATGCGTCTCCAGCAGCTGTCGAAGTTGCTGTACCGTGCGGTCCAGCGCCCCGTCATTATTGAGCAGCAGACACCCGTCCGGCTGGGGCTGGGCAGCACGCGCCAGCCGCCGGGCGATCGCCGCGTCATCTTCCCGTCCCCGCTGACGCAGCCGCACCGCCAGCACCGACGGTGTCACCTGCAGACAGAGCGGCAGCAGCTGCGACCCGAATCGCGCCTGTGCCTGCGCCAGATGCAGCCGCGAGCCGTTAACCACCACGTTCTGACCGCGCTGCAGCCAGCTTTCCACTTCAGTACCGATGCCGTAATGAAACCCGTGCGCCTGCCAGCTGACCGCGAACAGCCCCAGCGCGGCACGCCGGGCGAACTCCGCCTCACTCAGCGCCACATGGTTTTCACCGCCAGCATCGGCGGCGCGGGTGATGTAGCGATGGGCAATCAGCAGCCGTGCCGGCGGGGCATCGCGCAGCGCATTCAGCAGGCTATCCTTGCCCGATCCGGACGGCCCGATTAACCAGATAAGGCGCGCCATTAATAGACCTGCCGGCCTTTGCTCCAGACGTGGCGCACGTGCGGGTGACCGTGGGCGGTATGCGCCAGCACCAGATCGGCGCGGCAGCCTTCTGCAATCACGCCGCGATCTTCCAGTCCCAGCGCCCGCGCCGGATTACAGGTCACCAGCGCGATAGCCTGCGCCATGCCAAGGCTGTTGCGCTCATCCGCCGCCAGCCGGAACGCCGCATCCAGCAGGCTGGCCGGGTAGTAATCTGACGACAGGATATTCAGCAACCCGTGTGACGCCAGCTCCCAGGCGGCGACGTTGCCGGAGTGCGAGCCGCCGCGCACGATGTTTGGCGCGCCCATCAGCACCTGCATATTGCGATAACGCGAGGCGCGGGCCGCCTCCAGCGTGGTCGGGAACTCGGCGATACGGCTGCCCGCCGCATGTGACTCCTCAACGTGCGCCGCGGTGGCATCGTCGTGGCTGGCGATGGCGATGCCATGCTCACGGCACAGCGCAGCAATCGCCTGGCGGTTAGGCTGAGACCAGGCAGCCGCCAGCGTGAGCTGGTCATGCTCGAACAGGTTCATCTCCTGATCGTTGAGCTGATATTTGCCCTGATAGTACTCGCGATATTTTTCCAGCGAGGCGTACTGACGCTGCCCCGGTGAGTGATCCATCAGCGATACCAGCGCCATTTCCGGCGTCCCCATCAGCGCCTCAAACAGCGGCAAGGTGGTCGGATGCGGCAACTCACAGCGCAGGTGCAGCAGATGCTCGGCGCGGTTCAGCCCTTTACGATTGCTGTCGCGGATGGCGTCGATCATCTTGCTGAGATTCTCCAGCCGGTGCCCGCCGTCGCGCACGTCTCCGACGCCAATCGCATCCAGCACGGTGGTAATCCCGCTGGAAACCATCAGCGCATCGTGGCTGCTCATCGCCGAATGGGCCGGCCAGTCCACTTTGGGCCGGGGAGTGAAAAACTTGTCGAGGTTATCGGTGTGCAGCTCCACCAGCCCCGGCAGCAGCCAGGCGCCCTCGCCGTCCAGCGCGCCCCGCTGCTGACTGGCGGTTTCGCTGAAGCTGCTGATGCGGTCGTCACGGAACTCCAGCGATCCGGCGACCACCTCGTTTTCCAGCACCAGTCGGACGTTATTAATGATCATGCTTGTGCTCCTGTGGCGATCGGTTGCATCAGGTGCAGCCGATCGGCCACCCGGTCGCGCACCGCTTCATCGTGGAAAATGCCGACAATGGCGGCACCGCGGGCGCGCGCCTGTTCAATCAGTCCGACCACCGCGTCACGGTTAACACTGTCGAGTGAGGCAGTCGGTTCATCCAGCAGCAGCACCGGATAGTCGGCGATAAAACCGCGCGCGATGTTAACCCGCTGCTGCTCACCGCCGGAAAAGGTCGACGGGGCCAGCGACCAGAGACGCTCCGGCACGTTAAGCCGGCTCAGCAGCTCACGGGCGCGCTTTTCACAGAAGGCGCGCTCGACGCCGCGCTCCAGCAGCGGCTGCATCACAATCTCCAGCGTCGGCACCCGCGGAATAACCCGCAGGAACTGGCTGACCCAGCCGACCGTATCCCGCCGGATGGCGATGATCTGCCGCGCCGTCGCCTGCGCCATATCGATCAATTCGCCCTGATGCTGCAGCCGGATATGGCCGCTGTTGGGCTGATAGTTGCCGTACAGCGCCCGCAGCAGAGTCGATTTACCGCTGCCGGAGTGGCCCTGCAGCACCACACATTCGCCCTGACTGACCGTCAGGCTGGCGTTCTGCAATACCGGCAGCGCAGCGCCGTTCTGGTTATGCAGCACAAAGGTTTTACACAGATTCTCAACCTGCAACATGGGGGTGTGAGTCATCATTTAATTGAGCACCGAAGAGACCAGCAATTGCGTGTAAGGATGATGGGGATCGTCAAGCACCCGATCGGTTAATCCGCTCTCCACCACCCGCCCCTGCTTCATCACCAGCAGCCGGTGCGCCAGCAGTCGCGCCACCCCGAGATCGTGGGTGACAATCACCACCGCCAGATTAAGTTCCCGCACCAGCGTGCGCAGCAAATCCAGCAGTCGCGCCTGTACCGACACATCCAGCCCGCCGGTCGGCTCATCCATAAACATCAGGCGTGGCTGGGTCACCAGGTTGCGGGCAATCTGCAGACGCTGCTGCATCCCGCCGGAAAAGGTGGTCGGCAGATCGTCGATACGGTTAGCGGCAATCTCTACCGCCTGCAGCCAGCGGCTGGCTTCGGCACGGATATCGCCATAGTGGCGCTGGCCGACCGCCATCAGCCGTTCGCCGATATTGCCGCCGGCGCTGACCTGCGGCCGCAATCCGTCCAGCGGATGCTGATGCACCACGCCCCATTCGGTGCGCAGCAGACGACGGCGATCGCTTTCGCTCATCTGATAGAGGTCGCGTCCCTGATAAAGAATGCTGCCCTGTTGCGGCGTCAGACGCGCCGACAGGCTGTGCAGCAGTGTGGTTTTGCCGGAGCCGGACTCGCCGACAATGCCCAGCACTTCGCCCGGATAGAGATCAAAACTGACCTGTTCGAACCCTTTGCCCGGCGCATAAAGATGGGTGAGCTGGCTGACCGCAAGCAGCGGCTGATCACTGTGCATGTTGCTGTTCCTGCTGCTGATGGCAAAAGTCGGTGTCGGAGCAGACAAACATCCGCGTTCCCTGATCGTCCATCACTACCTCGTCGAGATAGCTGTGGCGCGAGCCGCACAGCGCACAGGGTTCATCCCACTGCTGAACGGTGAACGGATGGTCGTCGAAGTCGAGACTTTCTACTTTGGTATAGGGCGGTAAGGCGTAAATGCGCTTTTCGCGGCCGGCACCGAACAGTTGCAGGGCCGGCATCATGTGCATTTTCGGGTTATCGAATTTGGGGATCGGCGATGGGTCCATGACATAACGATCGTTGACCCTGACCGGATAGGCATAGGTGGTGGCGATATGACCGTAGCGGGCAATATCTTCATACAGTTTGACCTGCATGATGCCGTACTCCTCCAGCGCGTGCATGGTCCGGGTTTCGGTTTCACGCGGCTCGATAAAGCGCAGCGGCTCCGGGATCGGCACCTGGAAGATCAAAATCTGGTCCTCTTCCAGCGGCGTTTCCGGAATGCGATGCCGGGTCTGGATCAGCGTGGCATCGGCGGTACGTTCGGTGGTCGCCGCCCCGCTGACCCGCTGAAAAAAGCGACGAATCGACACCGCATTGGTGGTGTCATCTGCACCCTGATCGATCACCTTCAGCACATCCTGATCGCCAATCACGCTGGCGGTGATCTGAATGCCGCCGGTGCCA
>MIEI01000092.1 GCA_002095305.1 Pantoea brenneri
GCTGAGCGACGAAGAGCTGGACGCGCTGGCGCTGGCAGAAAGCGAAGAAGCCGATGTCGTGCCGGATACCGTCAGCGATCTGCCGTTAGCCGCTGCGCCAATCATCACGCAGGAGCAGGAACGTCCCAGCAAGGAGGGCTTCTTTGCCCGCCTGAAGCGCAGCCTGGTGAAAACCCGTCAGAACCTCGGTTCCGGTTTTATCAGCCTGTTCCGTGGCAAAAAGATTGATGATGACCTGTTTGATGAGCTGGAAGAGCAGTTACTGATTGCCGACGTCGGCGTCGATACGACCCGCCGCATCATTACTCACCTGACTCAACAGGCGAACCGTAAGCAGCTGCGTGACGCAGAAGCGCTCTACGGCTTGCTGAAAGCCGAAATGGCCTCGATTCTGGCCAAAGTCGATGCGCCGCTGGATGTCTCCGGCAAAACGCCGTTTGTCATCCTGATGGTTGGCGTCAACGGTGTGGGTAAAACCACCACCATCGGCAAACTGGCACGTCAGTATCAGGCCGAGGGCAAATCGGTGATGCTGGCTGCCGGCGACACCTTCCGTGCCGCTGCGGTAGAGCAGCTGCAGGTCTGGGGCCAGCGCAATAATATTCCGGTGATTGCCCAGCATACCGGTGCGGATTCCGCTTCGGTGATCTTCGATGCGATTCAGGCAGCCAAATCACGCGGTGTGGATGTTCTGATCGCGGATACCGCCGGTCGTCTGCAGAACAAATCGCACCTGATGGAAGAGCTGAAGAAAATCACCCGCGTAATGAAGAAGCTGGACGAAGATGCGCCGCATGAAGTGATGCTGACGCTTGACGCCAGCACCGGGCAGAATGCGGTCAGCCAGGCCAGACTGTTCCATGAAGCGGTTGGCTTAACCGGTATCGCGCTGACCAAGCTGGATGGCACGGCCAAGGGCGGTGTGATCTTCTCGGTCGCCGATCAGTTCGGTATTCCGATTCGCTATATCGGTGTCGGGGAAGGCATCGAGGATTTACGGCCGTTTAAGGCGGAAGATTTTATTGAGGCACTGTTTGCCCGAGAGGACTAATTAGGATGATTCGCTTTGAAGAGGTCAGTAAGGCATATCTCGGCGGACGTCAGGCACTGCAGGGGGTGGATTTCCATCTGCGTCCCGGCGAAATGGCGTTCCTGACCGGCCACTCCGGTGCCGGTAAAAGTACGTTGCTGAAGCTGATTTGTGGCATTGAGCGTCCGAGTGCCGGACAAATCTGGTTTAGCGGCCACGATATTTCCCGCTTGCGTAACAGTGAAGTGCCTTTCCTGCGCCGTCAGATTGGCATGATCTTTCAGGATCACCACCTGCTGATGGATCGTTCGGTGTATGACAACGTGGCGATCCCGCTGATTATCTCCGGTGCCAGCGGCGAAGATATCCGTCGTCGTGTCTCAGCAGCGCTGGATAAAGTCGGCCTGCTCGACAAAGCGAAAAGTTACCCGATTCAGCTGTCAGGCGGTGAACAGCAGCGTGTCGGTATCGCCCGTGCGGTGGTAAACAAACCGGCGGTGCTGCTGGCGGATGAACCAACCGGTAACCTTGATGAAGCGCTGTCGGAAGACATTCTGCGGCTGTTCGAAGAGTTCAACCGCGTTGGCGTCACGGTATTAATGGCGACGCACGACAACGGCTTAATCGCCCGTCGTAACTACCGCGTCATGACGCTGAACCAGGGACGCCTGCACGGAGGCCACGATGGTCAATAAACGCAATAAACGCCCGACGGCGCAGAAAGCGAAGCAGCAGCCGTCAAAAAGCAAAGCGCTGAAAGGCGGCTGGCAGGAACAGTGGCGCTACGCGCTGCGCGGTACGCTGTCTGACATGTGGCGTCAGCCGCTGGCGACGCTACTGACGGTGATGGTAATCGCCATTTCGCTGACCCTGCCAAGCGTCTGCTATATGGTGTGGAAAAACGTCAGTCAGGCGGCGACGCAGTGGTATCCGGCACCGCAACTGACGGTCTATCTCGACAAAGCTCTGGATGACACTGCCGCGGAAAACGTGGTGGCGCAGCTCAAACAGGTTGATGGCGTGGATAACGTCAATTACCTGACGCGGGAAGAGGCGCTCAACGAGTTCCGCAACTGGTCAGGCTTTGGCGGTGCGATGGATATGCTGGAGCAGAATCCGCTGCCTGCGGTGGCGATTATCACGCCGAAGCTCAATTTCCAGAATTCCGACACCATGCAGAGCCTGCGCGATCGGGTCACCAAAGTGCAGGGCGTAGATGAAGTGCGGATGGACGACAGCTGGTTCGCACGGCTGGCGGCGCTGACCGGGCTGGTAGGGCAGATTGCCTCAATGATCGGCGTGCTGATGATTGTGGCGGTGTTCCTGGTGATCGGTAACAGCGTACGGCTCAGCATCTTTGCCCGTCGCGATACCATCAACGTACAAAAGCTGATTGGTGCGACCGATGGCTTTATCCTGCGGCCCTTCCTGTATGGCGGCGCGTTGCTGGGCTTCAGCGGCGCGGTACTGTCGCTGGTGCTTTCAGAAGTGCTGGTGCTGCGGTTACAGTCGGTGGTGGCCCACGTGGCGACCGTATTCGGCACTACCTTCTCACTGGAGGGATTCTCCTGGGATGAGGCGCTGCTGTTATTACTGATTGCCGCGATCATCGGCTGGGTGGCCGCCTGGCTGGCGACGGTACAACATTTACGCCGATTTACGCCCCAGTAAACGCCTGCAACATTTTTTTGTTATAATACTCCTCTGCTGCCGAAGACCGGATGCAGAGGACGTATTACCTCTTCCCTTCCTGTCATCTGTGTGTAAAATATTCACTGCTATAATTGTTGTTGTGGATAACTTTGTTGTCCCGGTAGCACAGATTGCTTTCGGATTTCGCGCGACGTTGACATACTGTATCGTCTGCGCAAGGAAATGTGCGGCAATTCCACTGAATTTGTGAGGGTTTGAATGACCAAAGAAATGCAAACTTTAGCTATTGCTCCTCTTGGTAACCTGGAGTCTTACGTCCGGGCTGCCAATACCTGGCCGATGCTATCGGCAGAAGAGGAAAAAGCGTTGGCTGAACGGCTGCATTACCAGGGCGATCTGGATGCGGCAAAGACGCTGATCCTGTCTCACCTACGCTTTGTAGTTCATATCGCTCGTAACTACTCCGGCTACGGCTTGCCGCAGGCTGACCTGATTCAGGAAGGTAACATCGGCCTGATGAAAGCGGTGCGTCGCTTCAACCCTGAAGTGGGCGTGCGCCTGGTCTCATTTGCCGTGCACTGGATTAAAGCCGAGATTCACGAATACGTGCTGCGTAACTGGCGTATCGTGAAAGTCGCGACCACTAAAGCACAGCGTAAGCTGTTCTTTAACCTGCGCAAAACCAAGCAGCGTCTGGGCTGGTTCAACCAGGATGAAGTCGAGATGGTGGCGCGCGAGCTGGGCGTGAGCAGTAAAGACGTGCGTGAAATGGAATCACGTATGGCGGCGCAGGATATGACCTTTGATATGTCGGCCGACGATGAGAGCGGTGAAGGCAAATCAATGGCGCCGGTGCTCTATCTGCAGGATAAAACCTCTGACTTTGCCGATGGCATTGAAGAGGATAACTGGGATGCCCACGCTGCCGATAAGCTGAGCTATGCGATGGAAGGTCTGGATGAGCGTAGTCAGCACATCATTCGTGCCCGCTGGCTGGATGAAGACAACAAAACCACGCTGCAGGAGCTAGCCGATCAATACGGCGTCTCAGCGGAACGTGTCCGCCAGCTGGAAAAGAACGCCATGAAAAAACTGCGCATGGCGATCGAAGCGTAATACCGCAAGGTAACCTTCAGGGGCGACATTATCATGTCGCCCTTTTTGTTTTCTGCGCCCGCCTAATCGACCGCTAATACCCAGCCATCCGCCTGCGCCCTGAAGCCACACGCCTGCATAAACGCCGCCCGCACCTGCTGATCGTCGCTGCCATCGTCTGCCATCCACCAGTCCGCTAATGACCCGTTCTGCCTGATGGTCTCTTCCAGCAAATATTGCCCGACTCCGCGGCGACGGGTGACATCGCGCACCGCCAGCCGCTGGATCTTGCCGTGAATACCTGAAATCTCCAGCTGTAACGCGCCCAGCAGACGATCGTTGAAGCGTGCCGCATAAAGTCGATGCCGTTCATTCAGGCGCTGTTCCAGACGATCAATCTCCAGATCCGGCCAGATTTTAGCCAGATCAATGCGGTCCTGCGGCGTCAGCGCGGTTAAACGCTGGATGGTGAGCTTCATGACAAACACCTGTACTTGTAAAAGGGGAAAGTGTAGCGAAAGTATACAACCAGAGCGCTGACACATTTTCATCAATAAAACAGGTCAAAAGATGGCCTGGCTGCCAGAATGATAGTTGTAAACAGGCCCTAGATGCGATCAATCCAGCATAAGCCGCTGGCAAAGTGGTGAAAAACCGGCCGTTGCATCCAGTGTATTATGCTGTTGCACTCAGGCAATTCTGAATATGTCAGTTGATTTACAGAAGAAACTTCCTGTTTAATAACCTGAAAAATAAAGCCTTATTACTAATAAATGCCAGAAAAGTGCGCTAACTCATTATTGCTTAATCAGTTTTTGATCTTTATCTGGCAGTTTGCACTCACACATACACGACATAACACATGGGGTAGTCCGGATGAAAATGAAAGGTCGCGCATTACTGGCGGGATGCGTAGCACTGGCGATGAGCCATGCAGCGCTGGCTGAAGATATTAAAGTGGCGATTGTTGGGGCGATGTCTGGCCCGGTTGCGCAGTATGGCGACATGCAGTTTGCCGGGGCTACTCAGGCGATTGAAGATATTAATGCCAAAGGCGGCGTCAACGGTAACAAACTGGTTGCGGTGAAATATGACGATGCCTGCGACCCGAAACAGGCGGTGGCGGTAGCCAACAAAGTGATCAACGACGGCATCCGCTATGTTATCGGCCATCTCTGCTCCTCATCGACCCAGCCGGCGTCTGACATTTATGAAGATGAAGGCGTGCTGATGATTACCCCTGCCGCCACCGCGCCGGATCTCACCGCCCGCGGTTATAAACTGATTATGCGCACCACCGGTCTCGACTCCGATCAGGGCCCGACCGCGGCCAAATACGCCATGACCGAGCTGAAGCCGCAGCGTATTGCCGTGGTTCACGACAAGCAGCAGTATGGCGAAGGCCTGGCGCGTTCAGTGCAGGATAGCCTGAAAAAGCAGGGCGCCAACATCGTGATGTTTGAAGGTATCACCGCAGGCGATAAAGATTTCTCCACCCTGGTGGCGCGCTTTAAGAAAGAGAACGTCGATTTCGTCTACTTCGGCGGTTACTACCCGGAGATGGGCCAGATTGTTCGCCAGGCGCGTGCAGCCGGTCTGAAAACCCAGTTCATGGGTCCGGAAGGGGTCGGTAACGCCTCGCTGTCCAACATCGCCGGTGCCGCCTCTGAAGGCATGCTGGTGACCTTACCGAAACGCTACGATCAGGTTGAGACCAACAAACCGATCGTTGATGCGCTGAAAGCGAAGAAACTCGATCCAACCGGTCCGTTCGTCTGGACCACCTATGCTGCCCTGCAATCGCTGGCGGCCGGGATGGAGCGCAGCAAGAGCGCAGAGCCGGAAGATATCGTGAAAAACCTCAAGGAAGGCGCTGCGGTGCCAACCGTGATGGGCAACCTGAGCTGGGATCAGAAGGGCGATCTGAAAGGCTTTGAGTTCGGCGTCTTCAAATGGCATGCCGACGGTACCTCGACCGCTGTGAAGTAAATCAGGCTGTTTACTGGCGGGTCAGGTAGCGGGTAACCGCTGCCTGCTCCCCTGCAACACTAACGCCTGGTCTGTGCTGCCAGGCGTTTTTTGTACTCCGTTCGGTCACGAGCGGATAAGTAAGGGTTAAGGTATGTCCGAGCAGTTCCTCTATTTTATCCAGCAGATGTTCAACGGTGTTACCCTCGGCAGCACCTATGCGCTGATCGCCATCGGTTACACCATGGTTTACGGCATCATCGGCATGATTAACTTCGCCCACGGCGAGGTTTACATGATCGGTAGCTACGTCTCCTTTATCGTGATTGCCGCCCTGATGATGATGGGCATCGACACCACCTGGCTGATGATTGCCGCCGGGTTTGTGATGGCGGTGATTATCTCCAGCGCCTACGGCTGGAGCATTGAACGCGTCGCTTACCGGCCGGTGCGCTCCTCCAAGCGTCTGATTGCGCTGATTTCCGCCATCGGGATGTCGATATTCCTGCAAAACTACGTCAGCCTGACCCAGGGATCGCGCGACCTGGCGCTGCCGAGCCTGATTACCGGTCAGTGGACCGTCGGCGAGAGCAACGGCTTTGCCGCCACCATCTCCACCATGCAAATTGTGATCTGGGTGGTGACGTTCCTGGCGATGCTGGCGCTGACCACCTTTATTCGCTATTCGCGTATGGGCCGCGCCTGTCGCGCCTGTGCCGAAGATCTGAAAATGGCCAGTCTGCTGGGTATCAATACCGATCGCGTCATCTCACTGACCTTTGTTATCGGTGCCGCCATGGCGGCGGTCGCGGGCGTGCTGCTGGGCCAGTTTTATGGATCGATCAACCCGTTCATCGGCTTTATGGCCGGCATGAAGGCGTTCACCGCCGCAGTGCTGGGCGGAATTGGCAGTATTCCGGGCGCGATGATTGGTGGCCTGGTGCTGGGAATCGCCGAAGCGCTGACCTCCGCCTATCTGAGCACCGAGTATAAAGATGTCGTCTCCTTTGCCTTACTGATTGTGGTACTGCTGGTGATGCCGACCGGGATTCTGGGCCGTCCGGAGGTGGAAAAAGTATGAAGTCTTCCTTGCTCAACGCCCTGATTTCGTCGCTGATGTTATTGCTGCTCGCCAGCTTCTTTATGGGTCTGCGCCTGAATCTGGACGGCACTAACCTGGTGGTGCAAAACGCCGGCAGCGTGCGCTGGAACTGGATTGCCGTCGCCTGTGTGGTGGTATTTCTGTTCCAGCTGCTGCGGCCGGTCTGGCAGAGCGGCCTGAAGAAAATCTCGGGTCCGGCGCTGGTGCTGCCAGGCATTGATGGCTCAACGCCGAAGCAAAAACTGGTGATGGCGGTAATGATCGTGGCGGCGCTCGCCTGGCCCTTCCTGGTGTCGCGCGGCACGGTCGATATTGCCACCATGACGCTGATCTACGTGATGCTCGGTCTCGGACTGAACGTGGTGGTCGGCCTGTCGGGCTTACTGGTTTTAGGTTACGGCGGCTTCTATGCCATCGGCGCTTACACCTTCGCTTTGCTGAACCACTATTACGGGCTTGGCTTCTGGCAGTGCCTGCCGCTCTCGGGCATGGTGGCCGCGCTGTTTGGTCTGCTGCTGGGCTTCCCGGTCTTGCGGTTGCGCGGCGACTATCTGGCGATTGTGACGCTGGGCTTTGGTGAGATCGTGCGTATTCTGCTGCTCAACAATACCGCTCTGACCGGTGGCCCGAACGGCATCAGCCAGATCCCGAAACCGACCTTCTTTGGTCTGGAATTTGGCCGTACACCGCGTGAAGGCGGCTGGGATACCTTTCACCACTTCTTTGGCCTGAAATACGATCCCAGTGACCGGATTATCTTCCTCTATCTGGTGGCATTGCTGCTGGTGGTGCTGACGCTGTTTGTGATTAACCGTCTGTTGCGCATGCCGCTGGGCCGCGCCTGGGAAGCGCTACGTGAGGATGAGATCGCCTGCCGTTCGCTTGGCCTCAGCCCGACCCGAATTAAACTGACTGCCTTCACCATCAGCGCCGCCTTCGCCGGCTTTGCCGGCAGCCTGTTCGCCGCGCGTCAGGGCTTTGTCAGCCCGGAATCCTTTACCTTTGTCGAATCGGCTTTTGTGCTGGCGATTGTGGTACTCGGCGGCATGGGCTCGCAGTTTGCGGTGATACTGGCCGCCATTCTGCTGGTGGTCTCTCGCGAGCTGATGCGTGATCTCAATGAGTACAGCATGCTGGTGCTGGGAGGCTTAATGGTGCTGATGATGATCTGGCGTCCGCAGGGACTGTTGCCGATGAAGCGTCCGCATCTGAAGCTCAGACAAGGTAAACAAGGAGAACAGGCATGAGTCAGCCTTTATTAGCCGTTGAAGGTTTGATGATGCGCTTCGGCGGCCTGTTAGCGGTTAACAACGTGGCGCTGGCGCTGCATCCGCAGGAAATCGTCTCGCTAATCGGGCCGAACGGTGCCGGTAAAACCACGGTGTTTAACTGCCTGACCGGCTTCTACAAGCCGACCGGTGGCAGCATTAAACTGCGTGAGCAGCATCTGGAAGGATTACCCGGCCAGAAGATTGCGCGGATGGGGATTGTGCGGACCTTCCAGCACGTGCGTCTGTTTCGTGAAATGACGGTGATTGAAAATCTGCTGGTGGCGCAGCATCAACATCTGAAGAGCGGGCTGTTTGCCGGTCTGCTCAAAACCCCGGCGTTTCGTCGCAGTGAAAGCGAGGCGCTCGATCGCGCAGCCAACTGGCTGGAGCGGGTCGGCCTGCTGGATCTGGCTAACCGTCAGGCCGGTAATCTGGCCTATGGTCAGCAGCGGCGTCTGGAGATTGCGCGCTGCATGGTGACGCGTCCGGAAATCCTGATGCTGGATGAACCGGCGGCCGGTCTTAACCCCAAAGAGACGCATCAACTGGATGAGCTGATTGCCGAACTGCGCGGTGAACACAAGGTTTCAGTGCTGCTGATTGAACATGATATGAAGCTGGTGATGGGCATCTCAGATCGCATTTACGTGGTCAATCAGGGAACGCCGTTGGCTAACGGCACGCCGGAAGAAATTCGCAATAATCCGGACGTGATCCGTGCCTATTTAGGAGAGGCGTAAGATGGCAAATGCGATGTTAACCATTGAGAACGTGAGCGCCCACTACGGCAAAATTCAGGCGTTGCATAACGTCAGCCTTTACATCAATCAGGGCGAGATCGTCACGCTGATTGGGGCCAACGGTGCCGGAAAAACCACGCTGCTGGGGACGCTGTGTGGCGAACCGCGTGCCACCCACGGCACCATCACCTTTGACGGTAAAACCATTACTGACTGGCAAACGGCGCGCATCATGCGTGAAGCTATCGCCATCGTACCGGAAGGCCGGCGGGTGTTTTCGCGTATGACGGTGGAAGAGAATCTGGCAATGGGCGGCTTTTTTGCCAGCCGTCCGCAATATCTGGAGCGGATCAAGCGCGTTTATCAACTGTTCCCGCGGCTGGAGGAGCGCAAAATCCAGCGTGCCGGCACTATGTCAGGTGGTGAGCAGCAGATGCTGGCGATTGGCCGTGCGCTGATGAGCCAGCCCCGCCTGCTGTTGCTGGATGAACCGTCGCTGGGTCTGGCACCGATTATTATTCAGCAGATCTTCGACACCATCGAACAGCTGCGCAGCGAGGGGATGACCATCTTCCTGGTGGAGCAGAACGCCAACCAGGCGCTGAAGCTGGCGGATCGTGGCTACGTGCTGGAAAACGGCCATGTGGTGCTGGAGGATAGCGGGGCTGCGCTGCTTTCCAATGAAGCCGTCCGAAGCGCGTACCTGGGTGCCTGATGGGGCACGGCCTGGCTTACTGGTCAGGTTGTGGTTGGGCAGTGCTCGTAATCCTCACGTATGTATATACGCTCCGGTTACTGCGCGCTGTCCGCCCGCAACCTGCCTGCGCCGCCGACGGCCTTCGATATAAATGCTCGCTGCGCCGCCGACGGCCTTCGATATAAATGCTCGCTGCGCCGCCGACGGCCTCGATATAAATGCCCGCTGCGCCGCCGACGGCCTTCGACATGGGTGCGTGATGTGCCGCCCACGGCCATCAAAATGGGTGCGTAATCGCGCGGGCCGGGCATGTCATGGATTGGCTTTAGCGTCTTTCCGATCTGACCGTGTTCTCTGTGCAGGGCTCAGCCTTACAGCAACCAGGCCAGACGTTGTCAAAAATCTCAGCCCGGCCGGTAGCCGCTCCGCCTTTTTCACGCTTAAGCCTGTCATCTGGCTGTCATCCGCCCGTTATTAATTCGTCATTTTCCCGTGTCATGTTACTTCGCGAACCACAAATGCGTGATTTCACGCGTATTTACCTGCACAGGAAAATTCTATGTCCGTCGTTACCTATCGTCGTAGCCTGATCGGCGTGCTGCTTGGCCTGACGCTCAGTGGCCAGGCGCTGGCCGCCACTGAGATCCCGTTCTGGCACTCTATGGAAGGCGAGTTAGGCAAAGAAGTTGACTCGCTGGCGCAACGCTTTAACCAGGCCCATCCCGATTACAAAATTGTTCCGACCTACAAAGGTAACTACGAGCAGAGCCTGGCGGCAGGTATCGCGGCAGTGCGCACCGGCAAAGCACCCGCCGTGTTGCAGGTGTATGAAGTCGGTACTGCCACCATGATGGCGTCGCAGGCGATTGTGCCGGTGCATCAGGTGTTTAAAGATGCCGGTATTCCGTTTGATGAAAAACAGTTTGTGCCGACGGTGGCGGGCTACTACAGCGACAGCAACGGTCAGCTGATCTCTCAGCCGTTCAACAGCTCGACGCCGGTGCTCTACTACAACAAAGACGCGTTCAAAAAAGCGGGTCTTAACCCGGACCAGCCCCCCAAAACCTGGCAGGAACTGGCGAAAGATGCGGCGGCGCTGCGTAAATCGGGCATGAGCTGTGGTTACGCCAGCGGCTGGCAGGGCTGGATTCAGATCGAAAACTTCAGTGCCTGGCATGCCCTGCCGGTAGCGACTAAAAACAACGGTTTTGACGGACGCGATGCGGTCCTGGAGTTCAATAAGCCGGTGCAGGTTCGTCATATCCAGATGCTGGAAGAGATGAATAAAAAGGGCGACTTCACCTACTTTGGCCGCAAAGATGAATCCACCGCCAAGTTCTATAACGGCGATTGCGGTATCACCACCGCCTCATCCGGCTCGCTGGCGGATATTCGTCATTACGCCAAATTTAACTTCGGCGTCGGCATGATGCCGTATGACGACAGGGTTCCTGAGGCACCACAAAACGCCATCATCGGCGGGGCCAGCCTGTGGGTGATGAAGGGCAAAGACGCGGCCACCTACAAAGGCGTGGCTGAGTTTATGCAGTTCCTTGCCCAGCCGGAAATCGCCGCTGAATGGCATCAGAAAACTGGCTATCTGCCAATCACCACGGCTGCCTATGAGCTGAGCAAACAGCAGGGCTTCTACGATAAAAATCCGGGTGCTGATATCGCGACCCGTCAGATGCTGAACAAGCCGCCGTTACCGTTTACCAAAGGGATGCGTCTCGGCAACATGCCACAGATTCGTACCGTGGTGGATGAAGAGCTGGAAAGCGTCTGGACCGGCAAACAGTCGCCGCAGGGCGCACTGGATAATGCGGTGAAACGCGGCAATGAACTGCTGCGTCGTTTCCAGCAGCAGGTGAAGTAATCCGCTGTATCGGGCCAGCACCGGCTGGCCCTTTCTCTTTCTGAATCAGAGTGCGCCATGTCTTCATCTCGTCCGGTATTTCGCACCAGCCTGTTGCCCTATCTTTTGGTGCTGCCGCAACTGGTGATCACCGCCATCTTCTTTCTCTGGCCGGCTGGCGAAGCCTTGTGGTATTCGCTGCAAAGCCTCGATCCTTTTGGTCTCTCCAGCACCTTCGTCGGGCTGGATAACTTTAAACGGCTGTTTGCCGATCCTTACTATCTGGATTCATTCTGGACCACCATCAAATTCAGCGGTCTGGTCACGGTGTGCGGCATGGTGTTATCGCTGCTACTGGCGGCGCTGGTGGATTACGTGGTGCGGCTGCGCAAGCTTTACCAGACGCTGCTGCTGCTGCCGTATGCCGTCGCGCCGGTCGTGGCAGCGGTGTTGTGGATGTTTCTGTTCAATCCCGGCCTTGGCCTGTTCAGCTACCTGCTGAACCACATCGGCTACAACTGGAACTACGCGCAAAACAGCGGCCAGGCGATGTTCCTGATTGTGCTGGCGTCGATCTGGCAGCAGATGAGCTACAACTTCCTGTTTTTCTTCGCCGCGCTGCAGTCGATCCCCAAATCGCTGGTTGAAGCCGCCGCGATTGACGGTGCCGGACCGGTGCGCCGTTTCTTTAATCTCTCATTACCGCTGATTACGCCGGTCAGCTTCTTCCTGCTGGTGGTGAACCTGATTTATGCCTTCTTCGATACCTTCCCGGTGATCGATGCCGCCACCGGCGGCGGACCGGTGCAGGCCACCACCACGCTGATCTACAAAATCTATCGCGAAGGCTTCACCGGCCTGGATCTCTCCTCATCCGCTGCTCAGTCGGTGGTGCTGATGGTGTTGGTGATCGGTCTGACGGTGATTCAGTTCCGCTTCGTTGAACGTAAGGTGCAATACCAATGATTGAGAATCGACGCGGGCTGGATATCTTCAGCCACATCGTGCTGATACTGGGCGTGCTGACCATTCTGTTCCCGCTCTACGTCGCCTTCGTGGCGGCCACGCTGGATAACGATGCGGTCTATCAGGTGCCGATGACGCTGGTACCCGGCACTCACCTGTGGGAAAACGTCTCGCGCATCTGGACCCACGGTGTGAACGGTAACGGCCCGGCATTCGGCCTGATGCTGCTGAACAGCACCATCATGGCGCTCGGGATCACCGTCGGCAAAATCACCGTCTCGATGCTCTCGGCATTTGCGCTGGTCTGGTTCCGCTTTCCGCTGCGGACGCTGTTCTTCTGGCTGATTTTCATCACCCTGATGCTGCCGGTCGAGGTGCGTATTTTCCCGACGGTGCAGGTGATCGCCGATCTGAATCTGCTCGACAGTTATAGCGGCCTGACCCTGCCGCTGATGGCATCGGCGACCGCCACCTTTTTGTTCCGCCAGTTTTTTATGTCACTGCCGGATGAACTGGTGGAAGCCGCCCGGATTGATGGTGCCAGCGCGATGCGTTTCTTCCGCGATATCGTGCTGCCACTGTCGAAAACCAATCTGGCGGCGCTGTTCGTTATCACCTTTATCTACGGCTGGAATCAGTATCTCTGGCCGCTGCTGATCATCAATGACCCCAGCCTCGGCACGGCGGTGGCGGGGATTAAAAGCATGATCTCCACCAGCGGTTCACCGACCCAGTGGAACGAAGTGATGGCGGCGATGTTATTAACCCTGATCCCACCGGTGGTGGTGGTGTTAGTCATGCAGCGTGCCTTTGTGCGCGGCCTGGTTGAGAGTGAGAAATAAGATGGCAGGCGTAACCCTTCAGGCAGTGACCAAGTCCTACGATGGTAAAAATCAGATCATTCAGCCGCTGAACGTCACGGTAAATGATGGCGAATTTATGGTGATGGTTGGCCCCTCCGGCTGCGGTAAATCGACGCTGCTGCGGATGGTGGCGGGCCTCGAGCGCGTCAGCTCCGGCGACATCTACATCGACAACAAACGCGTCACGCAGGAAGAGCCAAAAGATCGCGGCATTGCGATGGTGTTCCAGAACTATGCGCTCTATCCCCATATGTCAGTGGAAGAGAACATGGCCTATGGCCTGAAGATCCGCGGCATGGGCAAAGAGCAGATTCGGCTACGGGTGCTGGACGCCGCGCGCAGCCTTGAGCTGGATCATCTGCTGACCCGCCGGCCGCGTGAGCTCTCTGGCGGGCAGCGTCAGCGCGTTGCCATGGGCCGCGCGATTGTGCGTGAACCGGCGGTCTTTCTGTTCGATGAGCCGCTCTCCAACCTTGATGCGCGCCTGCGGGTGCAGATGCGTCTGGAGCTGCAACAGCTGCATCGGCGTTTGCAGACCACCAGCCTGTATGTCACCCACGATCAGGTTGAAGCGATGACGCTGGCGCAGCGGGTAATGGTAATGAACAAAGGCGTGGTCGAGCAGCTGGGTACGCCGGTTGAGGTTTACGAGCGTCCCGCCAGTCAGTTCGTCGCCTCGTTTATCGGCGCACCGGCAATGAACCTGCTGAAAGGCGCATTCAACAGTGATGGCAGCCGCTTTAATCTGGACGCGTCGCATGCCCTGCCGCTAAGCGAGAGCAAAGCGAAGTGGGCCAACCGTCCGGTGGTGCTGGGTATCCGGCCGGAACATATCCAGCTCAGCAGCCGTGAACAGGGTGGGATACCGCTGCGGGTTGATACGCTGGAAATGCTGGGGGCTGACAATCTTGCCCATGGCCGCATCGGTGATACGCCGCTGGTGGTACGCTTAGCTCACAGCGAGCGGCCACAGCCCGGCAGCACGCTGTGGCTGCATCTGCCCGCAGATGCGTTACACTTCTTCGATTCAACCCATGGAAAGCGTCTGGAATGAGCACACAACACTGGCCCTATCCGCACATCGTCGCGCATCGCGGCGGCGGCAAACTGGCACCGGAAAACACCCTGGCGGCAATTGACGTCGGGGCGAAATATGGCCATCAGATGATTGAATTTGATGCCAAATTATCAGGCGACGCGCAGATCTTTCTGCTGCACGACGACACGCTGGACCGCACCAGTAATGGCTGGGGTGTTGCGGGGCAGCTGCCGTGGGAGAAACTGTCGCAACTCGATGCCGGCAGCTGGTTCAGCAAAGCGTTTAACGGCGAGAAGCTGGCACGGCTGGATCAGGTCGCCGATCGCTGCCGTCAGCATCAGATGATGGCGAATATCGAAATAAAACCGACCACCGGCAGCGAGGCGGAAACCGGGCGGGCAGTGGCGCAGGCAGCAGCCCGCCTGTGGCAGGGGCAAACGCCGCCGTTGCTCTCATCCTTCTCGTACGTCGCGCTGGACGCGGCGATGCAGGCTGAACCGCAACTGCCGCGAGGTTTACTGTCGCACAGCTGGGATGACCAGTGGCGCGACAAGACCTCGGCGCTGGCCTGCGTTTCGATCCATCTCAATCACAAAGTGCTGACCGAAGCGCGGGTGGCGGAGCTGAAAGCGGCGGGCCTTAAAATTCTGGCTTATACCGTTAACAGCCCGGAGCGGGCGCGGGAACTGCTGAAATGGGGCGTTGATGCCATCTGTACTGACTGCATCGACATCATCGGCCCCGATTTTAGCTAGTTCTGATTCTGGTTCTGCTGGCCCGGCTGGGTGGTGATCACGCGTTGCTGGGCGCTGTTGCGTTGCTCCTGCATCTTACGCTGCATATCCTGCGTCTGACGCTGCTGGTCCTGACGCAGCTTCAACTGCTGTTGTTGCTGTTGCGCCTGCATCTGGCTCTGCATCCGTTGCTGGCTCGGGTTATAGCCGGGCCGGTTAGGATCGTTGGTACTGTTCAGCGTATTCGCCAGCGTGGCGAAGGGCAGCAGAGCCGCCAAAGCAATAATCCACTTCTTCATCATTCCTCCTTCCTGAAAGCGACAGGTGCTGGATGCTGAACGCCATCGTCCGGCGTCCAGGGTCGCATGCATAAGTTTACGCGATATCACAGACCTTACCTTCAGATGTATTCCTGATTTGACTTAACCCTGACTAATTTGCTGTATTTGTAGCCACTTGCGGAAATGATAAAAAAATGTAAATAACAAATAAGGATGGTGGCGGGATGAAAATGCAGGCAACAGTGCGCCAGCTCGGCTGGTCGTTGGTGATGAGCTTTACCGTGGTCGCGGGGGCGAATGCGGCCCCGACTCAGGCACCGCCGGTTTCCTACGGCGTCGACAGCGACACCTTCCACCCGGTAAAAGCACAGCACGGCATGGTGGCCTCGGTCGATGCGATGGCAACCCAGGTCGGAGTCGAGATTCTGCGTCAGGGCGGCAACGCCGTTGATGCCGCAGTTGCGGTGGGCTTTGCGCTGGCCGTCACCCATCCACAGGCCGGTAACCTCGGCGGCGGCGGCTTTATGCTGCTGCGCACGGCGTCCGGTCGCACCAGCGCCATCGATTTCCGTGAAATGGCACCGGGCCACGCCTCGCGTGACATGTTCCTCGACAAGCAGGGAAATGCCGACAGTAAGCTGTCGCTCACCTCGCATCTGGCCTCCGGCACACCCGGTACGGTGGCGGGGCTGGCGCTGGCAGCCCATAAATATGGCACGCTGCCGCTGAGTACGCTGCTGGCTCCGGCGATCAAACTGGCGCGCGACGGCATCGTGGTCAATGATGCGCTGGCGGATGACCTGAAAACCTACGGCAAAGAAGTGCTGATTAACCATCCCAACAGTAAAGCGATCTTCTACAAAGCGGACGGCACGCCATGGCAGAAGGGCGACCGGCTGGTGCAGAAAAACCTCGCCCACAGCCTGCAATTAATTGCCCGTCAGGGACCGGATGCCTTTTATAAAGGCGCTATCGCCGATGAGATTGCGGGCGAGATGGCGCAGCACGGCGGCCTGATCAATAAAGCCGATCTGGCGGCCTACCGCGCGGTTGAACGTAAGCCGATCAGCGGCACCTACCGTGGTTATGAGGTCTTCTCAATGCCACCGCCGTCGTCCGGTGGCATCCACATCGTGCAGATCCTCAATATCCTCGAAAACTTCGATCTGGCGAAGATGGGCTTTGGCAGTGCTGACGCGATGCAGGTAATGGCCGAAGCGGAGAAATATGCCTATGCGGACCGCTCTGAATACCTTGGCGATCCCGATTTCGTTAAGGTGCCGTGGCAGGCGTTAACCAGCAAAGCCTATGCCAGAACCCTGGCGCAGCAGATTGATGTCGCCAAAGCGCGTCCTTCCAGCGAGATCAAACCCGGCAAGCTCGAACCCTACGAAAGTAACCAGACCACCCATTTCTCGGTGGTGGATAAACAGGGCAATGCGGTGGCGGTCACTTACACTCTGAATACTTATTTCGGCAGCGGTATTGTGGCGGGCAACAGCGGCATTCTGATGAATAACGAGATGGACGATTTCTCAGCCAAACCGGGAACGCCAAACGTCTATGGGCTGGTCGGCGGTGAGGCCAATGCGGTGCAGCCGGCGAAACGTCCGCTCTCTTCCATGTCACCGACCATTGTGGCGAAAGGCGGCAAAACCTGGCTGGTCACCGGCAGTCCGGGCGGCAGCCGTATTATCACCACGGTCTTGCAGATGGTGGTGAACAGCATCGATTTCGGGATGAACGTCGCCGAAGCCACCAATGCACCGCGTTTCCACCATCAGTGGCTGCCCGATCAGCTGCGCGTTGAGAAAGGCTTCAGCCCCGATACCCTGCGTCTGCTGGAAACCAAAGGTCAGCATGTGAAAGTGCTGCCAGCGATGGGCAGTACGCAGAGCATTATGATCGGGCCGGATGGGATGTTGTATGGCGCGTCCGATCCGCGCAGCATTGACGATCTCAGTGCCGGTTATTAAGGCGCAAGGTGTAATGCTCGTCAGTTAAGCAGCAGGTGATAATCCAGTCTGGTGCCGCTCAGGGGCTGGCGGTCCTCGCGCCGCTGTGCGGTTCC
>MIEI01000093.1 GCA_002095305.1 Pantoea brenneri
TCGGTGCAGGACCCGCTGCTGGCTCAGCTCGAAGCGCTCGGGTCGACCCGGCCAATCAGTGATGTGGTACTGCACGAAATTCCGTTCACCGCCGAAGCGATTCGCTTTTATGCCGAATGCGCCGACAAATACAGCGGCGACCTGTTTCCGACCCGCGACAGCAGTCTCGGTATGCTGGTGGCCGAACCCTATGGCGTGATTGGGGCCATCACCCCGTGGAATTTCCCGCTGTCGATGGCGTCATGGAAATGCGGACCGGCGCTGGCAGCCGGTAATGCCGTGGTGCTCAAACCTTCTGAACTGACCCCGTTTTCCACCGTGCGAATGGCCGAGCTGGCGATTCAGGCTGGCTTACCGGCCGGGATCCTCAACATCGTGCAGGGCAGTGGTGCGGTGACCGGCAGTGCGCTGGTGAAACATCCTCTGGTGCGCAAAGTCTCCTTCACCGGCTCCACCCTGACCGGCGCGCGCATCATGAGCGATGCGGCGCAGTTCGGCATGAAACCGGTCACGCTGGAACTTGGCGGTAAAAGTCCACAGCTGGTGTTTGATGATGCCGGTGACCCGGACATCCTGGCGCAGCGCATTCTGCGGGGTTTCACCGCCAACGGCGGCCAGGCCTGCGTGGCGGGCACCCGCTTAATCGTCCAGCGCGGCATTGCCGATGCACTGACTGAACGGCTGGCGCGGCTGTGCCGTGAAGTGACTCCGGGCGTGACCTGGCACGAAGGCAGTCGCTATGCGCCGCTGATCGATGAACGTCAGGGCAACAAGGTCTGTTCAGTGATTGAAGCCGCCAAAGCGCAGGGTGCCGAGGTGCTGGTGGGCGGTGAACGCTTCGCGGATACCGACGGCGGCTGGTTCTGGCAACCCACCTTGCTAAGCCACGTCAGCCAGGACAATCCGGCAGTGCAGCAGGAAATTTTTGGTCCGGTGCTGACCATCCAGCCGTTCGACGATGAAGAGCAGGGTCTGGCGCTGGCGGCACACGACACTTACGGCCTGTGCGCGGGGGTTCACACCCTCAGCCTGCCACGTGCGATGCGGGCGATGCGCGCCATCGACGCCGGCACCGTCTGGATCAACCGCTATGGCCGCTCCGGCGATTTCATTATTCCAACCGGTGGCTTCCTGGGATCGGGCATCGGGAAAGATTTAGGGCGTCAGGCATTTCAGGCCTGCCAGCGCCAGAAAAGCGTACTCATCGATTTCTAAGCGCAACTGACAATGACGAGGTTGTTACATGGCACTGTTTAAACCGAAATACATCACGTTCGACTGTTACGGCACGCTGATTCTGTTCGACATGGCCGGTGCCGCGCAGCGTCGCTTCAGCGACCGCATCGCCCCGCAGCAGATGCACGCGTTCACTACCGATTTCTCCAGCTATCGGCTGGATGAGGTCCTGGGCGCCTGGAAACCCTATTACGACGTGGTCAGCAACGCCCTGCAGCGCACCTGTAAAAAGTGGGGTGTCAGCTGGGACAAAGCCGACAGCGACTTTATTTATACCGACTGTGCCAGCTGGGGACCGCATCCCGACGTGCCGGCCGGGCTGGCAAAAGTAGCGGAGGCGTTTCCGCTGGTGCTGCTGACTAACTCGATGAACGACCTGATCCCGCATCACGTGCCGCGTCTCGGTGCGCCGATCCATATGACCATCACCGCAGAAGAGGCGGGGGCTTATAAGCCGCAGATGAAAGGCTTCGAGTACATGCTGGAGAAGCTCGACTGTCGCCCGGATGAGATCCTCCATGTCTCTTCCAGTTTCCGCTACGACCTGATGACCGCGCACGATCTCGGCATCAAAAACAAAGTGTGGGTCAACCGCGGTCACGAGCCGGCCAATCCGTACTACCAGTACACCGAAATTAAAGACATCGGCGGCCTGCCAGGCGTCGTTGGACTCTGAGGATAGCGCCATGAAACTGGAATCGTTCTGGCAAGCCACCGCGCCGGCCTTTAGCGGGGCCGCCAGCGACCCGCTGCCATCACAGGCGGATGTGGTGGTGATTGGAGGTGGTTTTACCGGCGTCTCGGCGGCGCTCAGCCTGGCGCGCAGCGGCCTCAGCGTGGTGCTGCTGGAGAGTGGCGAGGTGATGAGTCAGGCCTCGTCGCGTAACGGCGGGCACTGCAATACCGGGGTGGCGCATAACTTTGCCGCGCTGGTGGCGAGTCAGGGGCTGGAACAGGCCAGTCGCTTCTATCGGGCTTTTGATGACGCGGTCAGCTACGTCGAACAGCTGGTGCGGGACGAACGGATCGACTGCGATTTTCGCCTGTGCGGCAAGCTCAAGCTGGCCAGCAAAGCGACCCACCTCGCCGGGCTGCGTGAAGCCGCCGAGCTGATGCGTCGCACGGTGGACCCGGAGATTGAGCTGCTCGACAAAGCGGCCGTCCGGCAGGAGATCGGCAGCGATGATTTTCACGGTGGCCTGCTGCAAAAACGCGGCGGACAGATGCACATGGGCAAGTTTGGCGTCGGACTGGCCAACGCCGCCGCCCGAAGCGGAGCAAAAATTTACCCGCATCATCCGGTGACCCGGCTGGAGCGACTCAGTGGTTATCAGCATCGGGTGCATACCGATCAGGGCGTGATTCTGGCCGACAAAGTACTGATGGCAACAGGCTGCTCCAACGTCGGGCCTTTTCCGTGGTTTCAGCGCCGCATCGTGCCGGTCGGCAGCTTTATCGTGGTGACCGAGACGCTGGATGAAGACTTGCTGCGCCAGGTGTTGCCTCACGATCGCACCTACGTCACGTCACTCAACATCGGTAACTATTTTCGCAGCACCGCCGATCGTCGGTTGGTGTTCGGCGGCCGGGCGCGTTTTGCGGTCAGCAACCCGACCTCCGATTCGCGCAGCGGCGAGATCCTGCGTCGGGCCATGACGCAGATGTTTCCTCAGCTCAGCAATACGTCACTGGCCTACTGCTGGGGCGGCATGGTCGATATGACGGCCGATCGTTTGCCGCATGCCGGTGAGCAGGATGGCCTGTTCTATTCGCTGGGTTACAGCGGCCACGGCACCCAGATGTCGGTGTGGATGGGCCGGGTGATGGCCGATCTGCTGGCCGAAAAACAGACTGAAAATCCCTGGCAGCGCGCGTCATGGCCAGCGCTGCCCGGTTATCACGGCAAGCCATGGTTTTTGCCCCTCGCCGGGCTCTATTACAAAGCAAAGGATCGCCTGTCATAAATTCCCGCCGGGTTCAGGCCACCTCCGGCCACCGGAAGAGTCACTTCACGTTCGCTTGATGGTTTATTGAGGGTGTACAGATGAGCAAATTTGATAATAAAGATCCTGACGCGGTCAATCCGGCACTGACGCGAATGATCACTGAAGGATCGCTGTCACGCCGTAGCCTGATGAAAATTCTTTCAGCCGGCGCAGTGATGAGCAGCGGCCTGATCGGTTTCTCCGGCGCGGCACTGGCCGATGATAAGCCGGTCAAAGGCGGCAAGCTGCGGGCGGCGATGTCGAACGCCTCCGCCACGGACACCCTTGATCCGGCAAAAAGTAACAACAGCGGCGACTACACCCGCCAGTACATGTTTTACAGCGGCCTGACCGAGCTGGATAAAAGCCTGATGGCGCAGCCGGCGCTGGCTGAATCGCTGGAGTCCAGTGACGGCATCAGCTGGCATATCAAACTGCGGCAGGGCGTTACCTTCCACGACGGCAAACCCTTTACCGCCAAAGATGTGGTCTACTCGCTCAGCCGCCATAAAGATCCGGCCGTCGCCTCCAACGCTTTCAAGCTGGCCGATCAGTTCAAAACCATCAGCGCAGTTGGCGATCATGAGGTGCTGCTGGAGCTGAATAGCGCCAACTTCGATGTGCCTTACATGCTGGCGACGCCGCCGTTTCTGATCGTGCAGGATGGCACCAAAGATTTCAGCAAGGGCATCGGTACCGGCCCGTTCATCTGCAAAGCCTTTATGCCGGGCGTGCGCTCGATTGGCAGCAAAAACCCCAACTACTACAAGCCCGGCTTACCGCATCTGGATGAGGTTGAGCTGATTGGTGTTACCGACAATGCGGCGCGGGTCAATGCGCTGATGTCGGGCGATCTGCATATTGTCTCCACCCTGTCGGCAGCCGATTGCAAACGCATCAAGGCCACCGCTGACTTCGGCGTGCTGGAGAGTAAATCGGGCATGTACACCAACCTGATTGTGCGCACCGACGTCAAGCCGGGCAGCAACGAAGATTTCGTGCTGGCAATGAAATACCTGCAGCCGCGTGAAATGCTGGTCAAAACCGTGCTGCAGGGCTACGGCGACGTCAGCAATGACACGCCGGTTCCGCCGTGGCACCCGCTCTACAACGCCGATCTCAAACCGCGGCCACTCGACGTCGAAAAGGCGAAATTCCACATCAAAAAAGCCGGCATGACCGGTTCGACGGTGGAGATCATTACCACCCCGAATATTGAAGGCGCCAACGAAGGCGGCCAGCTGATTCAGCAGGTGGCGCGAGGGGCGGGTATCAACTTCAAAGTGCGACGCGTGCCGTATGATGGTTACTGGTCTTCGCACTGGACCAAAGATCCGGTGGGATACGGCTCGATAAACCCGCGTCCGACGCTCGACATGCTGTTCTCACAGTTTTATCTCTCTAGCGCACCGAATAACGAATCAGGCTGGAAGAACGCACAGTTCGATCAGCTGGTGATTGCTGCACGTGGCGAGCGCGATCAGGCGAAGCGCAAGCAGATGTATGGCGATATGCAGGCGCTGATTTATGACCATTGCGGCACCATTATCCCGACCTTTATCAGCTCGACTGACGGTTACAACAAAAAGGTGAAAGGTGTGGAGGCCTGGCCGTCGGGCATGATGATGGGTTATCGCTTCCATGAGTTTGCCTGGCTGACCGCCTGATCCTGGCTTAGCGCCTATCCAGTCAGGCGATTTTATTTGTCAGTCTGAAGCTGGGCAGTGCTCACAATCCACACGTACTACGTGTACGTTCCGGTTGTTCCGCGCAGTCCGTGTCCGGACTGCCAGCAACAATTACGCCTGGTGGGCCAGGCTCTTCATAAGGAGTACGCCGATGAACCGATACATGATGCTGCTGATTGCCCGGCGCGTGGGGGCCGGCATCCTGACTTTACTTATCGTCTCGGCGGTGGTGTTTTTTATCACCAGCCTGCTGCCGGGCGATGCGGCGCAAATGATCCTTGGGCAGAACGCCACGCCAGAAACGGTCGCAGCGTTACGTCAGCAACTGGGCTTAGATCAGCCGCTGCTGATGCGCTACTTCAGCTGGCTGGCTGGGATGCTGCAGGGTGACTTCGGCACCTCGTTTGCCAGCCATCTGCCGGTCTCGCAGCTGGTGGCGCAGCGTATTCCGGCCACTTTTGAACTGGCGGCCATCACCACCCTGATCTGCGTGCCGCTGGCGTTGATTATCGGCATCATCGCGGCGATGAACCGTGGTTCACGGCTCGATCGGGTGCTGGTGATCGGCACCATGGCGACGGTCGCAGTGCCGGAGTTTCTGGTGGCGACGGTGGCGGTACTGATTTTTGCCGTCAAGCTGCACTGGGTGTCGGCGATGTCGTTCGGCAGCCCGGATAGCGATCTGCTGAGCTACCTCAAAGCTTACGCACTGCCGGTGCTGACCTTGTGCTGCGTGCTGGTGGCGCAGATGGCGCGCATGACGCGGGCGGCAATCATCAATCAGCTCGACAGTCCCTATCTGGAGATGGCGCTGCTGAAGGGCGTATCGCCACTGCGGGCGGTGCTCCGTCACGCACTGCCCAATGCGGTCGGGCCAATTGCCAACGCCATTTCACTCAGTCTCTCCTATCTGTTTGGCGGCGTAATCATTATCGAAACCATCTTCAGCTATCCCGGCCTCGCCAGTCAGCTGGTAGACGCGGTCAGCAACCGCGATCTGCCGGTGGTGCAGCTCTGCGTCATGCTGTTTGCTGCCTGTTATCTGGTGCTGCTGCTGGCGGCTGATGTTCTGACCATCGCATTTAACCCAAAATGGAGAAGCGCATGAATACACTCCTGCTTCCGGTGCGTTTTTTTCAGTCGCTCTCCTGGTCGGGACGACTGGGACTGCTGATGTCACTGTTCTGGCTGCTGATGGCGGCATTCGGTACTCAGCTGGCACCGCACAACATTGATGATATCGGCGGTGGACCGCTGATGGGCGGCCTGACGCCGGATAACCTGCTGGGCACCGACTACCTCGGGCGCGACATGCTGAGCCGCATTCTGTATGGCGCGAAGTTCTCCATCGGTCTGGCACTCAGCGCCGCGCTGCTGGCCAGCCTGATTGGTACGCTGCTGGCGCTGCTGGCGGCGGTAGCTGGCCGCTGGCTGGAGGAGCTGCTGGGACGGGTCAACGATGCGCTGCTGGTGCTGCCGGGCAAAGTGCTGTCGCTGATGATTGTCGCGGTGTTCGGTTCGTCGCTGCCGATGCTGATCCTGACTGCGGTCTTCACCTACTGGCCGGGCGCATTCCGCATCGCTTTCGCCATGGCCAGCACGCTGCGCAGCATGGATTACGTCCGCGCCTCGCGACTGCGCGGTGAAAGCCGCTGGTACATCGCCATTCATGACATTCTGCCTAACATGGTGCACCCGATGCTGACCGATTTTGGCCTGCGCTTCGTCTACATCGTGCTGCTGTTAAGCGGCCTGAGTTTTCTTGGCCTCGGTGTTCAGCACCGTATGCCGACTGGGGCACGCTGGTGCGCGAAAATATCCAGGGACTGTTTGATGGCTCGCCCGCGGTACTGATGCCGGCGCTGGCGATTGCCAGCCTGACTATCGGGGCCAACCTGTTTATCGACAGCCTGCAGGCGATGCGTCCGATGACGCTGGCGAAGGAGGGAGCATGAACGTGACGCCACATACTGCAATGCCGGTGATTTCGGTGGATAAGCTGCGTGTTACCGCGCAGACCGATCGCGGCGAAGAGATCGATCTGGTCTCCGACATTCACTTTACCGTTCAGAAAGGCGAAGTGCTGGCGCTGATTGGCGAATCCGGCTCGGGAAAAACCACCATCGCCATGGCGCTGATGGGCTATGCCCGCAGCGGCTGCCGCATCGCCGAAGGCAATATTCACGTGGCGGGCACCGACGTCAACAGCCTGTCGCCGGGCCAGCTACGCGCCTTTCGCGGTAATAAAGTCTCGTATATTGCCCAGAGCGCCGCCGCATCCTTTAACCCCGGCATGAAGATTCTTGACCAGGTCATCGAGCCAGTGGTGATCCACGGCACCATGACCCGTAAAGCGGCCAGGGCCAAGGCGATTGGCCTGTTTCGCGAACTGGCGCTGCCCGACCCGGACACCATTGGCGACCGCTTTCCGCATCAGGTTTCCGGTGGGCAACTGCAACGCCTGATGACGGCGATGGCGCTGATTGGCGATCCGGACGTGGTGATCCTCGACGAACCGACCACCGCGCTGGATGTCACCACCCAGGTGGAGGTGCTTAAAGCGTTCCGCCGCGTGGTGGCTCAGCGTGGTGTCACCGCCATTTACGTCAGCCACGATCTGGCGGTGGTGGCGCAGATGGCCGATCGGATTCTGGTGCTGCTGCGCGGCCAGATGGCGGAGTACGGCACCACCGCCCATCTGATTGGCGCGCCGCAGGCAGAGTACACCCGGTTACTGATGGATGCGGCACGACAGAAAGAGCGGCCCAGCAACTGGTGCCCGGCGGCGGCTGATGTTCAGCCATTGCTGGAGGTGCGCGACCTGAATGCAGGTTACGGTCCGCGCGGCAGTGACGGCCACCCGAAAGTACGCATTCTGGAAGAGATCAACCTCAAGCTGTGGAAGGGGCAGGCAATCGGCATCATTGGCGAATCGGGGTCAGGTAAAACCACGCTGGCACACGCCATCGCCGGGCTGAACGCGCCGAGTCACGGCCATATTCTGTTCAACGGCCACTACATTGCCGGTGATATGCAAAAACGTCCTGACAACGAGCTGCGTCGCATTCAGTATGTGTTTCAGATGGCGGACACCGCACTCAATCCGGCGCACAGCGTCGAACGCATTTTGTCGCGGCCGCTGACCCTGTTTCACGGTCTGAGCGGTGCGGCCCGGCAACAGCGGCTCTGGCAGCTGCTGGATCTGGTCAAATTGCCGCGCAGCGTGTTGTGGCGTCGCCCATGGGCGCTGTCCGGTGGGCAGAAACAGCGGGTGAATCTGGCGCGCGCACTGGCAGCTGAGCCGGATTTGATCCTGTGTGATGAGGTGACCTCGGCACTGGATACCGTGGTGGCCGCAGCGGTGCTGGACTTAATCAGCGAGCTGCGCCGCGAACTGGGTCTCTCAGTGATCTTTATCAGCCATGATATGCATGCGGTACGTGCGGTGTGTGATGAAATCGTGGTGATGAAGAGCGGACGTATCGTCACGCAGCTGGCGCGCAACGATTACGATAAGCCGACCAGTGAGCTTTATTTTGAGCGCCTGAAGCGGGCCGTACCGGAACTGCGTCAGGGCTGGCTGGATGAGCATGAAGAGGTGCTGAAAGCGGAGTAGCCCCCATTGCGTCATTCGCCGCACAGCGGTAGAGACGCAGCGAAGCGCATCTGACAGAGGTCTCTGCCCACGGTGGCAGAGGCGCGGAGCAGGGCCGGCGGCCGGTTTACCGGATCGCGCCCGGCCTGATAACCAATAACAGAGGTAGCAATGCTATGCCTGCACCGATTCGTTATGTACAGGACAGTGCAAACTTTCCCGAGGCCGCCGATGTGGTGGTGATTGGCGCCGGTATCGCCGGGGCTGCCGCCACCTGGGAGCTGGCAAAACAGGGACTGAAGGTGGTGTTAATCGAAAAAGGACTGGTGGGGGCAGAGCAATCGAGCCGCAACTGGGGCTGGTGTCGCCAGCAAAACCGTGATGAGCGTGAATTGCCGCTGATTATCTATGCCCTGCAACGCTGGGGTGAACTCAACGCCGAAACCGGTGAAGAGCTGGGTTTTCGCCGCAGCGGTCTGGTTTACGCCACCCGGATTGAAGCGGATATCGCCGCATGGGAGAAGTGGGGGCAGATGGCGAAAAGCTACGGTGTCCGCAGCGACATCCTGACTGCCGAACAGGCGAAAGCGATGACGCCTGGCAGCACCACCGCCTGGCGTGGTGGTGTCTCATCCCCGACCGACGGCCATGCCGAACCGCGTCTTGCCGCACCTGGCCTGGTGATGGGAGCGCAGAAGCACGGCGCGCTGGTGTTCCAGCAATGTGCGGTGCGTGGGTTGGATATTGCCGCAGGCCGGGTCAGCGGCGTCTGGACCGAGCGCGGCCTGATTAAAACCAGCCGGGTAATCTGTGCCGCGGGTGCCTGGACTTCGATGTTCTGCCGTCGTCACGGTATCGATCTGCCGCTCGGCAACGTAATCGGCACCGCCTTCCGCACCCAGCCGATTGAGCAGGCGATTGCCATGCCGCTCTACACGCCGGGCTTCGCCTGTCGGCCACAGCTGGATGGCAGCTACACCGTGTCAGTCTCCGGGCGGGGACGGCTGGAGCCGGGGGCTCAGGGGCTGCGCTATGCCCGGCAGTTCTATCCGACCTTTAAAAGCCGGCGTAAAAATCTCACCCTCAACCTCGGCATTACCCCGTTCTTCCGTGGTCCGGAAGCGATGGGACGCTGGGAATTTGACCGCATGTCGCCCTTTGAGCGGATGCGAATTCTCGATCCGGCGGCGGATGCGCATATCGTCGAAGAGGGGCTGGCGGCGATGCGTCGGGAATATCCGGCGCTGGCTAATCTGCGGCTGGCACAGTCGTGGGGCGGCATGATCGACAGCACCCCGGACGCGATTCCGGTGATTTCGACCGTGGCAAAACTGCCCGGGCTGGTGTTATCAGCCGGCTATAGCGCGCACGGCTTCGGCATCGGGCCGGGTGCCGGACGGCTGGCCGCCGATCTCGCCACTGACGCCACCCCGATCGTCGATCCCAGACCTTATCGCTACAGCCGTCTGGTTGACGGCAGCGGCTTAGAAACCCCCGGCATGATGTAAGGAGACCCGATGAGCATAACGCTACGTGCAATGACGCCAGATGACCTCGATAACTGCTACGCGATGACCCAGGCGCTGAAATGGCCGCATCGCCGCGAAGACTGGCAGCTGGCGTTGCAACTAGGTGAGGGCACGGTGATTGAGGAGCAGGGCAAACTGATTGCCAGCGCCGTGCTGTGGCGCTGGGGCGAACAGGCGGCCACCGTCGGTCTGGTGATCGTTGACAATCAGCAGCAGGGACGGGGGCTCGGCAAACAGCTGATGCTGGCGCAACTGGAAAAACTGCCCGGCTACAACGTGCGTCTGCACGCCACGGAAATGGGCAAAGGACTGTATGAAAAACTCGGTTTTGTCAGCTGCGGTGAGATCCGCCAGCATCAGACCCGCGCACTGTTAAGCGTACCGCAGGTCACCGTGCCTGCCGGACTGGAACTGCGCCGCGCCAGCGCAGCCGACAAATCGTCGCTGGTGGCGCTGGATTATCAGGCGCACGGGATGCACCGTCCGGCGCTGTTTGATCATCTGCTCAGCGACACGCAGACCGTACTGTTACAGGATGCCGATCGGCAGATCCACGGTTTCGCCAGCCTGCGCCGCTTTGGTCACGGCTGGGCGATTGGTCCGGTGATTGCCGATGATTTCCCGCTGGCGCAGACGCTGGTCGCCGCGCTGATGAAGGGCGTGCAGGGGGAGTTTCTGCGCATTGATACCGATGCCAGCCTGCCGCTGGCCGCCTGGCTCAGCACTCTGGGAGTGGAACAGGTTGACGCGCCGACCACCATGGTACGCGGCACGCCGTGGACGCCGCAGGGAATGCAGGCGTTTGGCCTGATGACGCAGGCGATGGCCTGATGCAGCTCGTCTATAAATCTGAGCCGGAACGTGGCCGGCTGTGGCAGCGCTGGCTGGCACAACATGCGCCAGACATTACGCTGCATATCTGGCCCGAAACCGGTGAACCGGATCAGGTTGATGCGCTGATCGCCTGGCAGCCACCCGACGATATAGCCGCCTGTTTCCCCAATCTGAAACTGCTGTTTTCAGTTGGCGCAGGGGCCGATCAGTTTGACCTGACCGTCTTGCCGCCCGATTTGCCGGTCATCCGGATGATTGAACCGGGCCTGACGCAGGGCATGGTCGAATATGTCACCTTCTCGGTGCTGGGCCTGCATCGGGATATGCCGCGCTATTTCCAGCAGCAACGCCAGCAACAGTGGCAGGCGCACAGTGCGCTGCCAGCCGCGCAGCGGCGGGTTGGGGTAATGGGAATGGGCGAACTGGGCCAGGCGGCATTGCGACAGTTGGTGGCGCTGGGTTTTGACTGCGCCGGCTGGAGCCGGACCCCACGCCAGTTTAGCGGCGTACGCTGCTGGCACGGCGACGACCAGCTGGCCGAATTTCTGGCACACAGCGATATCCTGGTCTGCCTGCTGCCGCTGACCGCCACGACTCACGGCCTCCTCAATAGCGCGCTGTTTAACCAGCTCCCGCACGGTGCCGCGCTGGTGCAGGCTGGCCGCGGTCCGCAGCTCAATCATGACGATCTGCTGCTGGCACTGGAGAGCGGTCAGCTTCGCGCGGCGGTGATTGATGTCACCGATCCGGAGCCGTTACCGCCGTCGCATCCCTTCTGGCGTCATCCGGCGATCTGGCTGACGCCGCACATCGCCAGCCAGACTCAAAACGAAAGTGCCATTGTCGCCCTGCTGGATAACCTGCGGCGCTATCAGCGCGGGGAGCCGCTGCACGGGCTGATTGACCGCTCGCGAGGATATTAAAATGGACGCTTTAGTCGCACTGCGCCGTGATTTGCACGCTCATCCGGAGATCGGTTTTCAGGAGCAACGCACCAGCGATATCGTGGCCGCCTTTCTTGAGCAGCAGGGTATTGAGGTCTATCGCGGCATCGGTAAAACCGGCGTGGTCGGGGTGCTGAAAAAGGGCACCAGCTCCCGCATGATCGGGCTGCGCGCCGATATGGATGCGCTGCCGATGCAGGATCAGGGGGAGGCGGCGTGGAAAAGTCAGGTGGAGCAGGTCAGTCACGCCTGCGGTCACGATGGTCACACCGTGATGCTGCTGGGGGCCGCGGAGGTGCTGGCACGCGATATCGCCTTTGATGGCAGCGTCTGCTTTATTTTCCAGCCAGCCGAAGAAGGACTGGCCGGGGCGAAGGCGATGATCGACGACGGGCTGTTCAGTCGTTTTCCCTGTGACGCCGTCTATGCCATTCATAACTGGCCGCAACTGCCGCTGGGCACGGTGCAAACCCGGCCCGGGCCGATTATGGCGGCGGCCGATCGCTTTGATATCCGGGTGTTCGGCGGTGGCGGTCATGCAGCACAACCGCACCTGACACGCGATACCCTGCTGGCCACCAGTGAACTGGTGGTGCAGCTCAATACCCTGGTGGCGCGTGCGCTCGATCCCTGCGAAACCGGGTTGTTAACCGTCACCCGGATGCAGGGCGGCTTTTCGCACAATATGATCCCGGCCGAAGCCAGCCTTACCGGCACGGTTCGCACCTTCAACCCGGCGGCACAGGCGACGCTGGAAGCGCGGCTACGCCAGATGGCAGAACACATCACCGCCGCGCACGGCCTGCGTGCCGAGGTCAGCTATCACCGCTATTACCCGGCGACCATCAACAGTGCCGCCGAAGCGCAGTTCTGTCTGCAGGCGCTGAGTCAGGCGGGCATCCCGACTGACGTCGCACCGCAGCCGGCGCTCACTTCCGAAGATTTCGCTTTCATGCTGCAGGCGCGTCCCGGCGCGTATCTGTGGCTGGGATCGGCCCCCAGTAAGCCACTGCATCATGCTGCCTATGACTTTAATGATGCGCTGATTCCGCATGGCATTCAGGTATTTGTCGCGCTGATCCGTCAGGCGCTGGCAGAGAAATTTCCCTGCTGAATGCAGCAGGATTTTGACAGGAAATGCCGCTGCCTGCGGAATTACGGCAGCGTAAGAAACCAACGGGTTGCGATACTTGAGCCAACCGAACGTTACGTGGATGAGGGTTTAAAATGCAGAATGTCATGGCAGAGCAGCAAGCATACTCCGATAACAGCCTGTTACTGGATGCACGCGAGCAGAACGTGCCGCGTGGCGTGGTCACCGCACATCCGTTGGTGATCGAACGAGCCAAAGGCAGCGAAGTGTGGGATGTAGAAGGCAATCGCTATCTCGATTTTGTTGGCGGCATTGGCGTGCTGAATGTCGGTCATAATCACCCGGCGGTGGTCAACGCCGTCACCCGTCAGCTGGGCATGGTGTCCCACGCCTGTTTTCAGGTGGTCGCTATCCGGGCTACATTACGCTGGCCCAGCGGCTGAACAAGCTGGTGGGCGGTGACGACGCGTACAAAAGCGTCTTTTTCACCAGCGGTGCCGAAGCGGTAGAAAATGCGGTGAAGATCGCCCGTGCGCATACCCAGCGCCCCGGCATCATCGCCTTTGATGGCGCCTTTCACGGCCGCACGCTGCTGGGTGTCACTCTGACCGGCATGTCTGCGCCTTATAAACAGAATTTTGGTCCGTTCCCTGGCGATATCTATCGCCTGCCGTTTCCTAATCCGCTGCATGGCATCAGTGAAGTGGACTGCCTGAAAGCGCTGGATCAGCTGTTTGCGGTACAGATCCTGCCGGAGCGGGTGGCGGCAATTATTATCGAGCCGGTGCAGGGCGACGGCGGCTTCCTGCCGGCCGGTCCGGCGTTTATGCAGGCGCTGCGGCGCATCACCGCTCAGCACGGCATTCTGTTGATTTGTGATGAAGTGCAGACCGGTTTTGGCCGTACCGGCAAGATGTTCGCCTTCCAGCATCTCGACATCAAACCCGATCTGGTTACTCTGGCGAAAAGTCTGGGCGGCGGCCTGCCGATTTCCGGCGTAGTCGGTAAAGCAGAGATCATGGACGCGCCGACTCCCGGCGGGCTGGGCGGCACCTATGGCGGCAATGCGCTGGCCTGTGCCGCGGCGCTGGCGGTACTGGACCTGTTCGAGCAGGACAACCTGCTGCAGCGATCCTGCCAGCTTGGCGAACAGCTCAATGCGCGTCTGCGGCAGCTGGCGGATAAATATGCCTGCATCGGTGACGTGCGTGGCGTCGGCTTTATGCAGGCGGTAGAGATTCTGGATTTTGAGACCGGACGGCCCGACGCGGCACTGACGCAGAAGATCCTGGATAGCGCCTGCCAGGAAGGTTTGCTGCTGATTAAGTGTGGGCTGCATCGTAATACTATTCGCTTTCTGGCGCCGCTGGTCACCACCGACTCGCAACTGGAAGAAGCGTTGCATATCTTCGATATTGCCCTGGCCCGTGCCACGGGACGGTTAGGATAAGTCGAGCTTCCTCATTGATATTGTTAAAGTAATTTGAAAATCTCCCGCTGGTATAACCACTGCTTAGCGCTGGCGCGTTTACCGTAAAGCGTGTTATACCTTCGGGAGGTTCTGCACATTTGATTAAGAGCCTATCCCATTAGGCTATTTCATTTGTCAGTCTGAACCTGGGCAGTGCTCACAATCCTCCCGTACTACCTGGTACGCTCCGGTTGTTCCGCGCTGTTCGTGCCCAGACTGCCTGCAACAATTACGCCTACTGGGATAGCTCTGACAATGAGGGGTGCTATGAACGGCTTAATGAAACTTGACCGCATCGACATCAATATCCTGGTGCAACTCCAGAAAGATGGCCGTATCAGCAACGTTAACCTCGCCGATGCGGTAGGCCTTTCCCCCAGCCCCTGTCTGCAACGGGTCAAGCGTCTGGAACAGGCGGGCTTTATCACCGGCTATGAAGCGCATATTAACCTGACGCGGATCACCGATTCGGTAACGGTATTTACCGAAGTGACTCTCTCCGGTCATCGTCGCGAAGACTTTATGAAATTCGAAAGTGCGATGCGCGACGTGGATGAACTGATGGAGTGCCATCTGATCACCGGCGGTTACGACTATTTGCTGCGCTTTATTACCCGCAGCATTGAACATTACCAGGAAGTGATTGAGAAGATGCTCGACGCACAGATCGGCATCGATAAGTACTTCAGCTATATCGTTATTAAGTCACCGATCATGAAAAGCAGCGTGCCGTTACGATCGCTGATCGGTAAACAAAATTCGGTCGAGTTTGGTGTGTAGCGGGCGGTCTGTGATCGCTCATCCCCGCTTTCCCTCATCCCAGGGAAGGCGGGGCAGCTGCACTGTCAGTAACGATCCCGCCGCTGGTCATGACTGCGGCTTAACGGCATATTCTCCGCGTTCCTTGTTCAGATTTGCCTTCGCCAACGTGCCTGTTATTTAACCCCGCATTTCCCGTTCTGATTTACCCCCGCCAACGCGTCCGTCATTTTAGCCCTGTTTTCTGCGTCGACGCGCCACAGTGAAACTGATGGCCGGTCATGCCAGCAGCGGGAATCCGGCGCACAGCATAAAATTTCTTTCGCCGCTGAAATTCAGGCGCTACAACACCTTCTGATGCACGCTACGGTCTTAACCGTTTCGCAAACCCTTTTACACTGTTTTCAACCGATACAAGGAGTTGTCATGAGTTCATTAATCATTGCTGACCAGCACTGGCAACGTGATGCGTTCACCGTGTCCACCGCGCGCCAGCAGCTGGACCTTGACTGGATCCATCGCCAGCTGGCTGAAAAGTCCTACTGGGCGCAGGGTCAGCCGCGGGCCAAAACCGAGCGGGCGATTGCCGGATCATTGCCGTTTGGCCTCTATCACCAGCAGGCGCAGATCGGTTTCGCCCGGCTGATTACTGACTACACCCGTTTTGGCTGGCTGTGTGATGTGATGATCGATGAAAACTGGCGTGGGCACGGGCTGGGCAGCTGGCTGGCCGCCTGCGTCCGTGAACATCCCGAACTGCAAACGGTGCACCGCTGGATGCTGTCAACCCGTGATGCCCATCAGGTCTACCAGCGACTTGGCTGGCGTGTGGTGCAAGATCCGCAGACGCTGATGGAATTTCCTCCCTCCTGACTCCGGAGTTACCCTGAGATGCGATACCGCGTTGGCGTGGATATTGGCGGATCCTTTACCGATTTCGCCGTGCTTGATCAGCAAACCAATCAGATTCATACCCTCAAAGTCCTGTCGCGCCCGGATCGGCCGGGCAGCGAAATCGTCAACGGGCTGACGCAGTTTCAGCAGCGTGATGGCATTGAACCGACAGAGATTGGCTATTTTACCCACGGCACCACGGTCGGAATCAACGCGGTGATCCAGCGCCGCGGCGTTCGGCTGGCGCTGTTTGCCACCGAAGGCTTCTGCGATGTGCTGGAGCTGGCACGGCTGAAAATTCCGCATATCCATGACCTCTTCTCGCGGCGTCCCGCACCGCTGATTAGCCGCGATCGGGTGTTTGCTATCCGCGAACGCAGCGACTGTCACGGCAACGTGCTGCAACCGGTCGATCGTCAAAGCGTGCTGGATGCGATCGCGCAGGCGCGGGCGGCGGGCTGTCAGGGCATTGTGGTTTCGCTGCTGCACAGTTACCGCAACCGGCACAATGAAGCTGCCGTTAAAGCGATTATTGACGAAGTGGCACCCGAGCTGCTGACCTCCTGTTCGGCCGATATCTGGCCGATCATTCGTGAATACGAACGCACCATCACCGCCACCATCAACGCCTATGTCCAGCCGATGGTGATCAACTACCTCGAATCGTTTGAGCAGGCGCTGCAGCGTATCGGGGTGAAGCCCCCGCCGCGCATTACCAAATCGAATGGCGGCGTGATGGGCATTGAGCAGGCGAAACGCGAGTGCGTACAGATGGTACTCTCCGGGACCGCATCCGGAGTGATCGGGGCCAGTTATCTCGCCAGCGCCTGCGGTTTCGACAAAATTCTCAGCCTCGATATCGGCGGCACCAGTGCCGACGTGGCGGTGATTGTGGATGGCAAGGTGGCGCAGGGCAACGGCGAAATCATTGGTGATTTCCCGATCTTTATTCCGTCGGTTGCCGTGACCTCGGTCGGGCAGGGCGGCGGTTCACTGGCATGGATCGACGGCCAGGGCGTGCTGCAGATGGGACCGGACAGCGCCGGTTCGCTGCCGGGACCGGTCTGCTTCCAGCGCGGCGGGACGCAGCCTACCGCCACCGAT